>NZ_CP054044.1:4018151-4327240 GCF_013282745.1 Yersinia bercovieri ATCC 43970
CTTTAATATCGAAGAAGCCTCTTGGCTCAACCCGGTTCCTCACGTTTGGTCGGTACATATCCGCGACCGCGACTGCCCGCTGTGCTTTACCAATGGCAAAGGTGCCAGCAAGAAAGCGGCACTGGCTTCGGCCTTGGGTGAATATTTCGAGCGCTTATCCACCAACTATTTCTTCGCGGATTTCTATCTGGGCAGAGCCATTGCCGAGGGCGATTTCGTTCATTATCCGAATGAAAAGTGGTTCCCAATCCCTGAGGATGATCTGCTGCCGGAAGGTATTCTGGATGAGCGCCTGCTGGCGTTTTACGACCCTGAACAGGAGTTGGTCGCCAGTGATCTGGTGGATTTGCAGTCCGGTAATGTCAAACGCGGTATCTGCTCGCTGCCATTCACCCGCCAGTCAGATTTAGAAACCGTCTATATTCCGATGAATATTATCGGCAACCTGTATGTTTCAAACGGCATGTCTGCGGGGAATACCGCCAACGAAGCCCGCGTGCAGGCGCTGTCGGAAGTCTTTGAGCGCTATGTGAAAAACCGCATTATCGCGGAATCCATTAGCTTGCCAGAGATCCCGACAGAGGTGTTAAATCGCTATCCGGGGGTGGTGGAAGCTATCGCCAAACTGGAAGAGGAGGGTTTCCCGATCCTCTCTTACGATGCTTCTTTAGGTGGCGCGTACCCGGTTATCTGTGTGGTGCTGTTTAACCCATCAAATGGCACCTGTTTTGCTTCCTTCGGCGCCCACCCAGACTTTGGTGTTGCACTGGAACGTACAGTGACTGAGCTATTGCAGGGCCGTAGCCTGAAAGATCTGGATGTCTTTACAGCACCGACCTTTGATGATGAAGAGGTGGCTGAGCATACCAACCTAGAAACTCACTTTATCGATTCAAGCGGCTTAATCAGCTGGGATATGTTTAAAGAGGATGCCGACTATCCGTTTGTCGACTGGAGCTTTAAAGGCAGCACGGAAGAGGAGTTCGCCACCTTGATGGCCATCTTCAATCAAGAAGATGCTGAAGTGTACATTGCTGACTACGAACATTTAGGTGTTTACGCCTGCCGCATTCTGGTGCCGGGAATGTCTGATATTTACCCTGCCGAAGACCTGCTGATGGCGAACAACACCATGGGCGTGCATCTGCGTGACACCTTACTGGCCCTGCCAGACAGTGATTGGCAACCCGCGCAGTATCTGGAACTGATCCAACAACTTGATGATGAGGGGCTGGACGACTTCGCCCGTGTGCGCGAACTGCTGGGTATCGCCACCGGTAAAGATAACGGCTGGTATACCTTGCGGGTGGGTGAACTGAAATCCATGCTGGCATTAGCGGGCGGCGATCTGGAGCAAGGGCTAATTTGGCTGGAGTGGACGCAAGATTTTAACTCTTCGGTCTTTACGGCAAAACAGGCCAACTATTACCGTTGTCTGCAAACCTTGCTGCTGCTGACTCAAGAGCCTGATCGTGAACCGATGCAGTACCACAGCGCATTTGTGAAGATGTATGGCCAGGAAGCGGTAGAGGCTGCTTCTGCGGCATTAGCGGGTGAGGAGCGCTTCAACGGCCTGTTTAGTGTCGATGAAGATCTGAAAGCATTACCTGCACATCAGGCGCTGCTCGGTGCTTATGCCAAGTTACAAGCCGCTAAACGCCGCTACTGGGCTAAAGGCGAGTAAGCTCTTTACCCTCTCCCGTGGATCAATTAGCCATCTGCGGGAGAGGTTATCTTCGAGATCCTCGCCTATTTATTACTGCAATTATTCCTAACGAAAATAAATAGCCATCACTGAACTCCAACAATTGTTTTTGTCATAAAAAAACGTTATTTTCTGACGCCGCTTATGTGGAAAAACAGCACTATTAAACAAACATTATTTGCCAGCGAGATAAAGTAGGCAGAGAGGTGAATAAATAGTTAATTTTTCATGATCGATAATAATAAAAACAGCTACAAATACCGCTTTTAGTTAACCTTCTCAACGGCTTCAAAACAGTCCAATCAAAATTATTTGTAAAACTTAAAATATTTTTTTATGTTTAAAATCATAAAGTTAACCTTATTAAGCGTACAATTTGTAATGATTTAGCCCTAACTAAACTCGCGCAATATGATCCATATCAATTTTCACGCTATACTGCTTTGCTAGTATCTCGTTGTGCTTTATTAACCCTAAAAAGAGAGTTAGTGTGAAAGCTGACAACCCCTTCGATGCATTATTACCTGCGGCAATGGCTAAAGTAGCTGAAGATGCCGGTGTCTATAAAGCCACCAAGCATCCGCTGAAAACTTTTTATTTAGCGATTACTGCTGGTGTGTTTATTTCAATTGCGTTTGTTTTTTATATCACAGCAACTACCGGTACTGCGGGCGTGCCTTTCGGCTTTGCCAAGTTGGTTGGTGGTATTTGTTTCTCCTTGGGGCTAATGTTAGTGGTGGTGTGTGGTGGTGACCTTTTCACCTCTACTGTATTAACCACTGTCGCCAAAGCCAGTGGCCGTATTACCTGGCGTCAACTTGGCTGTAACTGGGTTAATGTCTATATTGGGAACTTGTGCGGAGCACTGTTCTTCGTCGCGCTTATCTGGTTCGCCGGCCAATATACTGTGGCAAATGGTCAATGGGGGCTGAATGTCCTGCAAACAGCTGACCACAAACTACACCATACTTTTATTGAAGCAGTCTGTTTGGGGATTTTGGCTAACTTAATGGTTTGCCTGGCGGTTTGGATGAGTTACTCCGGCCGTACCATAATGGACAAAATGTTCGCGATGATCTTACCGGTGGGCATGTTTGTTGCCAGCGGCTTTGAGCATAGCATCGCCAATATGTTTATGATTCCTATGGGTATCGTGATTAAAAACTTCGCGACGCCTGAGTTTTGGCAATCCATAGGAGCAGCACCAGAGCAATTTGCTAACCTAACTGTAAGTCACTTTGTTATTGATAACCTGATTCCAGTCACCATCGGCAACATCATTGGTGGCGGTTTGTTGGTTGGTTTGACTTACTGGGTAATTTATCTGCGCGGTGACCAGCAACACTAAGTGTGGCCGCACACGGTTTTCGAAGAAATTCACATTAAAAGGTAGATGCATTATGACCGAACTTAATGAAAAATTGGCCAAAGCATGGCAAGGCTTTACCCAGGGTGACTGGCAGAACGAAGTAAACGTTCGTGACTTCATCCAGAAGAACTACACCCCTTATGAAGGCGACGAATCCTTCCTTGCCGGCTCTACCGAAGCAACCGACAAGCTGTGGGCGCAAGTCATGGAAGGCATCAAACTGGAAAACCGCACTCATGCGCCAGTTGATTTCGATACCGACGTTGTGGCGACCATCACCTCTCATGATGCTGGCTATATCAACAAAGATCTGGAAACCATCGTTGGTTTGCAGACTGAAAAACCATTAAAACGTGCCCTGATCCCATTCGGCGGCATCAAAATGGTAGAAGGCTCTTGCAAAGTTTACGGTCGTGAACTTGACCCGCAACTGAAAAAAGTCTTCACCGATTACCGCAAAACGCACAACCAAGGTGTGTTTGACGTCTACACCAAAGATATCCTGAACTGCCGTAAATCAGGTGTACTGACCGGTTTACCCGATGCCTATGGCCGTGGCCGTATCATTGGTGACTACCGTCGTGTAGCCGTTTACGGTATCGACTACCTGATGAAAGACAAACTGGCTCAGTTCAACTCTTTGCAAGATGATCTGGAGAACGGTAAAGACCTGGAGATGACTATCCAGCTGCGCGAAGAGATTGCTGAACAGCATCGTGCTCTGGCTCAGATCAAAGAGATGGCAGCTAAATATGGTTGCGATATCTCAGGTCCAGCGACTAACGCTAAAGAAGCAGTACAGTGGACTTACTTCGGCTACCTGGCTGCGGTTAAATCGCAAAACGGTGCTGCAATGTCCTTCGGTCGTGTTTCTACTTTCCTTGACGTTTACATCGAACGTGACATGAAAGCGGGCAAACTGACTGAAATCGAAGCGCAAGAACTGATTGACCATTTGGTTATGAAACTGCGTATGGTTCGCTTCCTGCGTACCCCTGAGTATGATGAGCTGTTCTCTGGTGACCCAATTTGGGCCACTGAATCACTGGCAGGTATGGGCGTTGATGGCCGTACTCTGGTGACCAAAACCAGCTTCCGCTTCTTGAACACCCTGTACACCATGGGGCCGTCTCCAGAGCCGAACATGACCATTCTGTGGTCTGAAAAACTGCCACTGAACTTCAAAAAATACGCAGCTAAAGTCTCTATCGATACTTCATCTGTACAGTATGAAAATGATGATCTGATGCGCCCTGACTTCAACAACGATGACTATGCTATCGCTTGTTGTGTTAGCCCGATGATTGTCGGTAAGCAAATGCAGTTCTTCGGTGCCCGTGCTAACCTGGCGAAAACCATGTTGTACGCAATCAACGGCGGCGTTGACGAAAAAATGAAGATCCAGGTTGGCCCGAAAGAAGCGCCAATGATGGATGAAGTGCTGGACTATGACAAAGTCATGGAACGCATGGATCACTTTATGGATTGGCTGGCTAAACAATACGTTACCTCGCTGAACATCATTCACTACATGCACGACAAATACAGCTATGAAGCTGCATTGATGGCACTGCATGACCGTGATGTTTATCGCACTATGGCGTGTGGTATTGCAGGTCTGTCTGTTGCTGCTGACTCCCTCTCTGCTATCAAATATGCCAAAGTAAGCACCATTCGTGATGCTGATGGCTTGGCTATCGACTTCAATATCGAAGGCGAATATCCACAGTTTGGTAACAACGACTCACGCGTTGATGACATCGCATGTGATCTGGTTGAGCGCTTCATGAAGAAAATTCAGAAGCTGCGTACTTACCGTGGTGCGGTTGCAACTCAATCCGTGCTGACCATTACCTCTAACGTGGTTTATGGTAAGAAAACCGGTAACACTCCAGATGGCCGCCGCGCCGGTGCTCCATTCGGTCCTGGTGCTAACCCAATGCATGGCCGTGATCAGAAAGGTGCGGTTGCCTCTCTGACCTCAGTGGCCAAACTGCCGTTTGCTTACGCTAAAGATGGTATCTCTTACACCTTCTCTATCGTGCCAAACGCACTGGGTAAAGACGACGAAGTGCGTAAAGCTAACCTGGCGGGTCTGATGGATGGTTACTTCCATCACGAAGCGTCCATCGAAGGTGGTCAACACCTGAACGTGAACGTCATGAACCGTGAAATGCTGTTAGATGCGATGGAAAACCCGGAAAAATATCCGCAGTTGACTATCCGTGTATCAGGTTACGCTGTTCGTTTTAACTCGCTGACTAAAGAACAGCAGCAAGATGTAATTACACGTACATTCACTCAGTCAATATAAGTTCTAACTAAAATAGATTAGACTAAAAGGCTCCACCTTTGTGGGGCCTTTATTTATTCAGTATTGGAGTAACCTGCAATGTCCGTACTTGGCCGCATTCACTCATTCGAATCCTGTGGCACCGTTGACGGCCCTGGGATCCGATTTATCGTATTCTTCCAAGGCTGCTTGATGCGCTGCCTGTATTGCCATAACCGTGATACCTGGGACACCCATGGCGGTAAAGAAGTTACCGTTGAAGAGTTGGTCAAAGAAGCCGTCACTTATCGTCACTTTATGAATGCTTCTGGCGGTGGCGTGACCGCCTCCGGTGGCGAAGCTATCCTACAGGCTGAATTCGTGCGCGACTGGTTCCGCGCCTGCCACGAAGAGGGTATTCACACCTGTCTGGACACCAACGGCTTTGTGCGCCGTTATGACCCCGTCATTGATGAGTTACTTGATGCCACCGATCTCGTGATGCTGGATCTGAAACAGATGGATGACAGCGTGCATCAAAATCTGGTTGGTGTCTCCAATCATCGCACTCTGGAGTTTGCCCGCTATCTGGCAAAACGTAACCAGAAAACCTGGATCCGCTATGTGGTGGTGCCGGGCTGGTCGGATGATGATAAATCAGCACATATGTTGGGTGAGTTTACCCAGAATATGACCAATATCGAGAAGATCGAACTGCTGCCTTACCATGAGTTGGGTAAGCATAAATGGATTGCCATGGGCGAAGAGTACAAATTAGATGGGGTCAAACCCCCTACTGCGGAGATTATGGACCGCGTGAAAGGTATTCTGGAAAGCTATGGTCACAAAGTAATCTACTGATAATCGCCAGCCAATAATCAGAGACTCAATCAATGCCGCCATGTTGGATACCCAACTGGCGGCATTTTTTTGGTGACTAGACTGCCGCGTACGGTGTTTGCTGCTGATCAGGTTTGCGCAGTAACATCATCAAATACACCAACGCCACACCCGCAATCATGATAAACAGTAAATTGTCTGAATAGCGTTGCATCAGCAATGAAGTCATGGTCGGGCCGGTCAGACTGCCGATAGTATAGCTCATCAGCAGTGCCTGATTCATCGCCACTAACTCATCGGCACTGGCTTTTTCGCATGCCCACGCCATCGCCACTGGATAGAGGGTAAAACCAGCGCAGCCCAAAATAAAGAGTGCGGGAGCCAAAGCGTAATTGCCCAGAATGGCCACACTACCAAGGATCACCACAAATACTTGAATGCGCAGCACCAGCAAGCGACCATAGCGATCAGCCATTTTGCCAATCGGCCACTGACCGATAATCCCTGAACTGACCAGTAATGCCATCCACCATCCCACACTGGCATCACTCATCCCTTGATGGGATAAATACAACGGCAGCAACCCATAGAGCGAGCCTAAGAGTACACCTGAGATAATACAGCCATTGATGCCCAGACGCGCGCTACGGCGCTTGAGCATCGGCCAAACTGCAATATGGGAGGCGTCACTACCCTCCTGATGTGAGAAGTGAGCAAACAACAGCGGCAACATCGCGGTAATCACCAATGCACTGACCCAAGGGATGACATTCAGCAGTTGTGTCGACACCACGCCTAGCAGCAGTTGCCCGGTGACAGTCCCAAGATAGTAAACCATCATGTAGGCCGCCAACAGTTGCCCGCGATTGGTTAAGGTGCCACTGCGCAGTAACGCACTCTCAACAATGACCCAAATCAGCGCGCAGGCCACGCCAGCAAAGAAGCGCCACCCCAGCCAACTCCAAAAATCGACAGAAAGCATTAATCCGCAAGTCGCCAGCGCAAACAAAATGCAGGAGTAGTGGTAGCTGCGATTAAAGCCGAGCCGTTGGATCAATCGCCCGGCAATCAAGGTCCCGACCAGATTCCCGGTAAAATAGGATGAACTCACCATCCCCACTTGCCAGGTCGGCAACTGTTGATGGGATAACCATAGGGGAACCAATGTATTTAACACCGCGATAGAGATAGTAAACAGCAAAAGCCCACAGAGCAGAAGCAGCACCGGGCGAGAGTATGCGGACATAGTAAGAGAGAAGCCGTCGGGACGATGAAAGTGAGCGCATCATGCCACTGGCGATAAAAAAGTCAATTCCCTCTCAGGTGGGGATAGCACGATATGTTGGTTCGTTTTTGTCAGCAGTGAGTTGGCGATATTCGATCGGTACACCTAAAAAGAAAAAGCGCCCGTAGGCGCTTGATCAATACTGAGGATAAATCGCGGCTATTTTGTTCACCCACAATTTATTAATCCGTATTTTTTAACCAATGAACTCCAGCCCACCCATGTACGGGCGCAATACTTCTGGCACCTGAATGCGGCCATCTGCCTGCTGGTAATTCTCTAGCACCGCAACGAGCGTACGGCCGACTGCCAGACCAGAACCATTCAGGGTGTGAACCAAACGGGTCTTTCTATCGGTTTTATTGCGGCAACGGGCCTGCATACGGCGAGCCTGGAAATCCCACATGTTTGAGCAGGAAGAGATTTCGCGGTAAGTATCCTGCGCTGGCAGCCACACTTCCAAATCGTAAGTCTTGCTGGAGCCAAAGCCCATATCACCAGTGCACAACAGCACTTTACGGTATGGCAGTTCCAGTAATTGCAGCACTTTCTCTGCATGACCGGTCAGCTCTTCCAGTGCCGCCATTGAATCTTCCGGGCGGGTTATCTGCACCATCTCAACTTTGTCGAACTGATGCATACGGATTAAGCCACGGGTATCACGACCATAAGAGCCAGCTTCTGAACGGAAGCACGGTGTATGGGCGGTCATTTTCAATGGCAGAGACTCCTCTTCCAGAATCTCATCACGAACCAGGTTAGTCAGCGGGACTTCAGCTGTAGGGATCAGCGCATAGTTGCTGCTGTCTGACTCCTCTTCCAGTGGTTTGGTGTGGAACAGATCCTCGCCAAACTTAGGTAACTGACCAGTACCATACAAAGTGGCATGGTTAACCAGATAAGGAACATAAGCTTCCTGATAGCCATGCTTCTCAGTATGCAGATCCAGCATAAACTGGGATAACGCGCGGTGCATACGGGCAATTTGCCCTTTCATCACCACAAAACGTGCACCGGTCAGTTTTACTGCGGCAGCAAAATCGAGGCCGCCGGCCATCTCGCCCAACGAGACGTGATCTCTCACCTCAAAGTCATACTTGCGTGGTTCACCCCAACGGCTGACTTCAAGGTTATCGTTTTCATCTTTGCCTACTGGCACAGAATCATCCGGCAGGTTAGGGATAGAGAGTGCCAGATCGCGGATTTCGTTTTGCAACTTATCCAGTTCGACCTTAGCCGCATCCAGTTTTTCACCCAGCACATTGACTTCCAAACGCAATGGTTCGATATCTTCGCCACGCGCCTTGGCCGCACCAATTAGTTTCGATCGGGCATTACGTTCTGCTTGCAGACTTTCTGTTTCAACCTGTAAAACTTTGCGGCGCTCTTCTTGTTGGCGCAACATCTCAACATCAAGTTTAAAACCTCTGCGAGCCAGTTTTTCGGCGACTGCGTCTAGCTCATTGCGCAGCATATTGGGATCGAGCATGCTAGTCCTGTGCTTGTAGTTATGGATATACCCACATATATACTTCCGTATAGATAAACTCTGGGTATAAATGGTTAATGGGAGAAAAATTTAACGCGGTAAGCGACGTAAACCGCCACTTACCAAGTGGTTATAGCGTTAACCTTACCGCAACGACAGGGCTAGCGGTAGCGTTTTATCGGGCTATTTTGATCCTGCTCAGCCAACCATGCCAGCTTTTCACCGATTTTCCCTTCCAGACCTCGGGATGACGGAGAATAGTAGCGTGTAGCGGCCATTTCTGGCGGGAAATAGTTCTCACCCGCAGCATAAGCATGTTGCTCATCATGGGCATATCGGTATTCAGCCCCCAGCCCCATCTCTTTCATCAGTTTGGTTGGCGCATTACGCAGATGCTCTGGAACATCAAAATCAGGTTTATCGCGAGCATCCTGCATCGCTGCTTTAAACGCGGTATAAACAGCATTACTCTTCGGCGCACAGGCCAAATAAACAATCGCCTGAGCAATCGCCCGCTCACCTTCTGCTGGCCCTACTCGGGTAAAACAGTCCCAAGCTGAAATTGCCACTTGCATGGCGCGTGGGTCTGCGTTACCCACATCTTCTGACGCAATCGCCAGCAGACGCCGGGCGACATAAAGCGGATCACCACCAGCGGTGATAATTCGGGCATACCAGTACAGCGCCGCATCTGGGGCTGAACCACGAATAGACTTATGCACTACCGAAATCAAATCGTAATAGCGGTCGCCTTTATTATCAAAGCGAGCGCTTCGTTCGCCAGAGACCTCTTTTAGCAAATCAGGGGTGAGCACACGTACCCCGTTGGCATCTATTTCTGCCATATCTGCCATCATTTCGAGGCTATTCAAGGCACGACGCGCATCCCCCCCCACTAATTCAGACATCATGCGGCGGGTTTCATCGGGCAGTTTGATATTCTGCCCACCATAGCCACGCTGAGAGTCAGACATCGCCTGATCAATCACTTTTTCGATATCTGCGGCAGTTAATGATTTCAGCAAGTAGACGCGTGCACGGGAGAGCAGTGCCGAGTTCAACTCAAACGAAGGATTTTCAGTGGTGGCGCCGATAAAGGTGATCGTGCCATCTTCAATATGCGGTAAAAATGCATCCTGCTGGCTTTTATTGAAGCGATGAACCTCATCGACAAACAATATTGTGCGCCGCCCAGCATCACGATTTTGCCGCGCTCGCTCAATAGCTTCGCGGATCTCTTTAATACCAGAGGTCACCGCAGAGATACGCTCAACATCCGCCTGACCGTAGCGGCCAATAATCTCTGCTAACGTGGTTTTGCCGGTCCCCGGCGGCCCCCAGAGGATCATCGAGTGTAACTGCCCCGCGACTATTGCCCGCGGTAGCGGTTTACCCGCTGCCAGCAGATGCTGCTGACCAATATATTGATCCAACGTCAAAGGCCGCATCCGCGCGGCCAGTGGCTGAAACTCATTTTGGGAAAAATCGAGGGACATATTACTCACTCAAACCTCACTGCCGCTGGTCGTCCAGCGTCACACCTTTTGGTAGGGTAAATTTAAACTTGCTGGCATCCGCTGAGCTATTTTGTTGCCCCTTCAGGGTATACGCGCTGCGCTGCCCATCTTGCTCAACTGCAGCAAAGCTTTTAATGGTGCCTGTTGGGGTAACTGTTATTGTAAATTGCTTCAGATTGCCGCTGGCATTTTTTGGCGTCAACTCAAAGTCATCGCCTTTTTGCTTAACATTGTACTGCTTCCAGTCATCTGGGTTGTTGCGAGTAATCAGCATGAAAGGTGTGTTGCCGGTGGCATTTTTCAGCCAGGTCGCAGTAGCTTGTTCAACAAAGGGGTTGTAGAACCACAGTGTCTCACCATCGGAAATCAGCACACTCTCATCCGGTGAGGTCATATGCCAGTTAAACAGATTAGGGCGTTTTACCCATAGCTCACCCTCGCCTTCTTGCACCGCAGCCCCTTCAGAGCTGGTGACTTTCTGCGAGAAATTAGCATGGAAACTGTTCACCTTGCTCAGGCGACCTTGCAGATCAGTGCTGGCATCCGCCAAGACTGAGGTTGAAATTAAGCCAGATAACAGACAGCACGCAACAAGCAGTTTTTTCATTATTCTAAATACCTTATAAAATTCTCTGATAAATACGGGTGATGCTTCTTGGCATAAGGGCCGCAAAGCGGCCCTGTCTAGGTTAACAGCCTCAGAACAAAAGATTACTCATGAGGTGGCGGTGCCAAAACTTCACGATTGCCATTATGGCCCGGGGTACTCACAATCTGTTGAGCTTCCATCTGCTCAATAATACGTGCAGCACGATTATAGCCGATTCGGAATTGACGCTGAACACCAGAGATCGACGCACGGCGCTTCTCCAACACAAAGCTCACCGCCTGATCGAACAGTGGATCTAACTCTTCATCACTGTCCAAGCCAAGGCTACCGCCTTCCCCCTCGTCACCACCACTGATAATACTCTCAATGTATTGAGGGCGACCACGAGCTTTCCAGTCATTAACGACAGCATGTACTTCCTGATCACGGACAAAGGCACCGTGCACACGCACTGGAATTGATGAGTTAGGTGCCATATACAGCATATCCCCCATGCCCAGTAGTGATTCTGCCCCCCCCTGATCAAGAATGGTACGGGAGTCAATTTTGCTGGAGACCGTAAAGGCGATACGCGTAGGAATGTTAGCTTTAATCAAACCCGTTATCACATCCACTGACGGGCGCTGTGTTGCCAGAACCAGATGAATCCCGGCAGCACGCGCTTTCTGCGCTAAGCGGGCAATCAGCTCTTCAACTTTTTTGCCCACGGTCATCATCAGGTCAGCAAACTCATCTACCATCACCACGATATAGGGCAGTTTCACCAACATGGGTGGAGAGATGTCCATGCTGTCGGATGGCTTCCAGAATGGATCGGGAATTGGCCGCCCCATGGCTTCGGCTTGTGCCACTCGCTCGTTATAACCGGCTAGATTGCGCACGCCCAATGCAGACATCAGTTTATAGCGCCGTTCCATCTCACCGACACACCAACGCAGTGCATTTGCGGCATCCTTCATATCGGTAACCACGCCGGTTAACAGATGCGGAATACCCTCATAGACCGATAATTCCAACATTTTCGGGTCAATCATGATAAAGCGCACCTCATCCGGCGTGGCTTTATACAAAATACTGAGGATCATCGCGTTCACCCCAACCGATTTACCCGAACCAGTCGTACCTGCGACCAACAAATGAGGCATTTTGGCTAAATCAGCCACCACTGGCTGCCCGGCGATATCTTTACCCAACACGATAGCTAATGGTGATGGGTTATCGCGGAATTTGGCACAATCAAGCACTTCCCGCAGATAGACCGTCTGACGGTGCTTATTTGGCAGTTCCAGCCCGACATACGGTTTACCGGGAATAACTTCCACAACACGCACCGCAATAGCCGAGAGTGAGCGGGCCAAATCGCGGGAAAGATTGGAAATGCGCGAAGCTTTGACCCCTGGTGCCAGATCCAGCTCAAAACGGGTAATGACCGGCCCTGGAGAGATGCCGACCACTTCAGCTTTCACCCGATAATCGCCAAGCCGTGCTTCAACCAAACGCGCTGTCTGCTCCAGCGCAAACATGTCGACTGGCTCCTCTTCCGCAGGCGGCGAAGAGAGCAGATCTAGCGTCGGTAATGGCGTCGTTGGTTTAACCAAAGGCTGGTCATTACGCATCAGGAATGGGTGAATCAGACTGTCCATCGCCGGGATCGGTTGCACGGGTTGTGCTGATTGCACTGGTGCTGTGGGCTGAACAGCAGACTGTAGCGCTGACTGAGCATAAGGCGATGCTGCAATCGGTTGACTATGCACAGACTGCGTATTTGCCGACGAAACATAACTCGGTGAAACCGGTGCTGGTTGCTCTGAATATGATTGCTGCAAGTGTGGCTGCTGATGTGGCGACAGCTGTTCTGGCGCAAAACTCTCTTCGGCGGCGGTTTCAACATACGGAGAAGGTGTGAACAGTGGTTCACGCGGGGTCTCATCCACTAAATCTGCAACTGGCGAGAATGTGAAGGCACGGCTGGTATCAACCGATTGCACTCCTTCAACTGTACTGTTTTCGTTCAACCCACTGTTTTCACTATAAATACTATTTTTGCTATAACTAGCATTCTCACGATGAGCAGCATCTTCCTGCTGAGTCGCACCATAACGGTGCTGCTGTTGCGCAGCAAACTCCTGTCGCAATGCGGCCTCTTGCAAAGCCTGTTCATCTTCAGGCTCTGGTGCTGAAAAGATGTTTACGCTCGCGTCCGTTGATTGCCCATAACGCTCAGACTGTTGGTCGACAAAAGCTTTACGCAAGATGGCCTGCTGCAACGCCGCCTCATCTTCAGACTCGACCTCTGTACCAAATGAAGCTGGATTTTGAGAACTTTGTGTTTCGTCCTCGCGCTGCTCACGTTGTTCCTGCTCAGCTATTCGCTGAGAAGGCAGTTTGATACCGTAAGAAGCTAGCTCACGCCGCGTTGGAATACGAACAGGGTTCGGTCGTGGTAATTCTGGGCCAATCCCCTGCTTAATCTGGGAGCTGCTATCACTGGTTGCTGTAAATGCAGGCATAAATGTCGCTGCTGCTGCGCTTGCGGCAACAATTCCGTTGGTAGATATTGGCCCAGATGTTGATGCAGCGCCAGCGGCCATGCCCGCGGCGGTCAATCCATCAACAGTTGAACCCAGCCCAGGGTTCATATGAGGCGTATTTTCCACCTGACCGCTATGGCGTTGTGCCGTTGAAAAATCAAATGGCGAATGGCTGGCAGCGGCTACTGGCGTATCCCATGACCCCATTTGAGGCTCAGGGCGCTCAGCCGGTAACATAACGCGAGTCGGCACTGAAGGTGGTATTTCTTCTGGAATTTCAAAAGAATAGAGTGGTGGGGTCGCGGCCAGATGCTCAACCACCGGTGCCGTAGTGTCGTTGACAAAGTGGGTGTGGGTGTGAGTATAGCTAGGGTCAGCAGCACCATGACGAGTAACAGAATCAGCGACACTCTCTGTAGAAGCCGCAGATAACGGCGACTGTTCATCACTATCCGTCACACGTAGCGTACTTAATAGTGGATCATATTTATCGTCGGTTTCAACCAGCGGTAATGGCGCATCAGTCACAGATGGTGCGGAGAAGAGTATATCGTCATCGTCTGCATAGGCAGAGCTCGCCGCCAGCCCTGTTGCAGCGGCAACACCCGCTGCCGCTACCTTCCCTGCCACAGGACCATTTTCTTGCTCGACAGTCTCTACATCATCGGTCTGGTAATCATCATCGTCATAGCGCTCCTCACGACGGGAGCGATTAGTCATAAATGTCAGTGAGCCTAAGACCACACCGCCAATTTTCTCTGCAATGACCAGCCATGACCACCCGGTAAAGAGCGTCAAACCAACAGCCCAAATACAGAGCAGTGTTAGTGTTGCACCCACACCATTGAACCACGGCAACATGGCATTGCTGAATAAGCTGCCAATCACCCCACCAGAAGCGAAGTAATAAAGATCGTCAATGTTCAGAGCCGCCAGACCACATGAAGTTAAAATCAGGGCTAATGTGCCAATCAGGCGCAATGACAGGGCAAAGTAATCGACATGCTCGCTGGCGTCGCGCTGACGAAATGCCGCCCAGCACAACATCACCATAATGGCAGGGATTGCGTATGCCAAAACACCAAAGGTGAAAAACAGTGTATCTGCCATCCAGGCACCAATACCCCCACCAAGATTGTGGATAGGTTCGTGCCAGGCAGTTTGGGACCAACTTGGGTCCGAAGGATTGAAACTCAGCAGCGCCGCCATCAGGTAGGCTGCCAGAATAGTTACTACAATCAAAATAGCCTCAAGCACACGTCGAGCGCTGCTGAGTTTTTTCAGAGTAACTTCTTTGTCTTCTGTATATTCCTGGCTCAAGAAAGGCTCTCCAGGTTCCTGTTAACTGGTATGAGTAACAACGCCGAGAACCCTCCCGGCGCTGAAACTGTATGAATAAACAGGAGTGTAACCAAATTACTTAGGTTTTGCACCTGCCTGTTTACCGCGTTTTAATTACTAGGCGGTTACTCTGCTTCACCTCTTCCATGACCACATAGGTACGGGTGTCGTTGACGCCCGGCAGGCGAAGCAAGGTCTCCCCGAGTAGTGTACGGTAAGCAGACATATCGGGTACTCGGGTTTTCAACAAATAGTCGAAATCGCCTGATACCAGGTGACACTCTTGAATTTCCTCAAGATTTTTGACGGCAGCATTAAATTGCTCAAATACATCCGGAGCGCCACGATTCAGAGTAATCTCAACGATAACCAGCAATGATGCATCCAAATACTGTGGATTAAGCAGTGCGGTATAGCCATGAATGAAGCCCTGACGCTCTAAGCGGCGAACCCGTTCCAAACATGGTGTTGGTGACAACCCTACTCGTTTTGAAAGCTCAACGTTAGAGATACGCCCATCCTTTTGTAATTCATTCAGGATGTTACGATCAATACGATCAAGCTCTTTCCCCGGGCGCTTTTTATTATCTATCATCTTATAGTCTCTCTTAATTTCCTTGAGTCTGTGACATGCCCTAAGTGTCATTAAATTTAGAGCCTGTTACAGACAACGACCCGCAGCCTGTTTTATGCAAATATATCAATACGTTGTTATCTCACACCCTGTCTGTCCAACTGTATGCGAGGTACTCGATGATTATTAGCGTTGAGGAAGAAATAACGCATCACGAACAACCGCAGAAACATCCCCCCTACAGTTGTTCGAGAACTAACTCCACATGCCATCCAGCATTAATCGAAAACATTCCAGGGTTTTCGCTTGGCATCACTGATACCAAATCTGAAATTATGGCGCGCAGATAATTTCTTCTTCCTATGATGTTTTCGCAAATGCGCAGCCGATTGTCAAAGTAAAAGAAGTTAAATCAGTACAACGTGCCAGAATTAAAATCTCAGCGCCCTTCTCTTAGCTATTTTTTCATCGTTTATTTGCTATAAAATGGTGCAAATTGCCCTCCAGCTATTACGGCTTTTTTTGAGCTATCACCTTGCAAGCCACATTCTTTGTGGGGTCAAAGCTTTTTGAGGGTATTCACCTCATAATGCAAAAATGAATTTTGGTCCAATTTGTCATCAGCCCTATTTTTTTATTGGTTAACTGTCGATTCTCACTGCATTTAGATTATTAAATAGGCATTACCTATCAAACAAATCGCTAACAACATTTTTGTTTGCTTTTTTTAATGCACGATTTTCCCTACAATCGATAACATTGTCCGCCATTGTGGGAAAGAGGTATTCATGAGCACGGCTAAACATAGCAAATTGATTATTCTGGGTTCTGGCCCTGCGGGTTATACCGCCGCAGTTTATGCTGCACGCGCCAACCTGAAACCTGTATTGATTACCGGAATGGAAAAAGGTGGTCAGTTGACCACCACCACCGATGTCGAAAACTGGCCGGGTGATCCTGAGGGTCTGACTGGCCCGGCGCTGATGGAACGGATGCATGAGCATGCAGAAAAATTCCAGACAGAAATTCTGTTTGACCATATCAACCGCGTTGATTTGCAAAACCGTCCATTCCGCTTATTTGGCGATGGCGCAGAATACAGCTGTGATGCACTGATTATCGCAACCGGTGCCTCTGCCCGCTATCTGGGCATGGAGTCAGAAGAGGCATTTAAAGGTAAAGGGGTCTCTGCCTGTGCAACCTGTGATGGTTTCTTCTATCGTAATCAAAAAGTGGCGGTTGTCGGTGGCGGTAATACTGCGGTTGAAGAAGCACTTTATCTGGCTAATATCGCCGCTGAAGTGCATTTAATTCACCGCCGCGATAGCTTCCGCTCAGAAAAAATACTGATCGACCGCCTGATGGAAAAAGTGAAGAACGGCAACATTGTGCTGCACACTGATCGAACCTTAGACGAAGTGCTGGGTGATGATATGGGTGTCACGGGTGTTCGCCTGAAATCAACCCAGAGTGACGAAACTGAAGAGTTAGCCGTCGCGGGTGTCTTCATTGCGATCGGCCATAGTCCTAACACCGCTATCTTTGGTGACCAACTGGCGCTAGAGAATGGCTATATCAAAGTTCAGTCAGGTACTCAGGGCAATGCGACACAAACCTCTATTCCAGGGGTGTTCGCGGCAGGTGATGTCATGGATCACATCTATCGCCAAGCCATCACCTCAGCGGGTACTGGCTGTATGGCTGCGCTAGATGCAGAACGTTATCTTGATGGATTGATGAACGATAAATAACGCCCACTGATATTGAATCTGATATCAGGGTTTCACTGAATACATATCGGGCAGCTGACACTATGTGAGCCGCCCGTTTTTATTTCTGTTTTGTTCTGTATTTTTTGTACATTGAACATACCAATGAAAAACAGCAAATTATAGAAATCCACTAATGCGGTGACTATCACAAGCATTATGGTTTCACCTCATAGCATCACGAGGTAAGATTGCCCTTCGCAGTTTGCCACTTCCAATGGTGACAAACCTTTTGATCTTGTTATACCCAAAGTAATCGGCGTTGCAGGTAACACCATGCTCACACGACTTTTTGTTTGTATGGGTCAAGGTTGCTAGCTTCCCTGCATCTCTGAGCACCACGGGTATATTTGCGCAGACAAATTGCCTGATGAATAAGACACGACAGTATGAGTTGATTCGTTGGCTGAAAAAACAAAGCGTTCCGGCGCAACGTTGGCTCCGCCTGTCCATGTTACTTGGCCTCTTTAGCGGACTATTGATTATCGCTCAAGCATGGTTACTAGCCACCTTGCTGCAATCTCTGATTATCGACAAATTGCCCCGAACTGCATTAACTGCCGATTTTTGGCTCCTGGCAGGGACTTTTGCATTGCGTGCCGTGATCAGTTGGTTACGTGAGCGGGTAGGATTTATTTGCGGCATGAAAGTCCGCCAGCAGATTCGTAAAGTCGTATTAGACCGATTAGAACAACTTGGCCCGGCTTGGGTAAAAGGCAAGCCTGCCGGAAGTTGGGCGACCATTATTCTGGAACAAATTGAAGATATGCAGGATTACTACTCCCGCTATCTGCCGCAAATGTATCTGGCGGTATTTATTCCGGTGCTGATTCTAATTGCCCTCTTCCCAATCAACTGGGCGGCGGGTTTGATTTTATTTGTCACCGCGCCGCTGATTCCGTTATTCATGGCATTAGTCGGGATGGGGGCGGCTGACGCCAACCGGCGTAACTTTGTCGCGTTAGCACGTCTGAGTGGCAATTTCCTTGATCGCTTACGGGGGCTAGATACCCTGCGGTTATTTAACCGTGCCAAGGCAGAAACAGACCAAATTCGCAACTCCTCGGAAGATTTCCGCCGCCGTACCATGGAAGTGCTGCGGATGGCCTTCCTCTCCTCCGCTGTATTGGAGTTTTTCGCGGCCATATCTATTGCCGTGGTCGCGGTTTACTTTGGTTTCTCCTATTTAGGCGAACTGAATTTTGGCAGCTACGGTTTAGGCGTAACACTGTTTGCTGGTTTTCTGGTCTTGATTCTGGCACCTGAATTTTTCCAGCCATTGAGGGATTTAGGAACCTTCTACCATGCCAAAGCACAGGCAGTAGGCGCGGCTGAATCACTGGTCACATTCTTAAGCAGTGAGAGTGAGTCTATCGGTCAGGGTGATAAGGTACTGAGTGGTTCAGATGCCATCACTCTTGAAGCGGATGAGTTGGAGATTTTGGCCCCCAACGGTACCCGCTTAGCTGGGCCGCTAACGTTCTCCCTGTCCGCAGGTAGACGTGTCGCTATCGTGGGCCTGAGCGGTGCAGGCAAGAGCTCATTACTCAACCTGTTACTGGGTTTTTTACCCTATCGCGGCTCGTTAAAAGTCAACGGCATTGAATTACATGAGTTGGCACCACAAGCCTGGCGTAGTCAGTTAAGCTGGGTCGGGCAAAATCCACACTTACCGGAACAAACACTGGTTGCCAATATTCTGCTAGGTCAACCTGACGCTGACGACAGCCAATTGCAGCAAGCGGTTGAGCGCGCATATATCAACGAATTTCTCTCAGATTTACCGCAAGGGCTGGATACTGAGGTCGGCGACCACTCTGCTCGTCTTTCCGTTGGGCAAGCCCAGCGGGTCGCGGTCGCTCGCGCATTACTCAACCCCTGCCGTTTACTGCTGCTAGATGAGCCAACAGCCAGCCTTGATGCCCACAGTGAACAGTTGGTAATGAGAGCACTAGAGGAAGCGTCTCGCAGGCAGACAACCTTACTGGTTACTCACCAGTTGGAAGATACTCTGGGGTATGATCAAATCTGGGTAATGGATAATGGCCTTTTGATTCAACAAGGTGATTACTCCAGCTTGAGTCAAGCTACCGGTTCATTTGCCAATCTGCTGTCCCACCGCAGTGAGGAGCTTTAATCATGCGCGTACTTCTTCCCTTTCTGGCGCTGTATCGTCGCCATTGGTTCCTAATTTGTCTGGGCATTGTGTTGGCAATTGTTACCCTGCTGGCCAGTATCGGTTTACTCACGTTATCAGGCTGGTTCCTGGCAGGAACCGCCATCGCTGGCCCTGCTGGACTCTACACATTTAACTATTTGCTACCAGCTGCCGGTGTCCGTGGTGCGGCGATTACCCGCACAGCGGGCCGCTATGCCGAGCGCGTTGTCAGCCATGACGCAACATTTCGTGTACTGGCACATCTGCGGGTCTTCGCTTTTCAGAAAATCCTGCCACTCTCCCCTGCCGGTATCGCCCGTTTTCGCCAAAGTGAGCTGCTAAACCGTCTGGTGGCTGATGTCGACACGCTGGATCATCTCTATCTGCGAGTGATCTCACCACTGGTAGCCGCCATCGTCATTATCGCAGTAGTGACTTTTGGTCTGAGCTATCTGGACATCAATTTAGCACTGACCCTCGGTGCGATTCTGCTCGGATTGTTACTGCTGGTTCCATTGATTTTCTACCATGCCGGTCAACCTATTGGCCGTGATCTAACCAATTTGCGCGGTCTGTATCGTTCACAGCTGACCTCTTGGTTACAAGGGCAGGCCGAGTTATTGGTATTCGGTGCGTTAAGTCGTTTCCGTGCCTCACTGGACAACATTGAGCAGCACTGGATGGGACGCCAGAAGCAACAGGCTTCATTAGCGGGTTTGGCGCAAGCACTCATGATTCTAGCCTCCGGTTTGACCGTAACCTATATTTTATGGCTCGCGGCGGGTGGCATTGGTGATAATAGCCAGCCTGGCGCACTGCTGGCGCTGTTTGTCTTCACTTCATTGGCTGCGTTTGAAGCCCTACTGCCGGTAGCCGGTGCATTCCAACATTTGGGACAAGTTATCGCATCGGCAACCCGAGTCGCTCAGTTGATGGAACAAAAACCTGAAGTGACATTCCCAGCGAGTGGCCCAGCGGCAACCTTACAGGTGGAGCTGGAAGTGACAGGGTTGAGTTTTACCTACCCACAGCAATCTTTACCTGTTTTACAGAATATATCGCTGTCACTGGCCGCAGGAGAGCATATTGCGCTATTGGGCCGCACTGGTTGTGGCAAATCCACACTCTTGCAGTTATTAACTCGTGCCTGGGATGCCAGTCAGGGCACTATCACACTCAATGGGATGCCATTGGCCCAATATGATGAAACCACATTGCGTCAAATGATGACCGTAGTCAGCCAGCGGGTACACATTTTCAGCAGCACCTTGCGTGAAAACCTGTTACTTGCCTGCCCTTCTGCATCAGATGCACAGCTAAAAACGGCGCTAGAGCAAGTGGGATTAGCCAACTTGCTGGATAACAGCGAAGGGCTGAATGCATGGATGGGGGATGGTGGGCGGCCATTGTCTGGTGGTGAACAGCGGCGTTTGGGAATTGCCCGCGCCTTGTTACATCCTACACCCCTGTTGCTGCTTGATGAACCAACGGAAGGGTTGGATGCTGAAACCGAACAGCAAATTTTAGCGCTGCTACGTCAACATTGTCGCCAGAAAAGCCTAATTATTGTGACTCATCGTTTGTATGGGCTGGAGTATATGGACCGCATCTGCGTAATGGATGGCGGGATGATAGTCGAACAAGGCAACCACCAAAGTTTATTGCAAAATAAGGGCCGTTATTACCAGTTCCATCAACGCCATTGAGGCCGTGATATTAGGGCAAGGATGGTGCTTTTACGGTCTCCGAATTGGCTGAGCACAGGCCGATAATCAGCTAATTTTCAGCTAATATGATTAAAAGCTGCTGAAACTAAAGCAGTATTATTTATGATTATACCCAAATTGGTCTGTTAGCCGTTGCCAAGGAGATTTATGCGCATCACACAGCTCTCTTCTCAATCATTCGCCTTTCCGTCACCTGAGCTGGCTCTGCGCGAACCAAACGGGTTGCTGGCTCTGGGGGGCGATTTGTCTGCGCCCCGCTTACTAGCCGCCTATCAGCGAGGGATTTTCCCGTGGTTCAGCCCTGGGGAGATGATTTTATGGTGGTCACCTGATCCTCGGGCGGTATTGTTTCCGGAAGATTTACATGTCAGTCGGAGTATGCGGCGCTTTTTGCGGCATTGTCCTTATCGATTTACCCTCAACCATGCTTTTGAGGATGTTGTCCGCGCCTGTGCTTCTCAACGTGATGAGGGGACGTGGATTGGCGATGATGTTCAGCAAGCGTATTGCGAGCTACACGCGTTGGGACATGCCCACTCAGTGGAAGTTTGGTTGGAAAACAAACTGGTTGGTGGTTTGTATGGAATTGCAGTCGGCGCATTATTTTGTGGCGAATCCATGTTTAGCCGTGCTGACAATGCATCAAAAAGCGCATTAATGGTTTTTTGTCATCATTTTACCCGTCAGGGTGGAGAACTGATTGACTGTCAGGTCCTCAACGCTCACACTGCGTCGCTGGGTGCGATTGAGATCCCACGCAACTTTTTTTTGCAGCAGTTGAGTCAACTCCAGTTTAGTCCACTACCGGCTGAATGCTGGTTACCGCAATCGTTGAGTTTTTCATCCACGATGCAGTAAAGCTCAACCGTTGAAAAGAACCCCACATTAGGCTTTATCCCCCTCTTACCGGCAGACTAATTTTGCTGAAATGGTGTGATGACCGCCAACACTTCTTTACATAATGTGGGTTTTTCGGCATTATCTTGCCGGTTAAAAACTAAGGTAGTTACACCTAGAGGATTCGATGGCCAAAGAAGACAATATTGAAATGCAGGGCACCGTTCTTGATACGCTGCCGAACACCATGTTCCGCGTTGAATTGGAAAACGGGCACGTGGTAACCGCTCATATCTCCGGTAAAATGCGTAAAAACTATATCCGCATCCTGACGGGTGACAAAGTCACTGTAGAGCTGACCCCGTACGACCTGAGCAAAGGCCGCATTGTCTTCCGTAGCCGTTAATCGGCTAATCTGTCGTAAGTCGACGACTTGCGAGCTCTGAGGATGTAGTCCCCCTCCGGCGCCCTTCCCATTTATGGCAAGGGCGTTTTGCGTTTTCTTTTATTTACCTATTCATCTGGCTTTGTCAGCCATGAAAAACGAAATACCCAAAAACAAAAAGGGCGATAAGCTGTTAACTTATTGCCCTTTTTTATTTATTAACGCACTGAGTTAGTGAACTGCACCTTCAGTTTTACGCTTTTGCGCACTCTGAAACTCATAAGCCAGCTGTTGTTTTTCTTTATCAAGCCCAACAGTGACTGAACCACCATCAACCAAAGAACCAAATAGCAGCTCATTTGCCAGTGGTTTCTTTAGGTTTTCCTGAATGACTCGCGCCATTGGTCGTGCACCCATCGCCTTATCGTAACCTTTATCAGATAACCAATTGCGCGCTTCTTCACTGACTTCCAGTGATACACCTTTGGCATCTAATTGCGCCTGCAACTCAACGATGAATTTATCCACCACCTGCTGGATAACAGTCGGCGACAAGTGATTGAACCAAATGATGTTATCCAACCGGTTACGGAATTCCGGTGTAAACACTTTTTTGATCTCTTCTAATGCGTCAGTGCTGTTGTCCTGCTGTTTAAAGCCAATGGAGGTGCGCTGCGTTTCGCGTACACCGGCATTGGTGGTCATCACCAGAATGACGTTGCGGAAATCAGCTTTACGGCCATTGTTGTCCGTCAGCGTGCCGTTATCCATCACCTGCAATAACAGGTTAAACACATCCGGGTGAGCTTTTTCAATTTCATCCAGCAGCAAAACGGCATGAGGATGCTTGATAACCGCATCGGTCAATAGACCACCTTGATCGTAGCCAACATAGCCCGGGGGCGCACCAATCAGGCGGCTAACAGTATGACGCTCCATATATTCGGACATATCAAAGCGCAACAGCTCGATATCCAGCGCCTTAGCCAATTGCACCGTCACTTCCGTTTTACCAACACCGGTTGGGCCAGCAAACAGGAACGAGCCGACAGGTTTGTGCTCATGTCCCAACCCTGCACGGCTCATTTTGATCGCTTCAGACAGTGCATCAATTGCCTTATCTTGGCCAAATACCAGCATGTTCAGGCGGTCGCTCAGATTTTTCAGCACATCGCGATCACTGGCAGAGACCGTTTTTTCCGGAATACGCGCGATACGAGCAACCACAGATTCGATGTCCGATACATTGACAGTTTTTTTACGCTTATTAACGGGCATCAGACGGCTACGAGCGCCTGCTTCATCAATCACATCAATGGCTTTATCCGGCAAATGGCGGTCATTGATATATTTAACCGATAACTCGACCGCAGCGCGTATCGCTTTCGCGGTATAACGCACGTCATGATGCGCTTCATATTTCGGTTTCAAACCGTTGATAATCTGAACGGTCTCTTCTGGCGTCGGTTCAGTAATATCGATTTTCTGGAAACGACGTGCCAAGGCACGATCTTTTTCAAAGATATTGCTGAACTCCTGGTAGGTAGTCGAGCCAATCACCCGAATTTTGCCACTAGAAAGCAGCGGCTTAATCAGATTAGCGGCATCGACCTGCCCACCAGAGGCAGCTCCGGCGCCAATGATAGTATGAATTTCATCGATAAACAGGATGCTGTCTTTATCGTTTTCCAACTGTTTCAGCAGCGCTTTGAAGCGTTTTTCAAAGTCACCACGGTATTTGGTTCCAGCTAGTAGCGAGCCGATATCCAGTGAGTATAGGGTGCATTCAGACATCACTTCCGGTACATCGCCCTGCACGATACGCCAGGCCAGACCTTCGGCGATGGCAGTTTTACCCACACCTGACTCCCCCACCAGCAGCGGGTTATTTTTACGTCGGCGGCACAGCACCTGAATAGCGCGTTCCAGCTCTTTATCGCGCCCAATAAGTGGGTCTATGCCGCCAACGCGGGCCAGTTGATTCAGATTGGTGGTGAAGTTCTCCATACGGTCTTCCCCTCCTGCCTGCTCTTCATTCACCGGATTTTCTGCATTCGGTGCCTGACCCGGCTCGTCCTTACGGGCGCCGTGGGAGATAAAGTTCACGACATCCAGGCGGCTGACATCATGCTTGCGCAGCAAGTAGGCCGCCTGAGACTCTTGTTCACTAAAGATGGCAACCAACACGTTGGCACCAGAGACTTCATTGCGCCCTGATGACTGAACGTGGAAGACCGCGCGTTGTAACACCCGCTGGAAACTGAGTGTAGGTTGGGTATCACGCTCCTCTTCAGTGACAGGTAATGTAGGTGTGGTTTGTTCGATAAACGCTTCCAATTCCTGGCGTAATGCCACCAGATCAACCGTACAGGCCTCCAGCGCTTCCCGCGCAGCTGGATTGCTTAGCAATGCCAGCAATAGGTGCTCCACGGTCATAAACTCGTGTCTGTGCTCACGCGCTCTGGCGAAAGCCATATTGAGACTGAGTTCAAGTTCTTGATTGAGCATAGGCACCTCCCAATAATTGCCTTAATCAGGCTTTTTCCAGCGTACAAAGCAATGGATGCTCGTTCTCCCTGGCGTATTGATTTACATGTGCGACTTTTGTCTCTGCCACTTCAGCAGTAAAAACACCACAAATCGCCTTTCCTTGGTAATGCACATTGAGCATCAATTGTGTTGCACGTTCAATATCATAAGAAAAGAACTTTTGCAGAACGTCAATCACAAACTCCATCGGTGTGTAATCGTCGTTGTTAAGTATAACTTTATACATAGACGGCGGTTTGAGCGCCTCTTTCTGTTTATCTTTGACTAAATGTTCAAAATTTAGCCAGTCGTTATTCTTACCCATTGCCTGCCCATCGTTTCACTGAACCACACAGGAGCAATACCTCACTCCGGTTATAAGACCATTTGATGCAGATATCTATTATTATTTTAACATCACTTATGCCATAACGCCGCCAGAGAAAAAAGTCGATTCTTTTGCCTTAAAAGCGGTTAAATTGTAACCAAACGAACACAATAGCGTTAGCTGCATCAAACTTTGAAGAACTGCCCCTGCCAGACAAAAGCCCTCCCCTTGACGTTGGAACCATTTCCACTAGAGTGTATTTTCGTGAGCTGCTGTAGTTTTAACCAATATTGGCGGTTTTAACCAAAATTGGGTTAACCAAGACTACAGTTTTAACCACTTTGCGCTCACTTTAACCAGCGATTACCTCATCTCAAACTAGAATAGCCTTGCGAGGGACGTAGAAGTATGGAGACGGGTACTGTTAAATGGTTCAATAACGCCAAAGGTTTTGGCTTCATTTGCCCTGAGGGCGGTGGCGAAGATATATTCGCTCACTATTCAACTATCCAGATGGATGGTTACCGAACGTTAAAAGCCGGTCAGATGGTTAACTTTGATGTCCACCAAGGGCCAAAAGGGAACCACGCCAGTCTGATAGTGCCACTCGGGTTAGATGTGGTCTTGCAAGAAGACATACCGCAAGAACTTGCCGCATTGGCCTGACACCGCGCACTCATTTGCTTAAATATCATGGTAATACCTCACCTCAAACACGCCGGTGATTAAGGTATTTCCTGAGCGGTCTGTTGCTACCAACATCAAATACGTTTCAAAATGCCAGCCAATCATGACTGGCATTTTTATTGCTCTATTATGCTACCAGAGCCGCTACGGTCAACCTCCAATTCAGACTTAAAAACGCGCCGCTAGAGCCATTTAGCCGACACAATATTCACACGTAAATCATTCGCGCGCTAACGCATCAATCGGATTGAGTCTGGCAGCACTTCGTGCCGGTAAATAGCCAAATACCACGCCAATCACGGTTGAGCACAAGAACGCGCTGAATAACGCCAGCGGTGGGAAAGCAATCTGCCAGTTAGGTAAAAACATCTCGACAATCAGTCCAATGGCGAAGGATAGCGTGATACCCAGCGCCCCTCCGACCAGGCAAACCAGAATCGCCTCAATTAAGAATTGCTGCATAACATCACTGGATCGCGCGCCCACCGCCATACGGATACCGATTTCGCGGGTTCTCTCGGTCACTGAAACCAGCATAATATTCATCACGCCAATCCCACCTACCACCAGTGAAATTACCGCCACCAATGTCAGGAACAGTTGCATGGTGCGGGTGGTTTTTTCCGCGGTTTGCAGCAAGCTATCCATGTTGTAGGTGAATATATCTTTCTTGCCGTGGCGCATGGTCAGCAAGCGGACCAGCTGCTGCTCGGCCTCTTTGCTGCTATAGCCCTCTTTAATCCGAATAGTGATCGAATCAAAGTAGGAGCGCCCCATCAGACGGCTCGCCATGGTGCTGTACGGCACCCATATTCGCAGCGCTTTACTGCTACCGAACATGGATTGCTTCTCTTCCACCACCCCCACCACAGTTGCGGGCATATTGCCAACCAGGATCACTTGCCCAACCACATCTTTGATATGCGGAAATAGCCGGCGCTGGGTATTGCGGTCAATCACAACCACTTGCGACTGGCGTTCAACCTGCTCACGGGTGATGGGGGTCCCCTGTTCGAGTTTCATGCCATACACATGAAAATACTGCTCACTGACCCCCGAGACACTGGCTGCGACATCCACATTACCGTATCGCAGCCGCATACTGCCAGAAATGGTGGGCGACACGGCGCTGACATAGGATTGCTCTTTTAGCGCCACCATATCGTCATAGACCAATGCCTGCCGCGTGCTGGGGTCGTCATCGCCATAATCTTTGCCGGGATAAATATCAATGGTATTGGTGCCAATCGCGCGGATATCGGCCAGCACCATCTGCTTGGCGGCATCCCCGACCACCAATATCGAGACCACTGAGGCGATACCAATAATGATCCCGAGCATGGTCAGTGCGGTGCGCATTTTATTGGCCGACATCGCACGCCAGGCCATGAGTAATGCCTCACGAAAACGGCCTGCCAGTTGCTGCCATGATGGTGCGGATGGTGCCAGACTCACCGCCTCAGAAGCCACAACCGTGGGTACTGTTTTCGAGCCTGAATCCGCCATAATGCGGCCATCTTTGATTTCGATGATCCGCTCGGCCTGAGCCGCAACATTAGGGTCATGGGTGACAATAATCACCGTGTGCCCCTGCTGCTGTAGCTGCTTTAGGATAGCCATCACCTCAACACTGGAGTGGCTATCTAGCGCCCCGGTCGGTTCATCGGCCAGAATGACCTGCCCACCATTCATCAAGGCGCGAGCGATACTGACCCGTTGCTGCTGCCCGCCGGAGAGCTGGTTGGGCTGGTAGTTAACACGTTCCTCCAGCCCCAGGCGGGTTAGCAGCATATTCGCCCGCTCACGCCGTTCATGCTTACCTAAACCAGCATAGACTGCGGGAACCTCTACGTTATGGGCCGCGCTGAGGTGAGGCAGCAGATGATAGCGCTGGAAAATAAAGCCAAAATGCTCGCGCCGCAGTGCCGCCAGTGCGTCATTATCCAATGTGGCGACATCTTGACCGGCAACACGATAGATGCCGGCACTTGGCTTATCCAGACAGCCCAAGATGTTCATTAGCGTCGACTTACCCGAGCCAGAGGCACCAATAATCGCGACCAACTCACCGGCATTTATGGTCAGTGAGACATCCTGTAATACGTCAACGGTTTCTCCGCCGGACTGATAACTACGACGAATGCCTTTTAATTCAAGCAATGCCGTCATTATGCTTCCTCCGTGCCACCGCGGCTAACGATGACCTCCTCGCCGACCTTCAAACCTGAAACGACCTGCGCATCAACATTATTGCGAATGCCGATAGTCACTTCACGTTTCTCCTCTTTGCCCTCTTTTAGCACCGCGACTTGATAACGATTGATGCCCAACTCCTCGCCTAATGCCGATAAGGGGATCACCACCGCCTGCGGCACCTTTGCCAGCTGAATTGAAACCTGCGCGGTCATTTGCAAGCGCAATACGCGATCGGGATTCGGCACCTCAAAGCGCGCAGAGTAGAAAATGGCATCATTCACTTTTTCCGGCGTTGGCTGAATATCTTTTAACACGCCATCAAAACGTTTTTCGGGATCACCCAACACCGTAAACGAGGCTTTCATCCCCGGTTTAAGGTGAATCACGTCCGCCTCTGACACCTGCGCATTTACCAGCATGGTGCTCATATCGGCCAACGTCAGAATATTCGGTGCTTGTTGCGCCGCAATCACGGTCTGGCCTTGCAAGGTGGTGATTTGCACCACATCGCCAGCCATCGGGGCAGAGATTTTGGTATAATCCAGATTAATGTTAGCCGTATCCAGGCTGGCCTTAGCTTTATTGATTTGCGCATTAATGGTTTCAACTTGCGCTTTTTTTACCGCCAGCGTGGTGCTGGCCTGATCCAGATCCTGGCGTGATACCACCTGTAACTTTGCCAGATCCTGCTGACGGCGCAGCGTCACCGCAGCCAGTTGCATTTCAGCTTTCGCCTGCGCCAACTGAGCATTCAAATCCTGTAGTGTCGCCTCCACCTCTTTGATTTGGTTCTGCGCCTGTTGCGGGTCGATCATCGCCAGTAACTGGCCTTGCTCAACTTGATCGCCAATTTGCACATACAGTTTCTCCAACTGACCACTGACCTGCGCACCCACATCAACTTTGCGCACCGCGTCGAGTTTGCCTGTGGCCAGGACATTCTGTTGCAGATCACGATTGGCGACTTTCACCGTCTGATATTGAATCGGCGCAGGGGTCATCAGGTGTCTGGTGATGAAAAAACCACCAATAATCAATACAGCAAATACGATGAGCCATCGGCGCTGACGTCTACTGAACTGCATCAAATCAATTACCTTCCTTTATTATGTCACTCTTTAAATTGCCGAAGTTAACATCGGAAATTCTCATTTAGCTAAACGAAATATCAATACCACCGTGCTATCAATGAAACCTAAGATGCATTGAAACTTGGTTTAGTTCCCCTTTGTTTCAATGGCGCTTGAAAATTTCAGTGCCACTGAAAGCTCAGTGATATAACGGGTTTTAACCATGCAAAACAATAATAACATCAAATCAACGCCTGATAATCTTAACTGTTGGGGGTTGATTGCATTGCTATTCAAAGGCAACCAGCCGCTAGGTGGCTCATGGCATGAATTACAATTTCGACTTAAATTTATAGCCAGAACATTAATTTGCCCCAAACTGACCCTAAATCTGTTGGCGATACTGGTGGAGCAACCCTTTCTAAACAAAATGTTACGCGATCAACCGGATTTACCCTGTAAATTACATCGCCCTTATTTGGCGAATACCTTCAATAATCGTCAAAAACTGGCGGCGCTACAAGATCATTTCCAGCTAATAAATCAATATATGCCCGTATCATTGCTGCATAACTATTTACACCATTCGCCTTATAAATTGGCTGAGTTAACTGGCAAAAACGAAGAAAAGTATTTTCTTTATTTGGCCGTTATTTCAAAATTCAATAAGGAGGGCGAAATTACCCTGATGCTGACCAATGAGCAACAACAAACTCTGGCGGTGCTGACTTTCAGTCTATTTTATTATAAGCAGCAAAAAACACTGTTTATTGGCGGTCTACAAGGTGCCGATAAAGAAACACCCCATAACGAAATTCACCTCAGCACCAAAGCATGTTTTGGATTATTTCCTAAACGTCTGGTATTAGAGGCCGCCTGCACCTTGGCAAAACTGATGGGAGTAACACAAATTATTGCCGTCGGGAATGCTACGCACATTTACCAAAACTGGCGCTATCGGGGGAAGAAAAAAGACAAATTACATGCCGATTACGATAGTTTCTGGCGCTCACTGGGTGGAGAACAGTGCGCCCAGGGGCATTTCAGCTTACCCCCGCAGATTGCGCGTAAGCCAATTGAAGATATTGCCAGCAAAAAACGTGCGGAATACCGCCGCCGCTATCAATTGCTTGAGCAACTCGAAGAGCAGGTAGCCGCACATTTTACCACCGAATTAATCTAGCTCGCGGCCGCTAATCAGCCCGTCCTCGTGCCAGCCAAACGACCCGAGAAAACATTTTTTTCAGTAACGGGGGAATAGATTCTACCCCCCACTCTCTGGCCTGGCTGGTCACTTCAATGGCTAGATCCGGCTTGGAGGTACGATGAATAGCCTTCTCAATCACCCTGCGCGGCTGCATTTTGGCATTCATTGGAATGGCTGATACCCGGTGATAAACCGCATCAAATCCTGCACGATATAGAAAGTGCTCCATATCTGGTGCTGGCAAGATGGTCAGACGATCCCGCTCGTGGTCACGTCCAGTGTCCGCCATATTACGTACTGTCTCGGCGTACTTTTTGCCGGCATCATCACCATCGGTCAGAACATGCCACTGGATGCCCATGCGGTTGGCATACTTCAGCAGTGGCCGTAGGCCACTCTGGGCAAACTCAATCACTTTTACCCCTTCCGCTTCAAAGTGGTGACCACACTGGCGGGCGAGTTCATTGAGTAACCAAATTTCCGTTTCGCCCTCGACCAACAGCCAGCAGCGGGCAAATAAAGCAGAGGGGCGGTTGAAGCGAATATGAAACGCGATGCGGCGACTCTCTTCGGCGCTCATGCCGCGCGGGCCAATGCGGTAAGTCGCGACTCGAGAGGATTCACGCACCAGCCGACAAATACTCTCTATCGGCACCAAAGAGACTAACTCACCGGAGTTGGTGGTGGTGATACGTTGGAGTGGCAACTGGCTGAGCAGCCCCCACGCCACTGACAGCATAATGGGGTGCAAGCGGGTTTCCGGGTCTTCGACCAGCAGTAATGGTCGCGCATGAGGGTCCAGGCTAAGTGAGCCTTTGGCTTGCAGTAGCGTTGAGAACATCCCCAATAGTATCAACCGCATACTGCGGCTATTGGGTTCAGCCACCATGCGGTTGATGCTGTCGAGGGCCTGCCAGGCCTCTCGCTCCGGTTGTGGGCGATAACGGTGATTACGTAGAGCAACAGATTGCGATCCTTGCTCGGCAAAATAGTGCTCCAGCAGTTGGCGCATCGCCACCAACCCTTGGCGCAGTTCCGTATTCGTCAGTTTTTGCGGATTGCGCACCAACTCGCGGCTTAATTGATCCAACTGTTGATTCAGTGCCACTTTATCCGGCTGATGACTGTTTTCGTCCGTGGTACTGCGTAGCCGACGCATAAAGCGCGCATCCCGTAAGCGCAATACCGGATGGATACGAATCACGCCTCGTGCCAGCTTCTCAATATCATGCAAAGCCAGAGGCTGCCCCTCTAAATCGAGGAAAGTACGCCAGGTGCAGACGGTGCCGTCATCAGCCAACTCTCCTGTAACCCGATAATAAATACGATGCAAACCATCATCATGGTTTATCCAAAGCGGGGCTAATTGGCGATAACGAGGCGCACGCCAGTGGCCAATATCCTTCTCACAGAAGGTGAAAATAACCTGTAAATGGCGCTCTTTAGCACTCTCATCCCCTGCCGGATAATAAAAATCCTGCATGGTGAAATGATAAAGTTGCGGCTCGGGGGATAAAAGTAATGTCAGGGCATCTAATAGGCTGGATTTACCCCAGGCATTCTCACCGACCAGCACGGTATTATCATCAAGGTTCAATGAAATACGATTGATACCGCGAAAACCGACTATATCTACGCGTTCAAGATACATGCTGCGCCTCCGATGCGAATTTATTCGTAATACTACTAGATAACACTGTTAACCCGGCAAGCATAGCGGATAATCCGGCTGACAGAGGTAAAAAAAACCTTATTCGTCAAGTGCCACGGTACATTGCGTGCTGCTTTACTCTTCCCTCGATTTTAGATAGTTTATTGCGCCATAGCCCACTATTCATCTGCTCATGATACCCAAAGTCGAAGGGTATAGGACGGTACAACTCGTGTATTCAGGATTACTGATCATTCTTTTGCCGTTAATTATTGGCTATCTGATCCCACTTAACCGCAAATCATTAATTCAATTGATCAACCGCTTATTAAGCTGGATGGTCTACGTGATTTTATTCTTTATGGGGATCAGTCTGGCATTTCTGGAGAACCTCAGCGCCAATTTGCTGCTTATTTTCCAGTACACCGCAGTCTTTTTTCTCTGTATTTTTTGTGCCAATTTACTGGCGCTATTTTTACTCGAACGCAAATTACCGTGGAAAAATACTCACCGGCAAGAAGCATTACCCTCACGGCTACATATGGCACTGGAATCGCTGAAATTATGTGGCGTGGTCATTATTGGTTTCCTGCTGGGTTTAAGCCAATGGCCGTGGTTGCAATTTGCCGCGAAAGGTAGCGAGTTGGCACTGATTTTCCTGCTGTTTTTAGTGGGCATTCAATTACGTAACAGTGGCATGACACTGCGTCAGATCGTGCTAAACCGCCGTGGCACCATAGTGGCATTTGTTGTCGGTATTAGTGCATTGATCGGTGGTTTGCTCGCCGCAGTACTGATGGGTCTGCCCATTAAAACCGGGCTGGCGATGGCCTCTGGCTTTGGTTGGTATTCGCTGTCAGGTATTTTGCTGACTGATGCATTTGGCCCAGTGATTGGTAGCGCCGCATTCTTTAATGATCTGGCGCGAGAGTTGGTGGCAATCATGCTGATCCCAACACTGGTACGCAGCAGCCGCTCCACCGCATTGGGCTTGTGCGGCGCAACCTCAATGGACTTTACGCTGCCGGTATTACAGCGCAGTGGCGGGCTGGAAATGGTTCCTGCCGCGATCGTCCACGGCTTTTTACTGAGCCTGCTGGCTCCGATATTGATCGCACTCTTCTCCTCATAAGCTTCTTCTGCGCAGTGAATTGTCCGATTCACTGCGCGCTACTCCGGCCTGAAACTGAGTAAGTCGGCCTAAAACTGAATAAATTCTCATTCGCAGCAAAAGTTGCGCCAAATCAAAACAAGTCAAAGTTGCATTAAAAAAGCCTTTTTAAACCCGTCTCGCCCCTCTATGCTTTTAAACATGCATTATAAATGCACTTTTAAAAGGAAAAATAATTATGTTCTGTGTGCAATGTGAACAAACCATCCGAACACCTGCGGGTAATGGCTGCTCCTACGCCCAGGGGATGTGCGGGAAAACCGCCGAGACCTCTGATTTACAAGACCTATTAGTTGCCGTGCTGCAAGGGCTGTCAGCTTGGGCATTGACCGCGCGCGAAGTGGGCATCATTGATCATCAGATTGATAGCTTTGCACCCAGAGCCTTCTTCTCGACCCTCACCAATGTGAATTTCGACTCAGACAGAATTATCGGCTACGCCAAAGAGGCCATCTTGCTACGCCAATCACTGGCGATCCGTTGTCGTTTGCTCGATAGCACTATCACTGTTGATCACCCATTAGCTGAACTGCAACTACTGTCAGACGACATCCCAACCTTGCAACAACAATCGCAACAATTCGCCCTAAATAGCGATAAAGCGGAGGTAGGCGACGATATCCATGGCTTACGGATGCTCTGTTTGTATGGCCTGAAAGGTGCGGCGGCCTATATGGAACACGCCCACGTACTGGGTCAGCACGATGAGCAAATTTATGCTGAATATCATGCTTATATGGCCTGGTTGGGTACCCAGCCCCGTGATGTCGACACCCTGCTCAATAACGCCATGGGCATTGGCAAAATGAACTTCAACGTCATGGCTATTTTGGACACTGGCGAAACCCAGGCCTATGGTGATCCGCAGCCGACGGCGGTTAACGTGCGCCCGGTGGCGGGTAAAGCTATTTTGATCTCCGGCCATGACCTCAAAGACTTACAAATGCTGCTGGAGCAGACCGAGGGAACCGGGGTTAACATCTATACCCACGGTGAAATGCTGCCCGCTCACGGCTACCCAGAGTTAAAACGCTACTCACATCTGGTGGGTAACTATGGCAGTGGCTGGCAGAATCAGCAGACAGAATTCGCCAAATTCCCCGGCCCGATTCTGATGACATCCAACTGTATCATTGACCCTAATGTGGGCAATTACGGCGACCGCATCTGGACGCGCAGCATTGTTGGCTGGCCGGGTGTGAATCATCTGGAGGGTGAGGATTTCGCGCAGGTCATCGATCAGGCATTGGGCATGGCGGGCTTCCCGTACAATGAGCTGGAGCAGATGATTACTGTCGGTTTTGGCCGCCAGACCCTGCTGAATGCGGCTGATACAGTGATTGATCTGGTCGCCACTAAAAAACTACGCCATGTGTTTCTGGTGGGGGGCTGTGATGGTAGCCGCACAGAACGCAGCTATTTCACTGATTTTGCCCGCAGTGTGCCGCAAGATTGCATCATTATGACCCTAGCCTGCGGTAAGTACCGCTTCAACAAACTGGATTTCGGCACACTGGAGGGATTACCGCGCCTGCTGGATGTCGGTCAATGTAATGATGCTTACTCAGCCATCATGCTGGCGGTGAAATTGTCAGAAAAACTGGGCTGTACCGTCAATGACCTGCCCCTCAGTCTGGTGCTGTCATGGTTCGAACAAAAAGCCATTGTCATCCTGCTGACCTTGCTGTCACTGGGGGTAAAAAATATCTATACCGGCCCGACGGCACCTGGCTTCCTGACGGACAACCTGATGGGGATTTTGTACCAGAAATTTGGTATGCGCCCTATTACCACAGTAGAACAGGATATGAGCGCGATTCTGGGCAGTTAAAGCTGAGATCAATAAGCCCTGAATAGTTAAGCAATAACAGCTTGCCCGGCCAGTGCGGTTTAACGCCACTGACCGGGCATAGTGACTGGTTTTGCCCGAGAATAACCTGATTTGCTGTGAGGCCCCGATGACCGATTTGACCCCAAGTGCCAATTTTATCCCAATGGACTGCCCAACCCCCCTCTGCCCTAACCGTATGCAAGTCCACTCCATAGTGCAAGAAACGCCCGACGTCTGGAGCCTGCGGCTGATTAACCACGATTTTTACCCCTATCTGCCAGGGCAATATGCTCTGGTCAGTATTCGCAACAGTGATGACACCCTGCGCGCCTATACACTCTCCTCCACGCCCGGACTCAGCCCCTTTATCCAACTCACGGTGCGCTGTTTAGCCGATGGCGAAGGATCTAACTGGCTGACCCAGCAGGTGAAAGTGGGTGATTACCTGTGGCTTTCCGAGGCCCAGGGGGAGTTTACCTGCGCCCATGTTGATGATGACCGCTACCTGATGTTGGCCGCCGGTTGCGGTGTCACGCCGGTGATGTCAATGTGCCGTGATCTGCTGGCACGACGTGCGCAAGCGAACATTCAGGTGATTTTTAATGTGCGTTCGCCAGCGGATGTGATTTTTGCCGATGAGTGGCAACACTTATTGCAGCGCTATCCGCAGCAATTGCAGCTCACTCTGGTGGCGGAATCCGCAGCAACGGCGGGCTTTATCGCCGGCAGAATCAATGCTCAAATCATGCAACAGGTGGCACCAGACATCAGCCGCCGCCGGGTGATGACTTGCGGCCCCGCCCCATACATGGATTGGGTGGAGCAGTATTGCCGTGAGCAATCTGTTCCAGCCGATCATTTCCAAAAAGAGCAGTTCCGCAGCGCCGACGAAGCTATTGATACCAGCAATGAATTGACGATGACCATTAGCCATCCGCTGCGCAGTGTGAAAGTCCCGGTCGGCACCTCACTGCTGTTTGCACTGGAGCAACATAAAGTTCCGGTGATGGCAGCTTGCCGCGCGGGGGTCTGTGGCTCCTGTAAGACCCGCATTCTGCACGGGGAGTACACCACCAGCAGCACCATGACACTGACCCCCGAAGAGATTGCCCAAGGCTATGTTCTGGCTTGTAGTTGCCAGCTACAGGGTGATATCCAACTGGCCTAACCGCCCTGCTTGCTGCCCCATAAGTGGCGATCCCCCCCCATAAGGGGTTATTCACGCCATTAATGGGGCAATCCGCGCCGTTAATGGGCAATAATTGTTAAACGCGCCATACTTTGACCTCAGAGAATAATGACTCGCCATTAATCCTTGAGGGAACAACTATGAAGCAAACCGTGGCAACACTGGTCGCAAAAACGTTGGAACAAGCAGGTGTTAAGCGAATTTGGGGTGTCACTGGTGACTCACTCAACGGCCTGAGTGATAGCCTGCACCGCATGGGCACCATTGAGTGGTTGGGGACGCGCCATGAAGAGGTGGCGGCTTTCGCCGCCGGTGCCGAGGCGCAACTTACCGGGCAACTGGCGGTCTGTGCTGGCTCCTGCGGCCCTGGTAACCTCCATCTGATCAATGGCTTATTTGATTGTCACCGCAACCATGTTCCGGTGTTGGCGATTGCCGCCCACATCCCCTCCAGCGAAATTGGCAGTGGTTATTTTCAGGAAACCCACCCGCAAGAGCTGTTCCGCGAATGTAGCCACTACTGTGAATTGGTTTCCAACCCAGAGCAGCTGCCTCGGGTGCTGGAGATAGCCATGCGCCAGGCCATTCTTAACCGTGGCGTCTCCGTGATTGTGTTACCGGGTGATGTGGCGCTACAGCCCGCGCCCGAAGAGGCCGCCGTAGTGTGGCAAACACCGAAATTGCCACTGGTGCAGCCGCCGATGAGTGAGTTGGCAATTTTGGCGCAAACACTGAATAAGGCGAAAAATATCACTCTGATGTGCGGTAGCGGTTGTGCTGATGCCCACGATGAAGTGGTTAAGTTGGCTGAAATGCTGCAAGCCCCCGTGGTTCATGCGCTGCGGGGTAAAGAACATATTGAGTGGGATAATCCTTACAGCGTGGGTATGACCGGGCTGATTGGGTTTGCCTCCGGTTACCACGCCATGATGAGTGCCGATACCTTGGTGCTGCTCGGCACCCAATTCCCCTATCGCGCCTTTTATCCCACCAATGCAAATATCATCCAGATTGATATCAACCCCGGCAGCATTGGTGCTCACTGCCCGGTGAATATGGCGCTGGTCGGTGATATCCAAACCACGCTGCGCGCACTGTTACCGCAGCTAGAGGCGAAAAGTGATAGCAAATTTTTAGCCAAAGCGCTGGAGCACTATCATACCACCCGCAAAGATCTGGATGGGCTGGCGACCGCCAATGATAACCAGCCGATCCATCCGCAATATTTGGCGCAGCAGATCAGCTGCCACGCCACCGATGACGCTATTTTCACCTGTGATGTGGGCACCCCGACAGTGTGGGCGGCCCGCTATCTTGAGATGAACGGTAAACGGCGCTTGCTGGGGTCGTTCAACCACGGTTCGATGGCGAATGCCATGCCACAAGCTATTGGCGCGCAAGCCACCGCCCCGGAGCGGCAAGTGGTTGCCCTGTGCGGCGATGGCGGTTTCACCATGCTAATGGGGGATTTCCTCACCCTGGCGCAGCTCAAATTGCCGGTGAAAATTGTGGTATTCAATAACAGTGTGCTGGGATTTGTGGCGATGGAGATGAAAGCGGGCGGCTATCTGACTGATGGCACCGACCTGCATAATCCAGACTTTGCCGCCATTGCCAATGCCGCCGGCATCAAGGGCATTCGGGTGGAGAAAGCCTCTGAGCTGGATGCCGCACTAGAGAGCGCATTTGCCCATCCAGGGCCGGTATTGGTGGATGTGGTGACGGCTAAGCAGGAGTTATCGATGCCGCCACAAATCAAATTTGAGCAGGCCAAAGGATTCAGCCTGTATATGCTCAGGGCGATTATCAATGGCCGTGGTGATGAAGTCGTCGAACTGGCAAAAACCAATTGGCTACGTTGATACTATTGATTACATCAATACCACCATCGCAAATATAACGTCATAATTAACCATGGAAGCGGTGACTCAGCCGCCTCAGACGATGGTAAACCCCGATGACTCGATCGGGAATGGTGAGGACAGACGGAAGAGTAAAGCGTCCGCGCCAGGGAGGGCGCGGAACGAGCCTCCAGGGATGGATCTACGGCGTCTTTACGATCCGCCTGTTCTCTCCGCTACTGGCACATTGTCAATAACCTCAAGCGGTGACACAGCCGCGTTCAGTGCATCTCTTCCCCAACGGCGACTCAATCCAGAAATAACCAGATCCATTATGTGGCGTAAGCAACACTTTCAACTTATCACCCTGCTAAATAACCCAGAGAGGCGTAGAGTCATTTATTGACCCGTTATCAACATAATCCCGGTATAAACATAATCTCGGTATAAACACAATCACGGTATAAACAGCACACTGACCCCATTGATGGTGGTATCGCTATGCCAAAGAGAGCTAAGTCAGGAGTTTCCGCTACCGCTGAATTAACCTGTTTGCTGCGCGCAAAGTCATACGGTGAGAAGAGACCCCATCTTAAAAGTGATGATTATGTGGCGGTTATTCTGAGTCAGACCTTCCATTCACTCTTCTCTATGATGCAGAAAACCTTTCTGCTGGGTGATGACATATTCAATCTCGCAACTCCCGCCGGCATCTACCCCTACATTGTCGCCCGCACTTTATATATTGATGATATTTTCAAAAAAACCGCAGGGCGCTTTAGCAAAATATTTATTCTGGGGGCCGGTTTTGATTCCAGAGCCATTCGCTTTCATTACGCGCTGCAACATAGCGCTATTATTGAAATCGATAGTCCCGCCATGCAGCAGCATAAAATCGAAAAACTGAGTGAGGCCCACATCTCACCACCTGCCAATCTGGTCTTTTTACCCATTGATTTTAATCAGCAAAACTTGGCCGACACCCTCGACACCCTCCCCTTAGCCGCCGGAGAGAAGTGCCTATTCCTATTAGAGGGCTTGCTGATGTATCTGGAGCCGGCGCAGGTCAAAAGGCTATTGAGTGCCATCAGTGACTACAGCCGCGATGGCAGTCAGATTATTTTTGATTTTGTTTATGATCATCTGTTGGTGGATGACCACGGATCAACCGACAGCTCACCATTCAACGGCGAATATGGCGTAAAAGAGAGTGTTGAGGGGGTGCGCACTATTGGCGAAGCCTGGCGATTTGGCATCGCCGCCAATGGCCTTGATGCACTGCTACAGCAGTACGGTTTTGCGCTATTGGATAGAGCCGATGCCCGCGAACTGGAAAAGCGCTTCTTTACCGATAAACAGGGAAAATGCCTGGAACAAATTAATACAGCTTCGTGTTTGGTCTACGCCAATCGAGAAAAATCCTAATAAATCAGCGGATAACCATAATTTCATCAATTATCAATTGCCCTGACAAATATTATTCTCATTATCAATAAATAATCCCTGCCACTCCTTTCTTGTTTTATCAATCTGGCTATGATGAAGCATACCCCTTTTTCTGACCGCGAGAGAATTATGCTAATCGATTTACGCAGTGACACAGTAACGCAACCTGACGCCGCGATGCGCAATGCCATGGTGAATGCCGAAGTTGGCGACGATGTGTATGGCGATGACCCGACGGTAAATGCTTTAGAAGCCGAAGCCGCCAGAGTGTCGGGCAAAGAGGCCGCCCTGTTCTTGCCGAGCGGCACACAGGCCAATTTGGTCGCGCTATTGACCCACTGCCAACGGGGTGAAGAGTATATTGTCGGCCAGAAAGCGCACAACTACCTGTATGAAGCGGGTGGCGCGGCGGTACTTGGCAGCATTCAGCCGCAACCCATTGATGCCAATGATGACGGCACCCTGCCGCTGGATAAAGTGTTAGCCGCCATCAAACCTGACGATATTCATTTTGCCCAAACCCGGCTCTTAAGTTTGGAAAATACCCATAGCGGCAAAGTGTTGCCACTGAGCTATTTGCAGCAAGCCTGGGCCTTGACCCGAGAGCAGAGACTGGCGCTCCATATTGATGGCGCACGTATTTTTAATGCGGCGGTGGCGCTAAATCGCCCCTTGAGTGACATTAGCCAATATTGCGATACCCTGACCATTTGTCTCTCCAAAGGGCTGGGTGCGCCGGTGGGTTCACTGCTATGTGGCAGTGCGGAATATATTCATCGCGCCCGCCGCTGGCGTAAAATGACCGGCGGTGGTATGCGTCAGGCCGGTATTCTGGCAGCGGCAGGGTTGTACGCCTTAGAGCACAATGTCGCCCGCTTAAAAGATGACCATGACAATGCTGCCTGGCTAGAGCAGCAGCTGCGCTCACTGGATGTCGAGATTGTGGCACCCGGCGCACAAACTAATGTGCTGTATATTAAGCAATCTGCCGAGTCAGCGGCAAAATTAGGCCCCTGGATGCGCGAACGTGGCGTATTAATCAGCGCTGGTCCAGTCACCCGAATGATTACCCACATCAATGTAAGCCGCCAGGATCTGGAAAAAGTGGTCGCACTGTGGCGTGAGTTTTTGGCCGAGCAGCGCCCATGATGCCGCAACGGATATTGGTGCTGGGGGCCAGTGGCTATATTGGCCAGCACCTGATCCCCAGACTCAGCCAACAGGGGCATCATGTCACTGCCGCCGCCCGCCGTGTCGAGTGGTTAAAAGAGCAGCCGTGGCCCGGCGTTAAGTGCCGTTTTGCCGATGTTTATCAGCCCGACACCCTCAGTGCCGCCCTGCAAGATATTGATGTGGTTTATTATTTGGTGCATGGCATGGGTGACGGGCAGGATCTAATTGAGCAGGAGCGCCTGGCCGCCAACAATATGTTGGCCGCCCTACAGGCCGCGCCCTGCTCAGTGAAGCAGGTTATCTATCTGGGCGCATTACAGCCGGGAAACAACAGCTCTCCCCATCTGATTGCGCGCAAACTGACCGGCAATTTACTGCGCCAAAGTGGCATTCCGGTGACGGAACTGCGCGCCAGCATCATCGTCGGCCCCGGCTCAGCCGCCTTTGAAGTGATGCGCGACATGGTTTATAACCTGCCGATCCTAACGCCACCTCGCTGGGTGCGCTCGAAATCGTCCCCGGTCGCGCTAGATAACCTGCTGGTTTACTTGACACAATTGCTCAATCATCCGGCGCAAGACAACCGCATTTTCGATGTCGCAGGGCCGGAGTACATCAGCTATCAAACCCTGTTCGAGCGCTTTATTGCCATCAGTGGTAAACGGCGCTGGTTGATCCCGATCCCGCTGCCGACCCGCTTTATCTCGGTCTATTTCATTAGCATGATCACCTCAGTGCCGACCCCCATTGCCAGCGCATTGATTGAGGGGCTAAACCACGATTTACCGGCCGATGGCACAGCATTGCAGGCGCTGATCCCGCAGCAACTGGTGAGTTTTGACGATGCGGTCAAAGAGACACTGCGCCGTGAAGATGAAGTGGTGGACTCTGCTGACTGGGGCTATGACCCCGAAGCCCGCGCCCGCTGGCGGCCCGGTTACGGATTTTACCCCAAGCAGGCGGGTTGCCAACTCTACACCACCGCCTCCAGCGAAGCACTGTGGCATGTGGTGCAACAAATCGGCGGCAAAGAGGGCTATTTCTACGGCAATCTGCTGTGGAGAACCCGCGCCTGGATGGATGACATTGCTGGCGGCGGCGTAGTCTATGGCCGCCCGGATCGCGAAACACTGGAGTTAGGTGACCTGGTTGATGGCTGGAAAGTCATTACCGTCAAGCCGTTACGTCAATTAGCGATGATGTTCGGCATGAAAGCCCCCGGTTTGGGCCGGCTGACATTTACCATCAAAGATTTAGGCGGGCGTCGCAGTTTTGATGTGCGGGCATGGTGGCATCCGGCAGGTTTTAGCGGCCTGCTCTACTGGTTTGTGATGATGCCAGCCCACCTGTTTATCTTCCGTGGCATGGCAAAACGTATTGCGGCGCTGGCGGAGCAATATGATCGCCAACAGCCGCAGCGCACATCGGCGCAAAGTGAATCAGGTGACGAGCCAACACCCTAAATTGAGCGGCATAACTAATGCCCCAGAGTGTTAAAAAAGTCGATTGAAGGGGAGATGTTTCGTTGGGGTCGTAGTCGCGTAAGCGACCGAAGCGCCCCTAGGAACAGTCGCCCCTTCACGCACCCAGCTTGATGCTGGCTTTGCCATAAACCTCCGGCATAACTAATGCCCCTTTTTCCTCTGATTCGCAGTCAACAACACTGTAAAGCCAAGGAAAAAGCGGACAGTCGGTGCTTTCTGATTGCATAGCGCATCATTTCACGGAAGAATGGCATCTTATTTGCTGAGCGAATGATTCCAGACGCTAGCATTCTGATTTTTGGTGGGAACCGAATTCGCTATGAAGGTATTGGTCACCGGTGCAACCTGTGGGTTAGGCCGAAATGCCGTTGAATATCTCCGTCGTCAGGGTATCAAAGTCATCGCTGCTGGCAACAATGCGGCGATGGGCGCATTACTGACAAAAATGGGCGCTGAATTTATTCATGCGGATCTGACCAATCTGGTTTCCTCGCAGGCAAAAGCTATGCTGGCGGATGTCGATACCCTGTGGCACTGCTCCAGTTTTACCTCGCCATGGGGCACTGAGCAGGCTTTTGAGTTGGCCAATGTGCGCGCCACACGCCGCTTAGGCGAATGGGCCGCCGCCTATGGCGTGGAGAATTTCATTCATATCTCCTCACCTGCTATTTATTTCGATTATCATCACCACCGTAATATTCAGGAAGATTTTCGGCCAGCACGTTACGCCAATGAATTTGCCCGCAGCAAGGCCGCCGGTGAACAAGTTATCCAGCAATTGGCGCTCTCCAACCCACAAACGCACTTTACCATCCTGCGCCCGCAGGGCTTATTTGGCCCGCACGACAAAGTGATGCTGCCGCGCCTGCTACAGATGATTAAGCACTATGGCACCCTGCTGCTGCCCCGTGGCGGTAATGCACTGGTGGATATGACTTATCTGGAAAACGCCGTACATGCCATGTGGCTGGCGACCCAAAGCCAGAATACCCTGTCGGGCCGAGCCTATAATATTACCAATCAGCAACCCCGCCCCTTGCGCACCATCGTACAACATCTGCTCGAACAGCTAGATATGCCGTGCCGTATCCGCTCGGTGCCCTATCCGATGATGGATATTATGGCCAGAGCCATGGAGAAGCTGGGGAATAAGGCGGAAAAGGAGCCGGTGCTGACACATTATGGTGTCGCCAAACTCAACTTTGATCTGACGCTGGATACCCACCGTGCTGAGCAAGAGTTGGGCTATCGCCCAATAGTGTCACTGGATGAGGGGATTAATCGCACCGCCCGCTGGCTAAAAGATCACGGTAAAGTGCGCGGTTTATAGCCCACTGCGGAGCATAGAAGTGCTGAATAAAGCGATTTCCAGCCAGCATAAGACAGTCGAGAAAATAGGTCTTATACTACAATCACTTTCATAATAGATTCTTTCACCTAAGGTCATCATATGAAAAAGAAAAAAATTGCTCTGATTCTTCCGCTCGCCATTCTGCTTAGCGCCTGTACCAGCACCGTCGATCCGGCGTTTAAGGATATCAGCAGCCGCACAACACCTTGTGTTGACGGTGGGCCGGATCAGGTGGCGCAACAATTCTATGATCTGCGGGTTCAACAAATTGGCAATCACACTGGCTTGCCCGATGATAATCTCTCGGCCCAATTTCGCCCTTATCTGAGCCAAACGCTTTACTCAATGATTCAGACTGCCAGAAAACAGGCGGGCACCCGTAGCACAGCTCAAGTAAATAGCACCCAAGTCATTAACGGCGATATCTTTACCAGTCTGCGCGAAGGTACTACCCACGCGGATGTTGCCAGCGCCTCGACCATTCCCAATAGCGACGCCCGAAACATTCCGCTGCGTGTTAATTTGACTCATCAGAGTGCCGGCGGTAAATCGGTGACGTGGCAAGATGAGGTGTTGATGATCCGCGAAGGGAGCTGCTGGGTGGTCGATGATATCCGTTTTATGGGCGTCTCTGCCCCCGCCAGCAGCTTACGTCAGCTACTGGGTGATCACTGATTCCACACTCTTCTCTTCCGGTGGGTATACTTATCTGCCGGAAATTTGTCACACCGGAGTGATATTTGGTAACCTTGCTAACAACTAACTTCAACAAGGAAGAAGTTGTCATGTTCTCAGTTCATTCACTCATCAGACTCCTCGCCGTCAGCGGATTTTTTGTCGCCAGCGCCGCCCAGGCAACCTCCGAATGTGGGCAAACCGCCCAGCTAATCAATACCCGTTTAAGCTATATGAAAGATGTCGCGGGCGATAAGGCTGCCAACCATCTGCCGGTGGAAGACATTGCCCAAGAAGAGAAAGTGATCGATAAAACGCTCGCGGAAGCGGCGTCGTTAGGTCTCGATACAGCATCGATCAAGCCCTTTATGGTGGCACAAATCAATGCGGCAAAAGCGATTCAATACCGCTATCGCGCAGACTGGTTATCACAGCCAGAACCCCATTGGCAGCCAAAATCACTGGAGACGGTGCGCACTGATATTGGCGAGCTGAGTAGCAAGATCCTTAAACAGATAGCGGACGAGTTGAAAACCTGCGAAAAAACGACCATTGCCGACAAAAACGTATTCACTAAAACAATACGCCAACATAATCTACAAGCCGCTGATGTGGATATCATCTTCTCAACTTTCACTCAGATAAAGTTGAAGTAGCTGCCGGATTATTCTTGCCATCAATGTGTACCGGTTTTCTTCCAGTCAATCGGTATGCTTTGATTTACAAGCAGATTCCCATTTTGACTATTTTTTAATCTGCCGCTGCAGATGCTCTGTCAGATTTATTCATCGCACGACAAATTCCCTCTGAGTAGGGTCAAATCCAAATGTTATGCTGTTTTTCCCACTGAACTCTGGTTATTAATAAATTTTAACGCACAAAGATTGCATAAGTATGCCGCGGAAGTTACCATTCACCGCATCATTGGCTATTCAGATTTGGCGCATGAGTATTCAACTTAGCGGAATTAACTGTTACTACGGCGCACATCAAGCGCTGTTCGACATTACATTAGACTGTCCGGCAGGCGAAACCTTAGTGTTACTAGGGCCAAGCGGTGCCGGTAAAAGCTCACTACTGCGCGTGCTCAACCTGTTGGAGATGCCGCGTTCCGGCACCTTGCAGATCGCCGGTAATCACTTCGATTTTACCCAAGCTCCGGGGGCAAAAGCGATTCGCGAATTGCGCCAGAATGTGGGTATGGTGTTCCAGCAATACAATCTTTGGCCGCATCTGACAGTGGTACAGAATCTGATTGAGGCCCCTTGCCGCGTGCTGGGTCTGTCAAAAGATGAAGCCATGGCGCGGGCGCAGAAATTACTGACGCGACTGCGTTTGACCGACTTCGCTTCCCGCTTCCCGCTGCACCTCTCCGGTGGTCAGCAACAGCGCGTGGCCATTGCCCGTGCGCTGATGATGGAGCCTCAGGTTCTGCTGTTTGACGAACCCACCGCAGCACTCGACCCAGAGATTACCGCGCAAATCGTCAGCATCATCCGTGAATTGGCCGGAACCGGCATCACTCAAGTGATAGTCACCCATGAAGTTGAAGTCGCCCGTAAAACCGCCAGCCGTGTGGTGTATATGGAAAATGGCCACGTGGTGGAACAAGGCGATGCCAGCCACTTTACTCAACCAACAACCGAAGCTTTTGCCAGCTATCTGTCACATTGATATCTATTTGGGAATTTGCGATGAAAAAATTAATAGTTGCGGCACTCCTCGCCAGTATCAGTCTGTCTGCCTCTGCCGCTGAAACTATCCGTTTCGCTGCTGAAGCCACTTATCCGCCATTCGAATTTATTGATGCCAATAATAAAATGCAGGGCTTCGATATCGATCTGGCGAATGCGCTGTGTAAAGAGATGCAGGCCGAGTGCACCTTTACCAATCAGGCGTTTGACAGCTTGATCCCAAGCCTGAAATTCAAACGTTTTGATGCGGTTATCTCAGGTATGGACATCACTCCTGAGCGCCAAAAACAAGTTGCTTTCACCAAACCTTATTATGATAACTCCGCACTGTTTATCGCCGAGAAAGGCAAAGTGGCTGATTTAGCTGCCCTGAAAGGCAAGCGCGTGGGGATGCAAAACGGTTCCACCCATCAAAAATACCTGATGGAGAAACACCCTGAAATCACTGCCGTCCCTTATGACAGCTATCAGAATGCGATTCTTGATCTGAAAAATGGCCGTCTGGACGCGGTATTTGGTGACACTGCAGTAGTGAATGAGTGGCTAAAGCAGAATGACCAACTGGCTGCCGTCGGTGATAAGGTGACTGACGCTGACTATTTCGGTACTGGTTTAGGTATCGCCGTTCGTCAGACCAATAGCGAATTACTGGGTAAGTTAGATGCTGCACTGGCGAAAGTTAAAGCCGATGGCACCTATCAGACAATCTATAAAAAATGGTTCCAGCAGTAATCTAAGCACCCATGAATGAATTTCAACCTTTAGCAAGCGCCGCCGGTATGACCGTCGGCCTTGCCGTTTGTGCACTGGCCCTCGGTCTGGTTCTGGCGATGCTGTTTGCCGTCTGTGAATCGTCGCGCTTGAAAGTTGTCAGCTATCTGACCACCGGCTGGGTCACCATTTTACGCGGGCTACCCGAGATTCTGGTGGTCCTGTTTATCTATTTCGGCTCCTCTCAGCTGCTGATGATGCTGTCGGACGGATTTACCCTGAATCTCTATCTGTTTGAGCTGCCAATTAAGCTCAATATTGATGATTTCGAGGTCAGCCCGTTCCTGTGTGGTGTGATAGCCCTCGCCCTGCTCTATTCGGCTTACGCGTCGCAAACCTTACGTGGCGCACTAAAAGCCGTGCCGATTGGGCAGTGGGAATCGGGGCAAGCATTGGGTTTGAGCCAGGCGGCCATCTTCTTTCGCCTGATTATGCCGCAGATGTGGCGTCATGCCTTACCCGGATTGGGTAACCAATGGTTGGTGCTGCTAAAAGATACCGCGTTGGTGTCGCTGATCAGTGTGAATGACCTGATGCTGCAAACCAAAAGCATCGCCACCCGCACTCAGGAACCCTTCACTTGGTATATGATTGCCGCAGCAATCTATCTGGTAGTGACCCTGCTGAGCCAGTACGTGCTCAAATGGATTGAACTCCGTACCACTCGTTTTGAACGGAGCCCATCCTGATGCTGGAATACTTACCCGAGATCCTAAAAGGGCTGCATACCAGCCTGACGCTGACCATTGCCTCCTTATTAGTGGCATTAGTGTTATCACTGCTGTTTACCATTGTGTTGACACTGAAAACCCCCATTATCACGCCGCTGGTCAAGATCTATATCACGCTGTTCACTGGCACCCCGCTGCTGGTGCAGATCTTTTTGATCTATTACGGCCCAGGGCAGTTCCCGGCTATCCGTGAATATCCGTGGTTATGGAGTCTGCTGTCGCAACCCTGGTTGTGCGCAATGATTGCGCTGGCATTGAACAGCGCGGCCTATACCACTCAGCTGTTCTATGGGGCTGTCCGCGCGATTCCATCCGGTCAGTGGCAATCCTGCGAAGCACTAGGGATGTCCAAAGCCCAGTCGTTACGCATCCTCTTGCCATTTGCCTTTAAACGCGCACTCTCATCCTACTCCAACGAAGTGGTGTTAGTGTTCAAAAGCACCTCACTGGCTTACACCATCACATTGATGGAAGTTATGGGTTACAGCCAACTGATGTATGGCCGTACTTATGACGTGATGGTGTTTGGGGCTGCCGGGATTGTCTATCTGTGCGTGAATGGGCTGCTGACATTATTGATGCGGTTGGTGGAGCGCAGAGCACTGGCGTTTGAGCGGCGAAATTGAGGGGAGACATCCCCTATCCCGTTGATTGGAGTAGAGCAGGTTTGGTGGTCTGTTCGGGTGACATGAGATCGGATCTGGTTTCGGTTGATATTCGTTCAGTGAACACTTTACCTCTGTGACCTCAACCGAGCAGGAGGCAGGCCGGCCCTCCTGCTCCTGCGGCTTGCGCGAAATATTGTGGCTTCGCCATCCCCTCCGGCAGCTTGCCGGCTAATCGAACCGGGGCTGACTCGCTCCCAGCTCGACAGCCCCTTTCGCCGCGTCCATGCGGCTCATTCGGCCTGCAATCTTTGTCGGCAATATTCCTGATTGCGCTCAACATCAAAAGAGAAAGTCAAAATCAACCTAAACCAAAGTTGAATCATGCCCACTCTTCCCTTAAAAAAATAAAAACTAAATTTTTAATCACATTACTTGCATATAAATTCATAAACTGGCAATGTAAACCCCATCAGTTATCCAAATAAGCTGCGACAAAAAATCACTAGTAATAATAAAATCAATAACTAACACCGCATTCCATTTAAAAAATTCTGACAGGAGTTTAAGCATGAAAAAGTTACTATTGGCAACAATCTTAAGTGGTATGGTTTTCAGCGCCACCGCAGCGGATACCATCCGTTTTGCCGCCTCCGCCACCTACCCGCCATTTGAATCCATTGGTGCCAATAACGAAATCGTCGGCTTTGATATGGATCTGGCAAAAGCATTGTGTAAACAAATGGAAGCCAACTGCACATTCACCAATCAAGCCTTTGATAGCCTGATCCCTGCGCTTAAATTCAAACGTTATGATGCCGTTATCTCCGGCATGGACATCACGCCAGAACGTAGCAAACAAGTGGCATTCACCCAGCCTTACTATGCCAACTCAGCCATTGTGATCGCCCCAAAAGGCAAGTTCAGCACTTTTGCTGACCTGAAAGGTAAGAAGATTGGGATGGAAAATGGGACAACACATCAGAAATATTTGCAGGATATGCACCCTGAAATCCAAACCGTGGCCTATGACAGCTACCAGAATGCCATTATTGACCTGAAAAATGGCCGTATTGATGGGGTGTTTGGTGATACTGCGGTGGTGAATGAGTGGCTGAAAACTAATCCGAATTTAGCATCAGTGGGTGAGCATGTGACTGATCCACAATACTTCGGTACAGGCCTTGGGATTGCCGTGCGCCCAGATAACACCGCACTGCTGGAAAAACTGAATAAAGCTATTGATGCGGTGAAAGCTGATGGGACATATAAAACCATCAATGATAAGTGGTTCCCGCAATAATACCTTGCCGACTTAATGCCGCAGCCAACACCCCTGCGGCCTCAATAACTTTGGCTAGTTAGCTTTTAGAGTTGTGAACAAGTAATACCAACACTTCGTAATGAGCGGTATGCGGGAAGAGATCAAACAACTGCACCCGCTCAATATGGTAATCGGCTAACCTGCTAATATCTTTCGCCATTGTCTCTGCGTTGCAACTTGAATAGAGAATGAATTTAGGTGCCATCTGAGTCAGATAATCACAAAGCTCGGCCCCTATTCCACGCCGTGGCGGGTTAACCAATACTAATTGGGGCACCTGTGCTTCTGCGGTGGCGAAACGGGTGGAGTCCAACGCCGCAAAATTGACATTTTTTAGCCCTAGCTGATCCGCTGACTGCCGTGCACAGGCGATGGCTTCGGCGCTAATTTCAATCCCGGTAAGCTGAGTCTCAGGCCCGGCACAATGCAAACCAAAACCGCCCACACCGCAGAACAGATCCCACATGCTACTAATGCTCAACTCACGTACCCATTGCCGCGCCGTGGCATAGAGCAAAGCTGCAACCTGCGGATTTGTCTGGAAAAAGCTCTGTGGGCGGATAAACAGTGGCACCTGATTAAGCTGTTCCGGCAGCGCCTGCTGCTGGGTAAGGGGGATCTCTTGCTCCCCCTCCAAAATCGCCATATGCACCGGCTGAATATTAGCCGAGATAACCGCCAGTTGGGGCAGTTGTTGTTGTAACCACGGCAGCGCCGCCTGCAATTGCGCCAGCTTGGTTTCAGAGCGCAAGACAAAGCGCAGCATCAGTTCGCCACTGTAGCTGCTTTCAGTCAGTAACAGGAATTTAAGCTCGCCGCGCTTGCGGGCAACGTTATAGGGTGTTAGGCCCGCGCGGGCGATAAAAGTTTTGAGCACAGCAAAAATGGGCGCAAAGCTGGCGGGATAGAGTGGGCAGTCACATAGGTCAACGGCGCTGCCGTCACGATGTAACATCCCCAATAGCGGGCGCTCGACACTGCCACTGACCACCATTTTTGCTTTATTGCGAAAAGCACTCTCGCGCCCGAAAACCGGCATTAGCCATTGGGCCACCGGGTGATCTGCCAGCAGATCGTGCAAATGATGTTGTTTGTCAGCCAGTTGTTGCGGATAAGGTCTATCCAGCCACTGGCAGGAACGGCAGCTACCCGCCATATACTGAGTGCAATGCATTAATAATTGACCGTGATAATCTGAGACGTTAAATAATTCGCAGCCGAAGCTGTTGGTGGGGGCGAATTGTAACACTGTGTCGCGCTAAACACTCATTTTGCGTGGTTGAAATAGCGATGCCAGGGGAAAAATAGCAGACCAATAATCACCACATCAGGTATTTTTTGCAGCAGCAAGCTATGCAGGATTTCAGTGCCGCTCTCGCCCTCGACACGGAAAACATCCAGTAGCAGCCAATCGAGTGAAACTAGCAGCAGATAGCTAACCACGACTATCTGGCACAATAGATAACACCAACGCGCCCAGTTCTGCCGATGGCATACCGCAACGCCACAGACAACTTCCAGCAGCAGCAATAGAATACTGGCGACTAAGATTAAGCCGGAGTCCCAGCTTTGCAGATTTTCATCAACAAACTCCCCCGTGCCACTCCACCCCAATTCAGCCACTAATAACAGCACGCCAAGAAAATGAGTTGCAATGATAGCCGTGCCGGCAATCAAAACCGGTACTGGGGTGGTGGCAGCAGACGAAAATGCTGAGGATGAAAATGATAATCTCATATTGCCCTGTCTATACCCCGTTTCAGTTTCGACAACCTGCTGTTATCCCTCACAATAACGCCGCTAGAAAGCGGCGTCAAAGTAAGTGAAAGATTAACAGTTTTAAGGACAATCAGCCATTTTTAGCCATCAACTATTTTTAACCATCAACCCTTTTTTAATCATCAGCTGCGGGCAGCTTTGCGTAGCTCCCGTAACCGCTGTTTTTCTGCTCGGGACATAAACCACCATGCAATTAAACCAATGATGCCAACCACCAGCAGAATCAAGGTCGCCAGGGCATTGATTTCAGGATTAACCCCCATTCTCACACTCGAGAATACCAGCATCGGTAAGGTGGTCGCCCCCGGCCCGGCAACAAAGCTGGCAATCACCAAGTCGTCCAGCGACAGGGTAAAGGCCAGCAGCCAGCCAGAAATTAATGCCGGAGCAATCATGGGCACCGTGATGACAAAGAACACTTTCAGTGGCGTGGCTCCCAGATCCATCGCCGCCTCTTCGATAGAGCGGTCCAGTTCACGTAATCGCGAACTTATCACCACTGTCACATAGGCGGTACAGAAGGTGACATGCGCCAGCCAGATGGTGAACATGCCGCGCTCTGCCGGCCAGCCAATGGCGTGCCCCATGGCGACAAACAGTAGCAGCAGGGATAAACCGGTAATCACATCGGGCATGACCAGCGGCGCGGTCAACATGAAAGCGAAACCCGTCGAGCCGCGAAAACGCCCAAAACGCACCATCACCACTGCGGCAATTGTCCCCAGCACCACGGCCATAGTGGCTGAGGCGGCGGCGATAGTCAGACTCAATCCAACAGCGGATATCATCGCCGAATCGTTAAACAGTTCGATATACCAGCGGATAGACCAACCCGCCCAGACGGTGACCAGCTTTGAGCTGTTAAACGAGTAGATCACCAGCATCAGCATCGGCGCATACAGGAAGGTATAGCCGATTATCAAGATCACCCGACGCCACACCGACCGCACTTCCGGTAGGTTGTTCATTCCGCGCCTCCTATCTCTCTATTCTGGTGTTTGTGGAACCAGAGTATCGGCACAATCAGCAATACCAACATCACTGTTGCTACCGCTGAAGCCACCGGCCAGTCGCGGTTATTGAAGAACTCTTGCCACAAAATACGCCCAATCATGATGCTATCTGGCCCGCCGAGCAGTTCAGGGATAACAAATTCCCCCACCGCCGGAATGAACACCAGCATGGAACCCGCCACAATCCCGCCTTTGGTGAGCGGCATGATGACACTAACGAAGGTTTTCAAGGGCCTGGCACCGAGATCTGACGCCGCTTCTACCAATGAGTAATCCAGCCGCGTCAGTGCGGTATAGATGGGGAGTACCATGAAAGGCAGGTAGGAGTAGACCACGCCTATATATACCGCCAAATTGGTGTGCAGAATAATCAGCGGTTGATCGATAATCCCACTCCAGATCAGGAAGTTATTCAAAATGCCATTGTTCTTTAGGATGCCCATCCAGGCATAAACCCGAATCAGGAATGAGGTCCAGGAGGGCAAGATCACCAGCAGCAATAGGATATTGCGCGTAGATGATTTACTGTGGGCAATAGCCCAAGCCAATGGATAGCCAATCATCAGACAGCAAAAGGTGGATACGGCGGCCACTTGCAGTGATTGCAAATAGGCATCGATATAGAGTGGATCATCAAGCAGTTGCAGGTAATTACCCAGATTCAGCGAGATATCCAGCTTGCCGTCCAGCCAGGTCATCAAATCAGTGTAGGGCGGTACTGCACGAGCCATCTCGGCCAAACTGATTTTGAACACAATCAGGAATGGCAGCATAAACAGCAGGAATAGCCATAGATAGGGCATGGCTATGACCAGTTTACGGCCATGTGCCATCTGGAAACGTTGTATCAGCGCCTTAATTGGCCCGACCGCGCGGGTTGGTGGCTCTGCCGCGCCATGAGTGGATTCTGGTATCACAATATTTAGCTCCCCAAGACCATTTGCAGCTCAAAACTAGCTACTCAAATCTAGCTACTCAAAACTACGCAGCTGTCAGCATCCCAGCACAATTGCACTTCATCGCCCCAGGTGGGCATCCCTTTGCGGTAGCGATGACCATTTTGTAGCTGTGCACTCAGCATCTGGCCACTATGGAGTTTGACATGATAGATGGAGAGATCGCCCAAATAGGCAATGTGCACCACTTCGCCGACGGCAAAGTTGCAGCCATCTGCCGGTATCTGTTCGCACAACATCACTTTTTCTGGTCGCAGGGCAACAAATACTGGCACGCCGTCAACCACCGAGGCATCGGAATCCACTTTTAGAGGATGGCGCAAACCAGGGCTGTCGATGACCAGAGCATCGTCCAAGCGCGCTTTTAATACGCCTTCAAACACATTCACTGAACCGATAAATTCAGCACTAAATCTACTATTGGGATGCTCATAAATCTCTTCTGGCTCACCAATTTGCACAAATTTGCCACGGTTCATAATGGCAATGCGCCCGGCCATGGTCATGGCCTCTTCCTGATCGTGAGTCACCATCACACAGGTGGCCCCGACTCGCTCCAGAATATCCACCACTTCCAGTTGCATACGGTCACGCAACTTTTTATCCAGCGCGCCCATTGGCTCATCCAGCAGCAGCAGTTTTGGCCGTTTCGCCAAGCTACGCGCCAGTGCAACACGTTGGCGCTGACCGCCAGATAACTGGTGTGGTTTGCGTTTGGCGAACTCTTGCATGTGTACCAGCGTCAGCATCTCAGCCACCCGGCTCTTAATTTCAGCCGAGGGCAGCTTGTCTTGCTTCAAACCAAACGCAATGTTCTGCTCAACCGTCATATGCGGGAACAGTGCATACGACTGAAACATCATGTTGATCGGGCGCTGATAGGGCGGTACATGAGACAAATCCTGCCCATCAAGGACGATTTGCCCCTGAGTCGGCTGTTCAAAACCGGCCAACATCCGCAACAGCGTGGATTTACCGCAGCCTGAAGCGCCCAACAGCGCAAAGATCTCACCTTTATAGATTGTCAAATTGACATCATCTACAGCGGCCTGACCATCAAATGATTTAGTTAAGTTGCGGATCTCCAGCAAGGGCGTAAACACCTTCTGGGATTTGGGCTGTGGGCGGGGAGTTACATCATTCACTCAGCGTGCTCTCCGTAAAAGCAGAACAGGCCGCATACTAGCTGCGGCGCAATAAAAAAACAGGAACAGAGGGATAACCCCCTGCCCCTACCATAGTCTATTTCACTTGCCCATCAACGGGTTATTTACCACTTTTCACTTTTGTCCAAGCCCGGGTGATCACGCGATCGATTTTCGGCTCTTGTACTTTCAGGGTGAACATTTTAGCCCGCACATCTGCCGGTGGATAGATACCCGGATTATCGCGGACTTCAGCATTAACCAGCGGTGTTGCGGCTTTGTTGGCATTAGCATAGAACACGTGGTTGCTGATATTCGCAATCACATCAGGACGCATCAGGTAATTAAGGAACTGATAGGCTTCATCCTGATTTTTAGCATCAGATGGCATGGCAAACACATCAAAGAAAGCCAATGCGCCCTCTTTTGGAATGCTGTAAGCCACATTCACACCATTCTTCGCTTCTTTAGCGCGATTAGAGGCCTGCATGATGTCACCCGCCCAACCGACAGCCACACAGATGTCACCGTTTGCTAGATCATTAATATATTGTGACGAGTGGAAATAACGGATGTTCGGCCGTAATTTCAATAATAATTCCGTTGCCGGGCCAGTGTAGTCAGTCGCCTGAATACTGTTTGGATCTTTGCCCAGGTAGTTCAGTACAGTGGCGAAAATCTCACTTGGTGCATCCAGGAAAGAGACGCCACAGCTTTTCAGCTTCTCAAGATTTTCAGGCTTTAGCACCAGATCCCAACTGTTTACCGGTGCATCTTTTCCTAACGCAGCTTTCACTTTTTCGACGTTATAGCCGATACCGGTCGTCGCCCACAGATAAGGGATCGCGAACTTATTATCGGGATCGTGCTTACTGACTAGCGCCAATAGCTCAGGATCGAGATTTTTGTTATTAGGAAGTTTACTTTTATCTAGCGGCTTAAATACGCCAGCAGACAATTGGCGCTCAAGGAAACTGGCTGACGGCACCACTAAATCAAACCCAGTGCTCCCGGCCATCAACTTACCTTCCAACACCTCGTTGGAGTCAAACACATCATAGACAACCTTAATGCCGGTCTCTTTTTGGAAATTAGCCAGCGTATCCGGCGCGATATAATCGGACCAGTTGTAAACGTGCAGTGTTTTTTCCTCAGCGGATGCTGAGACGGACGCGGCCATTAATAGGCCAGCGGCAACACCCGATAACCACTTTTTACGTTGGGTGAACATCCGTTAACTCCTCCAAATAGGGGGTGAAATAGAGCGCTAAATTTGTATCCGAGGATACAATACCGTTGCCCTGCCAGGTACTATTGCCACCCACAACGAATGCATGACTATGCACACTGAGTAATTATTAACCTAACAAGTGTAATCACTGATTTTGTGAGGGAGTATTATGCCCCTTGCAGCAACAGCAGCATAACCGCAGTTCGCAATCCGCACCAGACTCTAGGGTAAAAAACGCCTTTTATCGATTTTTTATGCATATTTTATCTATGTAATTCGTCACTAACGGTATAAACGGCGATAAATATCTGGCATTAGAGGGTAAAAAGCAGAAGATCTTATGGTTTGCAGGGGCAATTGCAGTGTGCCGCCGGAATCAGCGACACATTGAATGAAAGGATATTAGTGGATAACCGGGTAAGCTGTGGCAGTTGGCGGTGATTCATCCTCTTCGCTAGTACCAATAAAGAGTAAATCATTGGCGCGCGCCTCGAGAATAATCATCGAAATCTGCTCTTCACACTGCTGCATAAAGTAGCCAAATTGAGCCAATGTCACCCCAACTTCGATGGTCAGTGATTGGCAGACAATCAGTTTCGGCAGATTATCATCCTGAATATCAATAAAGGCTTTAACTGTCAGTGAACTGGCATTGATTTGGCTAAGATCCGCCACTAATGGGATCAGTGCCGTCGGTCTGACCTCGGCCAACGCCGAGAACAAGATGACGTTATCAACCAAATCGATTTTGGCATCAAACACGCCCTCAAAATTTTGCATATGCGGCAAATGCAGCGCCTGGCAGGAATCGCATTCAAAAAATGAGATACCGAGTTGATCCAGCCAACGCCGTAATAAGGTTAAATCCGGGACGATGAGTGAATCCATAACCATCTACCTCACGATTCTCATAATACGAAAAGTGGCATAGCTTACGTAATATTGACCGACAGCGCCATGATCAATCCCGACTAATTTAATGCCCATATTAAGACTCAGTACTTATCCTACTCAGATTTATTCTCTTTTTCGGATTCTGCTTTATCTCGCTCTTTCTTGCTTTGTGGCCTGGATATTCTATCAGCACTCCCTAATAGTGGACCAAATCCACTTGCAACGCGCCAAACAATACATACTGCCGCAGGGATCATCAGGCCGATCCCGACAAAAATCATAATAATCGCAACAGCCGGTGTGCCCATCGTACCCGGTAATGACAAAAAGTCATTGATACTGAGATAGGCAACCACCAGTAACAGCATCCCCAACACTTCTGAAATAATTACAATGCGGGGCATATCTCCTAACGAGCGCATCTTTACCTCCGATAAGCTCTGTATCCTTCATACCTTGAGCCGCAGCAATGTTAGCTACCACTCAAATTTGCTTGGGAATATATCAGCATTTGCCCAGTGTATTGAATCCATACAATTTGTAACAGTACCAAGTAGCAAATAGGTAAGATTTATCATATCAACAGGCAATTCCTGCTTTTTTTTCGCCACGCCAGCGGGCATAGTAGACCCCAGTGAGAGTAAGTAATGCGCTAGTAGTCATTTAACAGTCGAATACATCAGTCATTATTGGCGAAGTGATTACCTCAAATTAATCAAGGAGTTTTACATGTTTGCTGTAATTTTCGGGCGTCCTGGATGTCCTTACTGTGTCCGTGCTAAAGAACTGGCAGAAAAACTGGAAACTGAACGTGACGATTTTAAATTCCGTTACATCGATATTCATGCGGAAGGTATCACCAAAGCTGATCTGGAAAAAACTGTCGGCAAACCGGTAGAGACCGTGCCACAGATTTTCATTGATGAGAAGCACATTGGTGGTTGTACTGATTTTGAAGCATACGCCAAAGAAAATCTTAGCCTGTTCCAGTAATTAACTGGCAAAGAGCCGACTAAGCGCTCATTCAATCTAGATTGGCTTATCGAATAAAGGGTGTCTAACACCCTTTATTATTTGGATTAAGGTAGAGTCGCCAGTAAAAATAGTGCCCAAAAGCCACATCCACCCCAGTTAATAGCACATAACCCCATCTTTAATAAATAATTAAGCATTTCCCTCTGGTCATATCAAACTTCCCGCTTACTACTGGCTGTCTTACAGCAGACCGATTAGAATAAGCCCCGCTATCGCTTATCTCCTGTTTGGCGATAACTTTTTAGAATTTAATGAATTGTGTCGCTCTACCGCTACACCAAGCGCGTGTGCATCGTGAGTCATCTGGGCTAATAGAAAGTCATATCTGTGAATATAAACGTCGCAAATTTGTTAAACGGCAACTACATCTTGCTGTTATTCGTGGTTTTAGCGCTAGGATTATGCCTGGGTAAACTACGACTGGGGCCAATCCAATTAGGTAATGCTATTGGTGTGTTAGTGGTATCACTATTGCTGGGGCAACAGCACTTTACCATCAACACAGAAGCACTGAATCTGGGCTTCATGCTATTTATTTTTTGCGTCGGTGTTGAAGCTGGCCCAAACTTCTTCTCTATTTTCTTCCGCGATGGCAAAAACTACCTGATGCTCGCCTTGGTCATGGTCGGCAGCGCAATGATTCTGGCGCTGGGGCTAGGTAAATTATTTGGCTGGGATATTGGCCTAACCGCCGGGATGCTTGCCGGATCAATGACTTCCACCCCCGTGTTGGTGGGCGCAGGCGATACGTTACGCAATACCATTGCAAATAATCCGGCACTGCAACACGCCCAAGATAACCTGAGCCTCGGTTACGCCCTAACCTATCTTATCGGGCTGGTTAGCCTGATTTTGGGGGCGCGCTATCTGCCAAAACTCCAGCATCAAGATTTGCCCACCAGCGCCCAACAAATTGCCCGTGAGCGAGGCCTGGATACGGATAGCCAGCGGAAAGTCTATTTGCCGGTCATTCGCGCTTATCGAGTTGGGCCAGAATTGGTGGCATGGGCAGATGGTAAAAATCTACGTGAATTAGGGATTTACCGGCAAACCGGTTGCTATATCGAGCGCATTCGCCGCAATGGTATTTTGGCCAATCCAGACGGTGATGCGGTGTTGCAAGTGGGCGATGAGATCTCACTGGTGGGCTACCCAGATGCCCACTCCCGCCTTGATCCGAGCTTTCGTAACGGCAAAGAGGTGTTTGACCGCGACCTGCTGGACATGCGCATTGTTACCGAAGAGATTGTGGTCAAAAACAGCAATGCTGTCGGTAAGCGGCTCAGCCACTTAAAATTGACCGACCACGGCTGTTTCCTTAACCGTGTGATCCGCAGCCAAATCGAAATGCCGATTGATGACAATGTGGTATTGAATAAAGGTGATGTGCTGCAAGTCAGCGGCGATGCACGGCGCGTCAAAAGCGTGGCAGAAAAAATAGGCTTTATCTCCATTCACAGTCAGGTCACTGACCTGCTGGCTTTCTGCGCATTCTTCATTCTGGGGCTGATGATCGGCCTGATTACCTTCCAGTTCAGTAACTTCAGTTTCGGGATTGGTAATGCCGCGGGCCTATTAATGGCCGGGATCATGCTCGGATTTCTTCGTGCCAACCACCCTACTTTTGGCTATATCCCGCAAGGTGCGCTGAATATGGTGAAAGAGTTTGGATTGATGGTCTTTATGGCTGGCGTCGGATTAAGCGCCGGTGGTGGTATCAATAGCAGCCTGGGTGCTGTCGGCGGTCAGATGTTGATTTCCGGTTTGATTGTCAGCCTGGTCCCTGTTGTTATCTGCTTCCTCTTTGGCGCTTATGTATTACGCATGAACCGCGCCCTGCTTTTCGGGGCCATTATGGGAGCACGAACCTGCGCACCTGCCATGGATATCATCAGCGACACGGCACGCAGTAACATCCCTGCGCTAGGCTATGCGGGGACCTATGCCATTGCCAACGTGCTATTGACGTTGGCAGGCTCTTTGATAGTCATTGTCTGGCCTGGAATATTAGGTTAACCCACCAAAAGGGGCATTTAAGGGAAAGCTAAACATTATTTTATTCTTTTTTCATTTACCCAGAACTTTCTTACTGGACTGGGGTCTGAATTAGTGCCACTGCTTTTCTTTGATGTCCCCATATTGAGGAGCCCGATAGTCCCGCCTTCTTAGGTTCAAGACTAGTCGGGTTTTTTCTTGCCTGGAATTCAAGCCCTTATCTATCAATATCTTACAACCACTTTACATGGCTATTGGCGATGGAGTGGCGGCAGAATTTAAAACTTATCAGCCAGTTACTCGTTTAGAAATGAATTAGCATCACTCAGATGCGATAACGTAGCCATTATTTCTGTTTCGTTACCGTGAGTTTATCACTGCATTTTTGCACGGCCCAATAAATGATAGCGCTAGCAATAACGACACCAATAGCGACTAGCCAAGCAGCAATCCCTTCATAGAAAGCGTAAGCAGTCATCAATCCTATAGCCATTAAGGACGCAACGATAACGCCAAGCATATCGAAAATAAAACGTAATAGCCCATTAATAACTTTTGATTTCATTAGCAAAACGCCCCAAGATTAAAGGGTTACTTTGAACCATTTTGCTAAGTTGAAGGAAGCGCTCAAATGGCTTTTCAAAAAGAAAGAATAACATATCGTAATCGTTAGGCCTTAGCTTGCTGTAAAGCAATGGACTTTCTCCAGCCAATTTTCGTGATGCTTCGCTAGCCCGCGCTGCAATCCCTTGGAGCATTACACCAGACACCATACCAGTAGTACCAAATCTGAAACCCAGTTTTACCAAGGAGCTAGCCGCCAGGCCGCTAACGACTTTTCCACTGATATAGCCCGATATCAACATTTGGGCCGTCATACGTGTTGCTTTCCCAGTTGCCCCATAGATCAGCTTTTCATGCAATTGGTGAATGGCTTCATCCGGTAAGTGACTGAGCGTATCATTAATAATGATATCTGCCATTTTGGCGATGATGGATCTATCACGAATAAGATTGCCAAAAGCGCTCAGGAAACGCTTATCATCAAACATATTACGTTGTTGATAATATCGCCCTCCATCCGAGAGATTCAAATCCTGAAAGGTTCGCTCAACCCCCAGATATAAGTCCATAGGAATAGACTTGATCCCCTCAGCCATAGCCTGAATAAATTTTAATGAATCCATAATATATCCCTGTTGAACTATCATTCGACATTCACATCCTGTAATGACGAACAATGAATGCCTTATCAGTCCATCATCCCAAAGGGAGCCTCATAAACGCACCTTACTTTCTCCTTGGAAAACACATCTGGTATAAATTTGATAGAAAGGGTGATATTCAGGCTTTTGGAAAGTATGTGACGTCAATCCCCACACCACAATAAAGACAGGTTATACAAACCGTTACAACATTGACCACGCAGATCAAAAATGGCCCCACCCGCGCCAGCTGTAGTCTGCCAGCTTTTCCCCCCCCATCTGACAGCTCACACAAAAAGATCCACCAACCCCACGTAATTCACACAATATTCTTTAAATTCAATGTACTAATACTTTCCCGCGGTCCACTCCGAGATCCAAAAACTGAAAAACACTGAAATTCTTTTCAATCTTTTCAGTTGGCATAACGCCGCAAAGCCCCAGCCACGGCGCGGGCTGGCGGGGTGTTTTGTAGAAATTTAAAACTGAAAAAACTTTATAACGCAAAGTGTGCAGGCGGGTGCGGTGTAGTGCCGTTTCCGTCATGATTACGTTTCTTTCGTGGCATATTCCGCTACGTGTGCGGGTCGTGGCTGGCGTGATCCATTTCGGGTATTGCGGTGTGATGATGGGTTTACTGCGTGGCATGTGGGGCCGCTGGCGATGGTTTTAGATGGGCGTAAAAAAGCCCGCGCGCGGCGGGCTGATTGGGCGAGATCGATTAGCCGATCACAGGGGAATATTTATCACGTAATCCGTCTGATTTGGCCCCAGTGGCGGTGATGCTCCCTGCGTTCAGTGGGCCATCAGTATTGGTATGAGTATGTGCGGCGGTCAGTGCTGCCAGCTCTTTCACCACATCCAGCGTATCGATCATGAGGGCCATCACGTTAATCTGCTGGCTACCAATCCACACCACCGGCGCTATCACATCCTGCCGGGCAGCGGCGATACTGCTGCGGATATTGCCAATCTTCTCTATCAAATCCTGCCCCACATCGGTGGTGAAGGTTTTGCCCACTTTGGCCATGTAACTGGCTTGGGTGGCCAGACTGTAATCTCCCTCGCTAATCTGCTGGATAGCACCGGCCAGTAAGGTGGCCGTCCCCAGCACCGTGGTTTTATCGGTGGCCTGAACGGTGGTTTCACGGGCCACCAGTGTGCGGGTTTCATCATCGGCGGTAATCACCCGGCTCATGGATTCCTCACGAATCACCTGATCGGTTTTGCGCTCCCAATCCCCCGCCACCGTCACCCGCTGCGATACGCCATCACGCTGTTGCTGTAGCTGTTCACCCGGCAGCACCGTGGGCAGATTATTGCCCTGTGATAGCGTCTGGCGCCGCCTTGCCATCATCATCCAGCAATTGCAGATTAACGGCATAGCGGGGCCGGAACGGGTCGGCCATATCACCGCTGGTCACTGCTTCGCTTGGCCCCTCAACACGGGCCATTTTTGGCAGATGTAACCCGGCTGATAGCTCCGGGCACCGATTACCGCGATATCTGGTATGACAATGAGTATGACCATTACACCCTGCCGATTGACCGGCTGGCGCTGGCACAATTGATAAATCTTAATGGCCAACATGGCGGCGTGATTTATGCCCGTAAAAATATGGTGGCATCGGATTACCAAAGCGGTGGCCTGACCCATGAAGAGATTGAAGCCGCTATTTTTGATTATTTTACCTTTGGTGATGTGGGCATTCTGAAAATCCGTAATGGCTGGGGTAACGTCATTGGTCTGGCCCCCTTACCGGCGCTGTATACCCGTATCCGCAAAAGCGGTGAATACGTGGTATTGCAGGAGGGTGAACCTCTTGTTTACCCGGAAAATGAGGTCATTTTTCTCAAACAATACGACCCGCAACAACAGGTTTATGGCCTGCCGGATTATATCGGCGGTATCCACTCCGCATTGCTCAACAGTGAAGCGGTGATTTTCCGTCGCCGCTATTACCACAATGGGGCGCACACTGGCGGTATTTTATATACCAGTGACCCGTCAATGACCGATGAAGTGGAGGAAGAAATTGAACGCCAGCTAGCTGACAGCAAAGGGATTGGTAATTTCAGCACCATCTTGGTCAACATCCCGAACGGTGACCCGGAGGCGGTGAAATTCATTCAGATGGGGGATATCAGCGCCAAAGATGAGTTTGCCAATGTGAAAAATATCAGTGCGCAGGACATTCTCAATGCTCACCGCTTCCCGGCTGGGTTAGCCGGGCAGATACCGGAAAATGCGGCGGGTTTAGGTGATCCGGAAAAAGCGCGGAACACCTACCGAAAAGATGAAATTTCACCAGTACAACGGCGCTTTAGTGCAGCCATCAGTGCCGATCCAGAGATCCCGGCACATCTACAGCTAAATTTTGATGCACAAATAGCAAACTCAGGTGCACCATGAGAGTAAACACGTTAAAATTCTATAGGTTAGCCACTTGGGGAGCCAGAAACATGCGAGTGATGAAAGTTTTATGCCCCGAATGCGGTGGCGCAGCGATTATCCGAAAAACCAACCGTAAACACCGGCAAATTTCAGATTTATATTGCGCCTGCAATGATGTGGAGTGTGGTCATACTTTCGTGATGAATGTGACCTTTTCCCACACCATTAGCCCCAGCGCCAAGACCGGGGATAAGCTGATCAAAACCGTTGTCGATTCTATGAACCCACAGCAGCGACAAATGATGCTCAGCTTGTTGCAAGGTAGTGCATCTGCCGCCATTGGATTTGATGCTGCCCCCAATCGAGGATAGGATGAGTTTGGATGCAGCAGACTGATTTTCCAGACATCCAGCTACCGAGTTGTTATTGTTTCGGTCGTGGCCAAGCCCGGTAAAGGCGTTCTGAATACCAGAAGAAATTCTGGCGAAACCCACCATAAGGTGGGTTTTGTTATTTTAGGGGTGAACCTATCCGGTAATAAAGATGGTCACTAGCGCAAGTTAAGCCATTTCTTGTGGCTCATGAGTATCTCGCTCATAAGTTCTGCGTAACACGTCAATCTGTTGCCATAAAATAAGCGAGAGAACTTCTTTTGTATCTGCTCGATCAAGGGTGACGATGGCGTAAATCAGGGCGCGGCAGTGGTCGATTAGTTCTTCTAATTCGCGGGGCGAATCATCGTACATGGCGCACCTCCAACAGGAGGGTGATAGGGAGCGATACAGGTGGGTAAGTAATGGTATTGCAAGGGGGCTTAGTCGTCGAATCCATGATGACAACCTCTCAGTTGAAGGTGGTTAAACTCACCGCCCGAGGTTCCAATCTCTTAATGGGTGGTGAACTGAGCAAGGTTGGAACTACCGGTCAACAGAGAATCCGGCGCATCTTGCGATGCCCCTGCCCAGCTCACCATTGATTACAGATGTAGCCGTGCTCCGCACATAATAACCGCTTACGCAGTTATGCGCCCTGTTGAAATACGGGGTTCCAAACCCGGCAGCAGATTTTTCCGCTGCGGCGTGACTATAGCCCAACCGCGATCCACTGTGCAATTGACCAGTATCATTTTAGGACAAACATTTTTTTTGCTGTAAAAATAGCGAGTTATTGAGGCAGTACAGGGAATAACGATGAATGATAGATCAAGAAAAGAATCAGCTGCAGTAAATAAGTAAGCAGGTGACGTTTAAGGCAACATCGCCTGCTAACATTAGGGACTCAGCCTTTGAATTAGTGGCAGAGTTGAGTCAGCTCTTTTTCACTCAGACCGGTCGTTTTCATTACGAGAGTACGATCAACGCCATTAGCCAGCATAGCGCTAGCAATTTTCAGGGCTGTTTCTTGCGCCCCTTCCATGCGGCCTTCTATGCGGCCTTTTTGTTCCAGTTTCTGTGCAATCGTCATGAGTACCTCTTCGTGCTGTGGTAGACGGTGGGCCAGTTCCCAGATAAACGTTTCCGGCGTGATAGCTTCACCATTCTGTAGCATGTAATTCATCAATGATACTAGCTGATCTTCCGTATTGTAACCTCTTGATAGCAGTGTGACCAGTGGTTCCATCAGCTCGGATATGTCACGTTGACGAATGTGCTTCTGCAACAGTTCTAGCATGGCAATGCCCCGGTGGCTCATGATCTCATCATCTGGGATCACCGTGATATCGACCAGCGGGAAGCTGCCGCCATAGAGTTGCCCGGCCAGCACTGGCTGGTTGAACGCTTGTAGCCAGCTCATGGGATACGGGTAGGGTGTGACCTGCCCATGATAGAACAGGATAGGTATCACCAGTGGCAGTTTGTCGTTACCCGCATCGAGATGGCGCTGCATGGCGGCGATGGCATAACGCATTAACCGAAAAGCCATATGCTTATCAGGTGAACTTTGATGTTCGATTAGGGCGTAAATATACCCGTCCTGCGTCTGCGTTTTCAGCGAGTAGAGTACGTCAGAGTAATAGGCCCGCAGGTTATGTTCGATAAAACTACCGGACTCCAGTTGTAGGGTATTTAAGTCACATATTTTTCGGTATTCAGGCGGTAAGTGGATCTCCAAAAAGTCACGGGCAGTTTGTTGATGGGTAAGAAATTGTTTAAAAATAGCATCATGGGGTGTAGGTGTGGTTTTCATCGGGCGATATTAACACTATTCCTTTATCATATTGAATATTAAGCTTTATTTTCAGATTTTTATTACATGCAATCAATAAGGTTACTTTTATACTGCTTCCGCAGGAGGCTATCCACACGGAGGCAGTCATGAGTTAATAAGATTTAAGAAAATAAAGTGATATACAGTCTGTGAAGTATTATTTGTATAAATTATTTTATTCAAAATATTTATAAGTTGTTTTTTGATAATAACTTTAGCTATCGGTAAGGTGGTTTTGATAACTGTTTTTTTCAATTTTATTTAATTCGTCAATTAATGCCGCTGTCATTTCTGCAATCCAAAATAGCGCTAATTCCCTGTCCTCTTCTTGGCAATTACTACTCGTGACCAACCTTGCAACCAAATCAATACGATCCAAAGCCAAAGATTCAAAAAATAGATCTGTCACGACCCTACCCCTCTATTTACTCTGTTTTCACTGTGTTTGCATACAGTACAATAATATTAAAAGATTAGGGTACTGATAACCTTACAATCTAAGGAAATTAAAGGTTCCACTAACTCCATCCCGGCCAACGTTGGTGCTCCGGTAGTGGCGCAACTTCCTCTAACCGACCATTTTTAAGCCTGACTGAACGATCAGCATAAAATTGCAGGCTGCTGCCCCGTTCCAGTATCGCTATTTCCTCCTCATTACCCCAAAAACCTCTCAGGCGTAACTCTTCTGTTAATCGTTGCCGGGACTCCGGCGTACAGTTATTGACAGAACTCCTAGCGGCGGCGTTGCCGCCAGAAAAACCTAAAACCCCGGCCTGCGCTGCGCTTTCGGCCAACTTCGGCACAATCTGCCACTTAACCAGACGGGTGCAGACGGCGGACTCCTCCCCCAGTAACGGCGAGTAGATACCCAAAACCCGTTTAACGTCTTCGGCGTAGATGTTGCCCATTTCGGTGATCTCATAGGACAGGCGCACAGTCAGACAATTCCGGCTCACCATCGGCCCGCCCTGAAACTCGGTGTAGGCATACCAGTTGCCCACATCAGCGGCAAAACGCACGTTATCCATATCCTGATCCGGCAGTATTTGCCCGTCTCCCGGCAAGCGGCGTAACTCGCGCCAGACCGTGACCGGCGCACCACCGATTTGCTGAAACTGCCGAATACGCCAACGGCTGGCCCATGCGGTGACTGCTTTGGCCATCTCGCGCGCACTGCCGCCGGTTTCGCCATCTTCTTCCTCGCCCAGCGCGTAACCGTCGATATTCTTTGAGATATATTTCGCGATATAGCCGGTTGCACTGCCTTTGGCCGGATCAATAGGTTCAGCATGGAAACGGGCTTTCAGTGCTTCGGGGCTTTGTAATGTTTCTGAATCTTCCAGCCGGGCGTAATAGCAGAGAATGTCACGCACCTGATCAACGTCTTGCGGCAGTATAAACAGCAACACATGCCAGTGTGGGGTGCCATCGTGATGCGGCTCTACCACCCGGAAACCAAAGACATTAATCCCGGCGCGGGCAATAGCGGCGCGAGATTTGGCCCATACGCTGCATAAGTATTTTTGTGTCTGACGTGGGCTGGCCCCATTCCAGTTGGTGACAAAGCCGCCACCGTGATAGACCGCATGATATTTAGACGGCGCGGTGATAGTGTAAAACTCGCCCACACAGCCCATTTCATTGGCTAAATCTTCAAAACCTCGCATTCTGACCATCAGTTCACATCTCCGTATTGCGGGATTGGCGTTACTGCCATTCACCATCTCTTCTAACGAAACCCGTTCACCGTCCTGATTTTCCAGCTCAAACGATTTGAAAAACTCCCGGTTACGCCGTTTTTGCTCTACCCATTCGGCCATGGTTGACCGGCTGACATAGGCTGACGCTGATTTCTGTACTTGCCCCACCGCAATGGCCATATGTTCACGGCGCAGATCACGCAGGCGTTTTAAACGTACACGCCACCAATCTGGTGCCATCATGCGCAGCAGGCCGGATTCAATTTTTCGCGGGTTGATTGTCTTGCGGCTGGAATTGAATTCCCGCCAGTACGGCGGTTCAGTTCCCACTTGTTTGCTCAGTTTTACAAGGCAGATATAGGCCCGTTGGGTGCGCTGCCAGAGTTCTGTTGGGTCACTGCTCTGCCCGGTGAAATTGCGTTCGATATAGTCGGTAAAACTTTCAGACATAAAATCAGCCACCCGGTGGGACAGGTTGCGTAACTCATCCCGGCCAAACGATGGCAGGCGTTCGAGATCATCAGCAAAGGGCCACGGTAAGAAACCGGGCGCGTTGATGACCGGCTGGTACTGGCGGTTAACCATCTGTAGACGTGGCAATACATTCTCGCCCACCGTAGTGCGTAAGAATGTATTGGCATGGCGACGGCCTTTTGATTGGTACAAGTTGGAATATCGATCACCAAAATAGCGGGCCAGAAATTGGGGCATCCCGCCTAAATACTGGCTGCGCCATTGGTGGTCGGTAGGGTTCTGAACAAAGAGTTCATCTTCGGTGATGCTGATATCTTGCGGGCGGCGTAGCCCCTCCGGCTCCCGACTGAACTCGCCATTAAAGGGTAAAGACAGGGATAAAAACTCCCCGTCGATAAAGTCATTGACCGGGCGCTGAATGAGAGTATTCATTCACTCCAGACTCGCCCGTAACTCATGTACCCTAGCGTTTGAGGCAGGTGCATGTGACTGACTCCAAATTTAGGTAATAAGGATCCCCGACCACCGATGGGAGGCCGTTGGTATTTGTGGCTTTGGCTAATTAATGCAGGTGTGGCGTAGTGCTGGCTGAGGCACAAGAGTGGTTAATTTGTACTAGCCCGTGGATCTCAATGGTTTTAATCCACCAGTTATTAATATTCCAAGTGACGACACCTAGCCCCAGCGCACTGGATATATAAAAAATGGCGCGAATAGAGGCTAGCGCTTCAATTTGATCACTCTTAGATTCCGCCTCACGATATGCCCGGCCCCAAAATGCCGCATTGGCCGCAAACCATTGATGGGGGTTGGTCAAATGCATGGTGTCATTAAACATCACTGGCTGTAATTCAATACGGTTGCCCACTGAACGACATTTACCCAAGAAAAATTGAGCATAATTATGGGCTACACCCCAGTGGTCAAAATCTGCCATCAAACCCGCTTTATCTACTGCGATTACTTTCATCCTATTTCCTAATTATCACTGTAATGAATATTGACCATTGGTTGGGCTGTAATCATTTCCGGGCCGTAAGTTTTGACGGGTGCCGGTTGATGCTGCGGCTTTCGGTTGCACTTATTCCCTTTCACAAAATCTAACGTACCGACTTGGCCGAACGTATCTACCAGCGCCCGTAATCGCTGAATCCCTCGCTGCAACTGATGTAATTCTTCACGGGAAAAATCATCCCACAGATACCGGCAGTGCTCTGATTTCATCCCTGCGGAGTGGAGTAAAATTCCCCGGTGCTGTGCCGGGAGTTTTTCCCATATCACCCTTGCCCGGCTGTGACTGCCGGTCACTTTGTTGCGGATAATGGCTATCCATTTGCTGTTATTGGCCGACATGGTTACCCCCTTAATCCCATCAAACGGAACCACCACCGGCGGCGCTTGGTTTTAAAGATAGGTTTACGTGATTCCCCTAGAAACACCACTCGGCTGGCGCAAGGTTGCCAGCGCTGGCCGTTTGGTAATTCAATCCAGCCGTGGTCAAAATGGCTTAATTGTTGGCTGGGTGATTGTTGTTTCAGGTAGTTAGCGAAAACTTTCATAAGTTCCTCAGTTCAGGCCCGGAACCGTCCGCTAGCGCTGATAAAGTCAACCGCTGCGGCCAGTGCTGGCGTGGATTGGAAACGCGCTTCAACCGAGACAACAATCAGCGACAGGTCACGAATGGCCTGATTCGCACGGTCAAGAATGGCGTTTCTACGGGATTGCGTCATAGGCCCGGCGGTGACGGTTTCACCGGCAATTGCGCCGATTGCCGCCGTCGCGCTCAAGGTATGAATAGGTAAATTAGCGGGATTGGCTTCATTAACCGGTACCGCTGGCAAGCATTGCAGTTGAGACAGCAAGCCATCTAACAGCGTTGGATCTTCGGTAATGTCAGTGAGCGTCAACAGTTCGATGCAGCTCAACTGGTGCGGCTGGTCAGGATTAAGTTTATTACGCAGGGTCTGCGGCTTCATACCGATTTGCTCGGCAACCGCCGTTAAATTGTTATTCCGGGCGAAAGCACGGCATGACATATCAAAGCGCGGGTGTTTAGAAAGCTGGAAATCAAACATGGTCGATACCCTCCCAATAACGCAATATCGAACTAGGCGATTGCAATATCACAATTCGAGAGAGCATCTACGGTGAGTGCGGCCATGTTGATCATGACTTTTTCGCGCTTCATATCTTTACGCAGGCGATGACGAACCAAGCGACCATCAGCAAGCATTGCTCTAATGGTGTCAGAATCTAAGCCCGTTAATTCACTATATTTCTCTACTGTGACATGGGGGGTCAGAAGAGTGATTGAAATGTTAGGTCTCATAGTGCAACATCTCCGATTGGCTTGTGGTGAGCCGTAATAAGTAGTTTTTAACAGTTGTGATTCCCAAAACGAACTCACGGATGCACTTTAAGTTCGCTTTAGGAATCTGTAAATGGATTTTGTTCGTTGAGGCGTACTTTATGGATTTCAAAAGCGGAGGGCGTAAAGCAATTGACCGTCTGATTGAGGCCTATGGCTTCACTACACGGCAGGCTTTATGTGATCATTTAGGGGTTTCAAAAAGTACCCTCGCGACCCGATATATGCGGGATATATTCCCTGCGGAATGGATTATTCAAGGCGCACTTGAAACCGGTGTTTCCCTATCATGGTTAACAACCGGTGAAGGTGTGATGTTTGAAAACGCCAAACTGAATGACGTTGTACAAATTCCGCGCAAAAAATTATTAGATGGAAAACTTTACGACTCAAATTTCTATATGTTCGATAAGGCGTTCTTGCCTGATGGATTGAAAGATCCGGTAGTTATCCTTGATGGTGATATCACCTATATTGCTGACCGCAAGTTCGATGAAGTACAGGATGGTAAATGGGTTGTGGATATAGAGGGAACAATCAGTGCTCGGGATATTATTCGTCTTCCGGGCGGCAAAGTGCGGATTGAGGGTGGAAAATATTCGTTCGATTGTAATTTAGTCGATATATCTGTTCTTTATAAGTCTGTTATAAAGTGTTCAACTTTATTTTAAATACAGTATTAACGACATCTGTAATTAACAGTTTTATAGCTATATTAGGGGAATGTTATGTCACGAAGTTTCGCGGTGTGGGGTTGTAGGGATTACAATAGTAGTCAAATGTATCGAAGTGAACATGTTTCATTTTTAAAAGAACTCCATGTGAATTTTTGGGCAATAAACTCAACTAAATTATATTGCCTCGACTTCGGACTATCATTTGTCCCCCCTAAAGATGATGAGATAGCCTCTAAAGGTGCTATATGCATTTTTTTACCGTTTAAAAAGAAAAAAGATGATTTTATTGATTTAAGCGAGAGTTTAGACAGAAATAAAGATCTTGTGACCGCGGTGTTTAATGAATACTTGATTAAGAGTGAATCTATTGCAAGTAAGTTTCTAAAAATAGAGCTAACCAATAAAGGAAGTCTAGTCATAAATACGAAGTTAGAATTCGTTAACGGGACTCTCGATAAACGAGTGAGCATTACGAATAGAAGCGATGGAACTCTTATAGCATTTAAACTAAACGAGTGCCTTTCGGTTAACTCTGATGACGATCACTACATCAGATTTCGGTTAATGCTTACAGAAACTGAAGTAAGAGAAATCGTCAAGACTTTTTATCCTAATGATTCATTTCTTAAAAGCAATTTAGAACGTTCGGATATTATTGATTTCAGGATAAATGAACAACGTAATTTGCCTCCTGAAATTTCATCTACACTGGCGGGAGCTGCATGCACCCCTGAAAAATATCATTTCTTCGTAATCAGAGATATGATTGATGAATCATCATTAACAGGTAGAGATTTTCAAGGCAGTAGAATTCTAGAATCCACAACTTGGGCAAAATATTTTTCCGAGAAAATTTCATTTAAAAAACAAGACCCAATGATATATCACTGGAAATTTAGTCCAAAAGAAAGTACTCGTTTAACTGATTTTTCAGTTGTTGTGAAATTTAAAAATACTAAAGCAAAAATAACAAAAGTATTTAGCTATGTTTTTTATGTTCTTGCGATTTCATTCATAATGAAATATGTACCTGCAGGTGAAATAAAAAGTAGCTATCTAGGATATGGTGTATTGGCTCTTATCTTATTATACATAGCTATTCATTTTATGCTTTATAGAAAAGACTAAAAAAAACAAAATATAATACATAAAAAACAAGGAGTTATTAATGGAAAATTTAAAATATATCCCTTTCAGTCAAGTTAACTTTGATGATGTCTTTTTTGATTCATTGAAACAAGACTATATACATGGTTTCCTTACATGGATTGAAAATAAAAAGTCTTCTAACAATGACTATGCTTATGTCCTGTATTCTGACAGCAATGATATAGAAGGCTTCATGTACTTAAAGGTAGAGACCGGCACTGTAGATGATGTTGAGCCACACATAATAGCCAACAAACATTTAAAAGTCGGTACGTTTAAGTTCAATCAAAAAGGAACGTCACGAGGTCAACGTTTTTTAAAAAAAATATTCGACCATGCATTAAGAGAAAAAGTCGATGATATATATGTGACTGTTTTTGATAAACATAATGTTCTAATCCGCTTGTTCCAAAAATATGGATTTTTACGATATGGTAAAAAAACCTCATTAAATGGCACCGAGAACGTTCTAGTACGAGAAATGAATAAATCCCACATTATTGGAGATATATTTTCTGACTATCCATACATTAACAATAGAAATAATGAGAAAAAATACATACTATCTATATACCCAAAATTTCATACGAGACTCTTCCCTGACTCAATTTTAGTTACTGAATCTCCAGATATATTAAAAGATGTATCACATGCAAATAGCATTCGAAAAATATATATTTGTGGCATGAAAGATGTTGAGCTAATGAGGCCAAATGACATTATTGTCATATATAGAACAAGTGATAACAAAGGCCCTGCCCATTATAGATCTGTAGCGACATCTCTTTGTGTCGTAGAAAAAGTAAAAAATATAAACTCATTCGTTAGTGAAAAGGAGTTTATAGATTACTGCTTTAAATTCAGTGTATTCACAGTCTCTGAATTAAGTGAATTTTATAAAACAAAAAAATACCCTTATATAATAAGTTTTACATATAACGCAGCTTTACCGAAACGTTTAAATCGTGCTACACTAATAAATGAAGCGGGGTTAAATCCTAATGCCTATTGGGGTGTTATGAAATTAACAGATGCAGAATTTAATAGAATATTAGAATTAGGTAATATAGATGAAAGTATTATTGTCGATTAAACCTGAATTCGTAGAAAGAATTCTTGATGGCTCGAAAAGATTTGAGTTCAGAAAAGGAGTCTTCAAAAATAGCAACGTTAAATCAGTTGTTATTTATGCGACGATGCCTATTGGCATGATTGTCGGTGAATTCGACATAGCTGATGTAATTGAAGATACTCCATCAATCGTTTGGAAAAAAACGCAGAAGTATGCTGGAATAAGTAAACATTTCTTCGACAGTTATTTTGATAGTAGAGAACGTGCAGTTGCCATACAAATTAGCAATGTTCGCAAATATGAGACTCCTATGTTGCTAAGTTCTTTAGGTGAAAATATTTCCGCGCCTCAATCATACCGTTACTTACCTAATTGATATTGGCGGGTAGTTACCTCAGCTACCCGCTAGTACTTCTCGTCCCTTTCTTGTTTACTCTTTCCAAATCAAACATTGACCACTGTCTATGCATACAGTTAAATACTCCTTTATCTTCCAAGGGGGTTCTCAATGTCAGTACGCAAACAACCAACAGGCCAATGGTTATGTGAGTGCTACCCGGCAGGCCGTACAGGTCGCCGGGTGAGAAAAATGTTTGCGACGAAAGGTGAAGCCTTAGCCTTTGAACGTTACACCATGGATCAGGTGAACAATAAGCCTTGGTTGGGTGATGCACCAGACCGCCGCACATTAAGCGAGATTGCCGAACTTTGGTACAACCTGCATGGTCGTTCTCTGGAAGCCGGTGAAAAAATTTATAAAAAACTAGAATTGATAGTTGCCGCGCTGGGTAATCCCCCCGCTCATAGTTTGAGTGGCAAAGATTTTGCTCACTACCGCTCTAAACGTTTATCTGGCGAAATTTACTTTTCTGAGAAATGGAAGAAAGGCGCAAAGCCGGTAACCGTGAATCTGGAACAAAGTTTTTTAAGCGGTATGTTTAGCGAATTGGCCAGATTAGGCGAATGGAACTTACCGAACCCATTAGACAATCTGCGCAAGTACGCCGTGGCAGAAAAAGAAATGGCGTGGCTCACCCATGAGCAGATTAAAACTCTATTGGCCGCATGTAGTCTTGGCCGGGCAGATTTGCCAATGGTAGTAAAAGTTTGTCTCAGCACTGGGGCGCGATGGAATGAAGCGGAAAAGCTCACCCGCTCACAGGTCAGCCCGAATAAAATTACCTTTATCAGAACAAAAGGGAAAAAGAACCGTAGCGTGCCAATCAGCAAAGAACTTCATGACGAGTTAGTCGCGTTAGAGGGTGATCGGCTTTTCAGTGAGTGCTATTTTCGCTTTATGGCTGCAATCAACACCACAGACATAAAGTTACCCACTGGTCAGCTCACGCATGTTTTGCGCCATACCTTTGCCGCTCACTTTATGATGTCCGGGGGCAACATTCTGGTATTGCAGCGCATCCTTGGTCACAGTGATATTCAGATGACAATGCGTTATGCTCACTTCGCGCCAGAACACTTAGAAACCGCAGTGCAGTTCAATCCTTTAGCAACTATAAATATTGGCATTGAAATATAAATCTCATTGCCAATGTGAGACTAATTAATATTTATTAAGGCTATTTTCGCATAACCTTAACACAAGGTGTTAAATAATAAATAATTTTAAACATAGACCTCGAACTCATCATCTCTACCTATAACTTTACACTCTTTAGATGTATATTCGACTTTTTCCACTTCTAATATTTTATCGCTACCATCAACGAACTTCATTTTTTCAGGAGTAAATACCACAAGATTTTTCCCTTCACCTACTGTACTTGAAAAAAGAATTCCATCATAACCCTGTTGTCTAATACAATCAGAAATAAGCTGAGACAAAATATAACGCCCTTTTAAGGACGGTGGTGTCGCCTTATTAAATATATTAGCCATTGTTGCATACATTCTCATACTATCTAATTTATCCTCACTATCATAAAAATCTATTAAGTTTGGATAAGAAAAATCAAAAACATCCAAGTCAGACATATTGACAAACTCAGCAACTGATACAATATCAGTTGGGTGAGGTCTCACTTCCGCAATGGCTGTATTCATATCTGTAGCACAATATAGGAAAGATACCCCTGCCCTGTTTGCTCTACCTTGATCTGCTAGCAGTGGTGGAACCGCTGATATGTCATCATTGACATATGGGGCATAGAAACTTTGTCCTTTTCGATTAAATCCATCATATGCAATTTTAGATTTTGAATATCCAACTCTCGCCCTATAAAAAAAAGTATTTTCAGTAATTTTCTTTAAAAAAGAATTACCATAAGAAGAAATAATTTCTTTTATATATCCCTCATGTTCGAAGTGGTTACCTTTTTCTAGTTTTTCTTGTAAATATCTAATCCCTCTAACTTCTTGGTTTTTTATAGCTTCCAGTAACATATTTTGCTGACCATCGCTGTATCCTGCGAAAATTGGAATATTTCCGTAGACATCAATTATTGAATATAACTCATCATTTAAGTCATCACATACTTCATTATTGGATAATACGTCATCAGAAAATATAAATCCATCGTCTAATAACAAACCATGAAAAGTCTCATCTCCACCAATATGGTCGTTATATTGAAACTCATCATAATTATAGCGAATTAAAGACTTCATCATTGTTTGAACATCATATGATTCAGTATCAAGACATATTTTCTGATTCCCCCCACACACACAGCAATCAGAAAAAATTTGATCTTTATTAATTACAAATTTAATATTTTCTTCTAAGATATGGTCAATACATATTATCACAAGAGTTATATCCTAAATTTAATTTATTGAGCTGATGGATTATATATGGCTTGTATATTAGCTGATTTATGCTCTTTTGAAAATTGAGATGCCTCTAACATTTTGAAGATAACGTACAAAAAATCCTAATGATGCATACACTGGCGACAAAGTGGCGGCGGAGGTTATTCTTCCCTAGTATTTACTACCCCTCAATAACTAATCAACTCATTGTATTTATTGTATATTGTTGTTTTATATAGAGTAATGAGACTATCGGGTTTTTTCTTGCCTGGAATTTGAGTTCTGCCCCTCATATCCCCCTTAAGGCTTTCTTAAGACAAAATTATTACAGTAATAACATTCCCTATTTCTGCTCAGGTTATTTCGTGAAGACCAGCAAACACCCACCTCAATGCAAACACGCGCCTCAATATGAGGCCACCACACCAACATTAAATAGCATCTCAACAACACCAACAATTAAGACAAACTCCCTTTACTCATTGCCACTAACATTCTATTTTTGGCAGGCTTTTGGGTTGGCAATCAGTGGATTACTCTTTCTCTGGCTAGCCCGCAACGAGCAGTTGGATTGGCTTATCAGTAATTATTGGTTTGATCCCGTCGGGCGGAACTTTCCGCTGGAACATAACTACTGGCTGGATTTACTGAATCACCGGCTATTAAAAATCACCATTATCAGCGCTGCTGTGGTGGCTTTGTTATGGGGTCTTTATCGCCGAAATGGGCGAATAGTCACCAGTATGCTGTTGTTTGGTATTGGCCCGTTGGTGATAGGCATTCTAAAAGCCACCAGTGCACACTCATGCCCTTGGGATCTGATGGCGTATGGCGGGAAATCCCTCAGTTATGTGCTGATGGGGAGTGCGCCTGTCGGTGCAGGCCCTGGCCACTGCTTTCCTGGAGGCCATGCATCCAGCGGTTTTGCTGTTATGGCACTGTTTTTCTTGTTTTATCCGGAGCGGCCACGGCTGGCGACCCTGTGTTGGTTCGTCGGTGTCACTCTTGGCATGTTGATGGGGTTTGGTCAAGTTATGCGCGGCGCACACTTCCTGACTCACAACCTGTGGGCGGGTTGGTGGGTATGGCTTAGCCAGTTAGCTCTGTTTTGGATGATTAGCGGTTATTACAACCGTGATTAAAGGACAAAATAATGGAACAAATGAATTACTTTTTCTTTTCCATGATTAATGCGACTCCCGCATCATCACCATGGATGATTTCTTTTGCGACCTTCATCGCACGTGACTTGATCATGATTGTTCCTGTGTTGCTGGTAGGCTTGTGGCTATGGGGGCCGAAAAACACCATGGACTTACAGCGCACAATGGTCTCCAAGGCAGCTATTGCTCTCGCTTTTTCCATGCTTTCAGCGGCGTGTATCGGCATGCTTCTCCCCCACGACCGGCCTTTTGCCGTTGGCCTTGGCTATAATTATCTAAGTCATGCCCCGGATAGCTCTTTCCCGAGTGACCATGGCACCGCTATCTTTACCTTCGCCTTAGCCTTTGTTTTCTGGCACAAAATCTGGCCCGCGATCACAATGATGGTGATAGCTATTGCCATTGCCTGGTCACGGGTCTATCTGGGGGTTCATTGGCCATTAGATATGGTGGGGGCTTTCTTGCTAGGGATTATCGGTTGCCTGTTCGCTCAGTTAGTGTGGAATCTATTCGGAGATGCTATCTCGAGTGGCATGAAGCGCCTTTATCACCTGAGTTTTGCCTTACCGATCAGTCGCGGGTGGGTCAGAAGCTAACAACGCCACGTTATTTATCTCACATTGCCGATTGCCCCATAATGATCGGCACTGTTTTCAGCTTACCCCCACGTTAAAAAATATTTTTAAATCAATAAATAACAAACAGACCTATCTCCCCCTCACTATTAATGTTACTTAAATAACAAAAATCATTGTAACCAGTGAATGTTAGCTTTGTTTTACCCCAAGAAATGTTACCATTATAACAACAGAGCCAACTTACAGATAAACAAAAGGATAATAATCATGACAATCAATTACGCTAATTATATCGACCATACCCTCTTGGCAATGGATGCCACCGAAGCACAAATTATTAAGCTGTGTGAAGAAGCCAAACAACACCATTTCTATGCTGTATGTGTGAACTCAGGTTATGTTCCACTGGCGGCTCAGCAGTTAGCCGGCAGCCCAGTTAAAGTGTGTTCAGTCATTGGCTTCCCATTGGGTGCGGGTCTGACTGAAGCAAAAGCGTTTGAAGCTCAAGCGGCTATCAATGCCGGCGCACAAGAGATTGATATGGTTATCAATGTTGGCTGGCTGAAAAGCGGAAAAATAGCTGAAGTCAAAGCCGATATTAAGGCCGTGCGTGATAATTGCGCCTCCACACCGTTGAAGGTAATATTAGAAACTTGCCTGCTCAGCGACGCACAAATCGTCCAGGTGTGTGAGATGTGTCGTGAGTTAGATGTTGCCTTTGTGAAAACTTCAACAGGTTTCAGCACCGGTGGCGCTAAAGAGGAGCATGTAAAATTGATGCGTACCACGGTAGGCCCGGTGATGGGGGTTAAGGCATCCGGTGCCGTTCGTGACCGAGCCACTGCTGAAAAAATGATTCAGGCAGGAGCAACTCGAATTGGTACCAGCTCTGGGGTTGCTATCGTTTCAGGCCAGCAAGCGGCCGAGTCAAGCTACTAACATATGATAAGCCCGGTTAATACCGGGCTTATTTATTGCCCTGTGCTGTTTTGCAGCCCAGGGTATAGCAAATTTTTTCAGGAATCTCTTATGGAAACCCGCCGTGCAGAACGAATTAATAAACTTACTCAGGTCCTAAAGCGTTCCGATAAAATCCATCTAAAAGAGGCCGCAAACCTGCTACGGGTTTCAGAGATGACCATCCGGCGGGATCTTAGCGCCGAACCGACCGCAGTTATTTTACTCGGCGGGTATGTGGTGATGGACCCCAAAAGCAACAATGCCAATAGCTATTTTGTCTCTGATCAACAGGCCAAGCAGGTTGAGGAGAAACGGCGCATTGGTCAGTTAGCAGCTCGCCTGATAGTGGAAAACGATACCGTTTTTTTTGACTGCGGTACCACCATCCCCTCAATCATTGACGAGATCGATGAAGAACTAACATTTACCGCAATTTGTTACTCCCTTAACACCTTTCTCTCCCTGCAAGATAAGCCCAATTGCAAAGTCATCCTGTGTGGCGGTGAGTTCAAACCCAATAACTATATTTTCACCCCTATCAGCCAGCATAATGAACTGGATAATATCTGCCCGAATAAAGCTTTTATCTCGGCGGCGGGAGTTTCAATTGAGTATGGCGCAACCTGTTTCAACTTCGATGAGATCCTGTTGAAGCATCGTGCCATTGCCAAATCTCAGCATAAAATTCTGGTCGCCGACCACAGTAAGTTTGGCAACATAAAGCCCGCCAGTATAGGTGCTTTGACTCTCTTTGATGCAGTAGTCACTGACCGTCAGCCTGATGCTGAATTCAGTCAGTTCTTTTTAGCGCAGGGCATCAAGATCGACTGTTAACCTTGAATTACATAGTAAAAATATTATTTTTATCTTCGACGGGTGGTTTGCTCTACCCGTGAATTACTAGGCAAAAATCTGACTATATTTAGGTTGTATAAATCCCGCCTAATAACCATATTTTATTTATGGTTAAGCAATATTCCCATCTTGAAATTTTTAAAACACAATTTCATTATTTATCTGGTTCCGATAAGCGCTGAATTTAAGGTAAATTAATTTAACATTTAGCCTTCTTTTAACCCATTTAAATAAGAGAATAGCGGAAGCTTTTGTCTGACAAATTACCGACTGTAAAAAACTCCATAACAAATATGCCGATATTCATCGCTAGATTATTCTCACCTACGATAATCCACAGCGCTGATTTCATATTCGACTGATTATATTAACATCAGATTCATAAATTGCTTGTATGTCAGAATAATATAATAAATACATAAAAATCAATAGATTGAATTAACTCCTCTATTTTAAACTAATGATATCCATCAATAAATCAGCGAAAAATTTGAATTATGCTAGATCCATCATCATGGTTAAAATATATTGCACGCCAAGAGATGGACGATAAAGAATAGACTGTTTGTTTATTGACCATAAATGAAAATAGACTTTTAAGCACCTTTAGTGATGAAGTTTAAACATTCACGTAACAATCAGTTGTAAATTTGCAACAAGTGACCTAAAACGAGTTTATTAAGCATTTGAGAGCAGGATCACGGTAGTTTTCACTACAAATCGTTATCTTGCCGCCAGCAAAAACTACCAAGCTCACGGTAACAACAAAAATAGCCAATAAGGCGAATTACGCGCCGAATATTGGTTAAATTTTGCACTCTATTTTTTAGATATAAAGCACCACTACGGCACCAAAGTAATAACCAGGGCACTCATTTTAACCGAATCGTTTTGACTGAATTTTTCACCTGATAGTGAAACTCAATAATGCACTACAGGTATCTAACTTTCGGTTCTTAATTTTAAATTAACGTGTTCACTATGGAGATTTTTCATGGACACTACTCAAGCAGGCACCCTTGCCTCCACGGGAAAAGTTTCAACATCTACCTGGCGTAAAAGTGACACCATGTGGATGCTGGGTCTATACGGTACAGCAATAGGTGCAGGTGTATTATTCCTGCCAATCAATGCGGGTATCGGCGGTCTGCTACCGCTAATTGTGATGGCCATCATTGCTTTCCCGATGACCTTCTTTGCTCACCGTGGTCTGTGCCGCTTTGTGCTTTCAGGTAAAAACCCAGGTGAAGACATTACTGAAGTGGTTGAAGAGCACTTCGGCATCGGCGCAGGTAAGTTGATTACACTGCTTTACTTCTTCGCTATCTACCCAATTTTGTTGGTTTACAGTGTCGCGATTACCAACACCGTCGATAGCTTCATTACCCACCAGATGCATCTGCCATCACCACCACGTGCCATCTTGTCACTGATTCTTATCATTGGCCTGATGACTATCGTGCGTTTTGGTGAGCACGCCATTGTAAAAGCAATGAGCATCCTGGTGTTCCCATTTGTTGCGGCATTGATGCTGCTGGCGGTGTACCTGATCCCTAACTGGTCTGGTGCCATCTTCGAGCACGTATCAATGGACGGCAATGGCACCGGAAGCGGCCTGTGGATGACCATGTGGCTGGTTATTCCGGTCATGGTGTTCTCATTCAACCACTCCCCGATCATCTCTGCGTTTGCGGTCTCAAAACGTGAAGAGTACGGCGTTGATGCTGAGAAAAAATGTTCACGCATTTTGGCTTTTGCTCACATCATGATGGTTGTCACGGTCATGTTCTTCGTCTTCAGCTGTGTTCTGAGCCTGTCACCGGCTGATTTGGCAGAAGCGAAAAGCCAAAATATCTCTATTTTGTCTTACCTGGCTAACCACTTTAATACCCCAATCATTGCCTACATGGCACCGGTTATTGCCTTTATCGCTATCACCAAATCGTTCCTGGGTCACTATCTGGGCGCACGTGAAGGCTTTAACGGCATGATGATTAAGTCTCTGCGTAGCAAGGGCAAAACCATCAATCATGACAAACTGAACCGCATAACTGCGCTGTTCATGCTGGTAACAACCTGGATCGTTGCAACCATGAACCCAAGCATTCTGGGCATGATTGAGACTCTGGGTGGCCCGATTATCGCCATGCTGCTGTTCCTGATGCCAATGTACGCAATCCATAAAGTGCCAGCGATGCGCAAATACAGTGGCCAGATCAGTAACGTATTCGTGGTTATCATGGGTCTGATTGCTATCTCTGCCATCTTGTTCAGCCTGTTCGGCAAATAATACTGAGGCTGGTCATCTTCCACGGCCAGCCTATCTAACGCAGTAATCGTTTCAAAAGCCGGTGCGTCCGCGTCGGCTTCTTATTCCACGGCTTTGTAAGCGAATTAATAATTAGAACCTTTAAGAGGCTAATATATGGTCAGCGTTTTTGACATTTTCAAGATTGGTATTGGTCCTTCCAGCTCCCATACCGTCGGCCCGATGAAGGCTGGCAAGCTGTTTACCGATGATTTAATCACACTGGGGCATCTTTCTGCCGTCACGCGAATCACTGTGGATGTTTACGGTTCACTCTCTCTGACCGGTAAAGGTCATCATACTGATATCGCCATTATTATGGGTTTAGCGGGTAATCTGCCCGATACCGTTGATATTGATGCCATCGCCGGTTTCATCCGCGATGTAGAACTGCGTCAGCGCCTGCTGTTAGCCAATGGCAGCCACGAAGTTGATTTTCCTGCCCAGGGTGGGATGAACTTCCACGAAACCAATTTGCCACTGCATGAAAATGGCATGTCCATCACGGCACATGCCGGTGATGAGACACTTTTCAGTAAAACCTACTACTCCATCGGCGGTGGCTTTATTGTCGATGAAGCCCACTTTGCTCAGCAAGATGGTCACGCGGTTTCGGTGCCCTACCCGTTCAACTCTGCCCGTGACTTGCAAAAACACTGTAAAGATACTGGTTTATCACTGTCCGGTTTAGTGATGCAAAATGAGCTGGCGTTGCACAGTAAAGCCGAAATAAGCGCACACTTTGCCGCTATTTGGCAGGTCATGTGCGCCGGTATTGAGCGCGGTATTAACACTGAAGGTCTGTTACCTGGCCCAATGAGAGTGCCACGTCGTGCCGCAGCATTACGCCGTATGTTGGTCACCACCGACAAGCATAATGCCGACCCGATGATGGTTGTCGATTGGATCAATATGTATGCGCTGGCCGTCAACGAAGAGAATGCAGCCGGTGGGCGGGTTGTCACGGCACCGACCAATGGCGCATGCGGCATTATTCCTGCAGTACTGGCGTACTACGATAAGTTTATTCGCCCGGTGAATGAGAACTCCTACAGCCGCTATTTTCTGGTGTCTGGTGTGATTGGTGCGCTGTATAAAATGAACGCATCCATTTCTGGCGCTGAAGTGGGATGTCAGGGGGAAGTGGGGGTTGCCTGCTCAATGGCCGCAGCCGGCTTGGCTGAATTGATGGGCGGTAGCCCTGCTCAGGTCTGTATCGCCGCTGAAATCGCCATGGAGCACAATCTGGGGCTGACTTGTGACCCGGTTGCCGGGCAAGTTCAAGTGCCTTGCATTGAGCGCAACGCGATCTCCGCGGTACAAGCCGTCAACTCTGCCCGCATGGCGCTGCGCCGCACTAGCGAACCCAGTGTCTGCCTGGATAAAGTCATCGAAACGATGTATGAAACCGGCAAGGATATGAACGCAAAATACCGCGAAACCTCCCGTGGTGGGCTGGCAATCAAGGTTGTTGCCTGTAACTGAGTGATTGCCGCATCGAGAGTAAACTGAGGTTACTGGCAAACCTATTTTATCGCTCGGGAGCGACGGGGCGACTACACCGATGGGTACTCCGACGGCTTACGCCACTTGTATTTTAAATAAGTAGTGGCCCATTCGGCACATCTCCCCGCCAATCAGCTTTGTTAATGGTTTGAAATGGCTACTGAAAAGTAGCCATTGAGGTTAATGACCAAGCTGCTGATAGCCCAGTGAGTGAAGGGTTTACCGCACCCAGGGGCACTTCGGTGGCTCACGCCACTACGACCCCAACGGCACGATCCCCCTTCATTTGACTTTGTCAGCAGCCTACATTTTCCTTATTTATCAGTGACCTGAAATTAACCGAAAATACCGCCAAACCACTGGCTGAACTTCATCATCACAAAGTCCCACATGCGGCTAAAGAAACCGCCCTCTTTGACTTCATTTAGCACCACCAGCGGGCGCTGCTCAATGGTTTTGCCATTAAGCTGAAAATCAATAGTGCCGACCACTTGATGCTTCGTCAGTGGCGCGCGCAGTTCAGTCTGATCCAGCTTGTAACTGGCTTTCAGGTTCTTCATCTGCCCTTTCGGGATGGTGATAGCCGCATCTTCTGCGACACCAAGCTCTGCCTGACCGGTATCACCAAACCAGACTTTCTGCGTCACAAAAGGTTTCGTGGTTTTAATCGGCACCACAGTTTCATAGAAACGGAACCCCCAACTCAGCAGCTTTTCACTTTCACTGAATCGAACCCGATCACTGGGCGCACCCAATACCACCGAGATCAAACGCATCGGCCCATCGGTGGCAGAAGCCACCAGGTTATGCCCCGCACCAGTAGTAAAGCCGGTTTTCATACCATCAACATTGAGATTTGTATTCCATAACAGACGGTTACGGTTAATCTGTCGAATCATATTAAAGGTAAATTCCTTCTCTTTATGTAGCGCGTACTCTTCTGGCACGTCGCGAATCAATGCCTGCCCCAGCACCGCCATATCACGAGCGGTACTGTACTGCCCCGGCGCATCAAGGCCATGCACTGTCATAAAGTTAGTATTCGTCAGCCCCAGCGCTTTGGCGTAATTATTCATCAAACCAACAAAACTGTCCTGACTACCAGCCACATAATCTGCCAGCGCGATACTGGCATCGTTACCTGACTGAATAACAATGCCTTTATTCAAATCGGACAATTTCACCTGATCGCCCGGTTTCAAAAACATCAGTGAAGAGCCGCGCAGCGCCGGATTACCGGTGGCCCAGGCATCTTTCCCCACTGTCACTAAATCATCTGGATGCACTTTACCGGCTTTAATTGCCTGTCCAATCACATAGCTGGACATAATTTTTGTCAAACTGGCGGGATCAAGGCGCTGGTCACCGTTAGCTTCAGCCAGCACTTTTCCACTGTTGTAATCCATCAATACATAGGCTTTGGCATCGACCGGAGGAACCGCCGGATCATCAGCCGCGTGCGCTGTGGGCAGCGCCAGGAGCAATAAACCGGCACTGAAGGTAAATTTTTTTATCTTTAAAGGGAGGATAAATTTCATCATGAGGTCGCCAGAGTATCCTTGCAAATAATCGGAAATAAGTGGTGTTTCCAGAAAGTACCACGGTCCAATTAGCGAAAAAATAACGTCTTTCTACTGATACTGAACCATTAGTTTAGTCACACTTCAGTACCTTTTCTAAATTTATCCCATTGCCGTGTCAATTGGGCGTAGTTTTACCTTTTGTTTTGTAAAGACCCCCGTTTTACTTATTTTTGATGGCTATACGGCTAAACATCTCCCTATCTGAACGTCCCGACACCTAAGCGTCTAAAAATCAATAAATATATTCCAAAAAGGAATAAAGACAGGTTATTTGTTCTTTTTAGTGCCTAAGCTGCTGGCGCTATGATTCAGCCAATAGGTTGCTAACCAACTCACTCAGTTAATTCATTTTTTGAAGCACCTTTTATTGGAGAAAAAAATGGCTATTCCTCGCTCGGTGCTTGATCTTATCGGCCACACCCCTCTGCTGGAGCTAACCCGCTTTGATACCGGCCCGTGCCAACTGTTTGTGAAGCTGGAAAATCAAAACCCCGGCGGCTCGATTAAAGACCGCGTCGCGCTCTCCATGATTGAGCAGGCGGAACAAGATGGTTTGTTGCCGCCCGGTGGCACCATTATTGAAGCAACCGCTGGCAATACTGGCCTCGGGCTGGCGCTGGTTGCCGCGCTGAAGGGCTACAAGCTGGTTTTGGTGGTGCCGGATAAGATGAGTCAGGAGAAGATTTTCCACCTGCGGGCCTTGGGCGCTCAAGTGCTACTGACGCGTTCGGATGTGGGTAAAGGCCATCCGGCTTATTATCAGGATTATGCGCTGCGACTGGCGCAGGAGACCCCCGGCGCTCTCTATATTGACCAATTCAACAATCCGGCCAATCCTGCCGCGCACCGGAGATCCACCGGCCCAGAGCTGTGGCAGCAGATGGGCGAACAGATTGATGCCATCGTGGTGGGCGTCGGCTCCAGCGGCACACTCAGTGGCCTAAGCCAATATTTCGCGGATCTCTCGCCGACGACGGAGTTTGTCCTGGCTGATCCCGCCGGATCTATTTTAGCCGATTATGTCGACAGTTCGCAGATTGGCGATGCGGGCAGCTGGCTGGTTGAGGGCATTGGGGAAGATTTTATCCCGCCACTGAGCAACTTTTCTCAGGTAAAAAAATCCTACCGCATCGATGATGCCGAAGCCTTCAGCACCGCCCGCACCCTATTGCGGGAAGAGGGGGTACTGGCAGGCTCCTCCACCGGCACCCTGCTGGCCGCGGCATTGCGCTACTGCCGTGAGCAAACCAGCCCCAAACGGGTGGTCACTTTTGTCTGTGACAGCGGTAATAAATATCTGTCAAAAATGTTCAACGACTACTGGTTACTGGAGCAGGGTCTACTGAGCAAGCCGCAGCATGGCGATTTACGGGATTTCATCACCTATAGCCATCAGGATGGCGCAACAGTTTCTGTCTCGCCGCAAGATACGCTGTCGGTCGCCCATGCCCGAATGCGCTTATATGACATTTCGCAGTTGCCGGTGTTAGACGGGGAAAAAGTGGTTGGTTTAATCGACGAGTGGGATCTGCTGAATGCGGTGCAAGCCGATGCCAGCCATTTCAAATTACCCACCAGTAGCGCGATGACCCGTCAGGTCAACACGTTACAAAAAGAGGCGGATTTCCGCTCTCTGCTGGCCACGTTTAATGATGGTCATGTCGCGGTGGTGTTGGATGGCGAGCGCTTCCTCGGCCTGATTACCCGCACTGATGTTTTGAATACCTGGCGTCAAAAGCTGGTTTAATTTTCTCATATTAAGGATTTTTATCATGGCAAAGTTTGATACCCTGACCGTCCACGCCGGTTACACCCCAGACAGCACTGGCGCAGTGATGCCCGCTATTTATGCAACCTCCACTTTTGCGCAACCAGCCCCCGGCGAACATACCGGCTATGAATACTCCCGCAGTGGCAACCCCACTCGCACCGCGCTAGAGCAGGCCATTGCCGAGCTGGAGGGCGGCATTCGTGGCTATGCTTTCGCTTCTGGCCTGGCGGCCTGCTCAACAGTGCTTGAACTGCTGGATCAGGGTAGTCATATCATTGCGGTTGATGATTTATATGGCGGTACTTATCGCCTGTTGGAGAAGGTTCGCAGCCGCACCGCCGGTTTGCGGGTGACTTATGTCTCCCCTGCGGATACCGCCGCGCTGGAGCACGCGATTCAGCCCGATACCAAAATGATCTGGGTGGAGACGCCAACCAATCCGCTGCTAAAACTGGCTGATTTAGCGGCCATTGCGGCGATTGCCAAAAAGCACCAACTCATCAGTGTGGCCGATAACACCTTTGCCTCACCTTACATTCAACGCCCGCTGGAACTCGGTTTTGATATTGTGGTGCATTCAGCAACCAAATACCTTAATGGTCACTCTGATGTGGTCGCCGGAGTCGCGGCGGTGGGCAACAACCCTGAACTGGCGGAGCAATTGGGCTTTTTGCATAACGCCATTGGCGGGATTTTAGACCCCTTCAGCAGTTTCCTGACACTACGGGGCTTACGCACCCTGGCACTGCGGATGGCGCGACATAACCACAGTGCGCAGCGCATCGCCGAATGGCTTGAACAGCAGCCGCAAGTGGAAAATGTCTACTATCCGGGGCTAAAAAGTCACTCACAGCACGCGCTGGCAACCAAACAGATGGCCGGTTTTGGTGGCATGATTTCGGTGCGACTGAAGGGGGATGACAGCTACGCCCGCGCAGTGATTAAGCGCTCACATCTGTTTACCCTAGCCGAAAGCCTCGGTGGCGTCGAAAGCTTAATCAGCCAGCCATATAGCATGACCCACGCCTCAATTCCGCTGGAAACCCGCTTAAAACACGGCATCACTCCGCAATTACTGCGCTTATCCGTGGGCATTGAGGATACCGAAGATTTGATAGCTGACTTAGCGCAAGCGCTGAACGGCGAGCTTTAAATCAGATAAATACGATAGGTGTGATATTCACGCCTATCGTTATCCCAGCAGCAACAAGCACTAAACCGCCCTTTGCCAGACATGCCCGCGCTCTTCAAAAATCAGTTTTTCCATCGATTGCTGGACTTCAGAATCTGCCAATATACGCAAAAAATGCCCCACATCACTGGCTTCATCAATCGACTCCACATAAAGCGCGCGCAGAGCGACATCAGCGGTGCGTGGCAAGCTGCTCTGCCCCTTTTCCCAGCGAGCAATCGTTTGGACATCCACCCCCAGTAGTGCCGCAAGTGATTTTTGCGACATATTCATTTCAATACGTATAAAACGGATTTCGTCGGCAAGTAGTGGACTACAGCGGTTAACTAATATTTTACCAATCAGACGATGCAAACCATCAACATCATCAATACTGGTAAAATGCTCGCCATCAATAACGTCACATTGATAGCCATTAGCCAACCACACTGTTGTTAAGCCGCTCTCCGTATAGTGATGCATGACTTTCTCTCCCTTACTTAATCATGACCGTGATAACGAACAGAGTAGGATCGTTTTCATGCCGTTTCAGTACAGTAACCACCTCGATCACATCTCCAGCAGCGATACCTTGCAAGTTAAACTTCCAATCGCCAGCCGCAGTTTGGTGTGGTGCTTCGGTAAACCGACTGTGCTTGCTGGCAAAAACAGATAAAATTTGCCGCAGTGTTATGCGCCGTTCAGCGATCCTTTGTTTGGCATGTGTGCTCATCCGAATACGACTGGTATGATTCGTCGCCAAATCATTCACTATTTTACGTACTGAAATAGGGCTAAGCGGAAACTCACTGATAGCCATGCCCTGATAGCACAAAGGTGTATTAGATTCCATTCAATCACCCCCCTCTTTTATACCTATCATTTTGATAGGCAAAAAAGAGAACGTCAAGAACAGATCAAGAGAAAAAAGAGAAGAGTGGGTAGTGCAGATGAGCAAAAAACGGCAAAAAATGTTACCGCCGATGCGCCAGAGACCTGACCCATTTATCACCCAGGCTTTGTACACCTTGCACCAAAATCACCAGAATGATTAATGTCGCGACCATCACTTCATTATTAAAGCGTTGATAACCATAACGAATAGCCAGATCACCCAGTCCGCCGCCACCAATAACACCCGCCATGGATGAGAATCCCACCAGCATCACGACAGTTAAGGTCATTCCGGCCAATAAGGCAGGTAGCGCTTCCGGTAATAACACTTTTTGAATCACATGTCTGGCTGAGCCGCCCATTGATAAAATCGCTTCGATCCGCCCTTTATCGACTTCATCCAAGGCCGCCTCTACCACTCGGGCAAAGAATGGAATAGCGCCTAACGTGATGGGAACAATTGCCGCAGTGCTGCCCAAGGTGGTGCCGATAATCCAGCGCGTAATCGGAATTAATGCAATCAACAGCACCACAAAGGGCATCGAACGCCCCAGATTCACAATGGCACCAATAAACGTATTCAGCCGAGGCGCAGGTAAAACACCATTCGGACGCGAAACAAATAGCAAAACACCTAATGGCAGCCCAATCAAGACGGTGAAAAAGGTAGCGATCACCACCATATAAATGGTTTCGCCGGTAGCATTCGTCACCAATGCCAGCAGATCCTGCCAACTCATGCCACTGTTCATATCAGTTCAGCCCTCACACCGCGCTCATTAAGAAATTGTAATATTTCAGCTAAATTTAACCCGCCGTCTGGGTGGCTGAAATCAACCTGTAAGCGGCCAACCCGTTGACCACCAATGGACTCCACACCACCGCCCAACAGTGTGACCCCAACCGCATGTTGCTGCGCCAGCTCACTGAGTACCGGCGACGCCGATAGAGTATCGAAGAAGGTTAGCTCCGCAACTGGCGTGCCGGATAGAGAGGTCGGGCCGCAGGTCGGTAGCAATGAACGCCCCAGACGCGAATGAGGGGAAGCCAGTAAATCCGCAATAATACCGGTCTCCACCACCCGTCCGCGCTCAAGTAAGGCGGCGTTATCACAGATGGATTTCACCACGTCCAGCTCATGGGTGATCAGCACGATGGTTAACCCCAGTTGGCGGTTAATATCGCGCAGCAGCGCCAATATTGATGCGGTGGTTTCTGGGTCAAGAGCACTGGTGGCTTCATCAGATAGCAGATAGGCCGGTTTAGCCGCCAGCGCCCTTGCAATGCCGACGCGCTGTTTTTGCCCACCCGATAGCTGCGAGGGGAATGCATCGGCCTTGTCGCTCAACCCAACTAACGCCAATAACTCGGCGACACGTTGCTGGCGCTGCGGCTTGGGCATACCAATAATTTCCAAACCCACCGCAATGTTGTCGCGCACATTACGTGAGTGAAGTAGATGGAAATTCTGAAAAATCATACCGATATTCTGCCGTTGCAGGCGCAATTCTCGCTCAGAAAGAGTGGTTAACTCACGGCCATCCACCTGAATACGGCCCGAAGTGGGCCGCTCCAGTAGGTTCAAACAGCGGATTAAGGTGCTTTTGCCCGCACCGCTGCGGCCAATAATACCGAACACCGAGCCGGTGGGGATCTCAAGCGAGACCTCCGTCAGGGCCACCATCGGCAGCCCTCCTTGCGGATAGGTTTTACTCAGGCGTTCGATGCTAATCATGATCTATTGCCTGCCACCGGGATGACTGAACCTGCGTATTTTTCAGTGATAAATTTCGCCACTTCCGGTGACTGCAAATCTTTCGCCAACTGTAAGATCCGCGGGTCATTTGCCAGCGCTGGCGTGGTGACCAGAATATTGGCATACGGGTTACCGGCGGCTTTCTCCAGACCCAATGCATCTTTTGCTGGGTTCAGCCCGGCTTCCAGCGCATAGTTGCCGTTGATGACCGCTAAATCAACATCATCCAGTGAACGTGGGATCTGCGGTGACTCGATTTCCAAAATTTTCAGCTGTTTTGGATTGCTCGCGATATCTTTCGGTGTCGCCTGATTTTTCGCCGGATCAGTAAAGCCCGGTTTTAGTGTAATCAGCCCCTGATCTTGCAATAAATAGAGCGCACGGCTGAGATTGGTGACGTTATTTGGCACCGCCACACTGCCTTTATCCGGCACATCAGCAAAAGTTTTGTGTTTGTGGGAATAGACCCCCAACGGCTCGATATGCACGGTCGCGGCGACGGCAAATTTCTGCCCTAGCGCCTGCTCTTGAGAGCGCAAATAGGGCACATGCTGGAAGTAGTTGGCATCAACATCCCCGTGGGCCAACAACTCATTGGAGTTCACACCATTGGGGATCTCAATAACTTTCAGATTCAGTGACGGGTCCAGTTTTTGCACAAATTGCAATATTTCTGCATGAGGTACTGGATCTGCCGCGACGCGCAGTGCCTCGGCAGCTTGTGCCGATAGCGTGAAAGTCGCTGCCAGAGCCGTCAGCAGTGCCGCACTAACCCAGCCAGAAACGCGTGTTTTTGTCATCACTGTTTTTTTCATCATTATTATCCCAAAAATTAAGTTTTTATCATTGACTATCAATAGGTTGTATTGGCTGCTTCTGATGGCGCGATCACGCCAGGGTAGTGCTTTTTAGCAACATCAGGGTGAGAGCGCAGCCGTCCTTTCAGATAATTAAGCCCCACATCACGAAACAGCGGATTGTGCGGATCACTGGCTGGCCCGCGCGCTTCAGCCGCTAGCGCGGCCGGCAATTGATACAGTGGCACCACGGCATCCAGACGTGCGCCGAGGAAAAATGCGATAGAGAGACGATCCGCACCGGCTGGCGGTGTTTCTACCCGATGTACTGTGGCACGTAGGTAACCATTACTGGCCAGCTCTAATAGCTCACCGATATTGACCACAAAAGTACCTTGCTGCGGAACGGCATCAATCCAGCGCCCCTCTTCCACTTCAACTTGCAAACCACGTTGCTGGTCTTGTAGCAAGAAACTGAGGAAACCTGAGTCTTTATGGGCGCCTACGCCCTGTCCGCTGTGGGTGGTTTCACGCCCCGGATAGCGGATCAGTTTGATGTGTTCATTGGGCTTATCGCCATACAGCTCATCAAACGCATTCTCATCCAGATTTAATGCCAGCGCGAAAGCCCGCAACAAGCGCAGCGCCATGCCGGTCATTTCCCGCTGCCATTGCAGTAACGCGGGTCTTAATTCAGGTAAGTTGGCTGGCCACTGATTGGGGCCTTGCAGCTGTGCCCAACTAGGGGCGCCCGATGTTTGTGGCAGAGGGGCTCTTTCGGCACCAATATCAAACTGTTCGCGCCAATCGGGCTGACCACGAGTGAGTTCAGCGGCGGCACGGTTATAGCCGCGAAAATGGGGGGAGTGCACCATGGCAACCGCCAGTTTCTCTTCATCGGGCAGCGCAAAGAATTTACGCGACAGGGTTTGGATTTGCTGTAATAACGCGGGGTCAATGCCATGTCCGGTGAGATAGAAGAATCCGATATCCCGTGCCGCATGGCGTAGGGCGACTAAGAATGCCTGGCGCTCAGTTTCACTGCCATTCAGCAAGGAGAGATCCAATAAAGGCAGTGTGGTGGCCGATGCCACATTGGCGGCGGATGGATTAACGAATCGTGGATTGCTTAATTTTTGGTGGCTCATTTTTCACTCCAGAGTGTTCAATTGGCTGTTTTTTCTGCTCAGAACCAATGAAAACTGGACAACCATATAAACGAAGAATCAGCATAATCAGCTCCTGAGCTGTGGGGTGAAAGCAGACAGACGACAACACTCTCTTTGGCCCTTAGGCGTTTAGTAGCAAACCGCATTCATCACATGTTGTATTGAGTGTAAAAAGCAGTTTTAAGAGCGTTCTCGACTAGATACTTAACAATTTATACCTAAACGATATAAACAATTAACACCGAAATTCAGCAGCGCACCAATATCAATCCGTTCTATGTTATTTCTTTCATTACTGATCACCGCTCGCACTCTTCACGATCATTAAGCTGTCTTATTGGCTGGCTAATCTGATCTCCTTTCATGTTTGGGTAGAAAGTATTAGCTTAGGCTATGAATACCCCTGATTCCGGTTGGGAATTTCTGATGTCCAGCACATGCACGATTAAGTTTTACGTCAACCTTTCTGTCTGCCTGGAGGAGACTTAATGGACTTAGCCCTGTTTGATCTCGACGAAACACTGATTAGCGATGACAGTTCTGGCCTATGGTTGCGCTGGTTGGTTGATAAGGGGCTTGCGCCCGTTGCGCTGGCAGAACAAGAACAGTATTTAATGAAACAGTATTATCAGGGTGAGCTATCGATGTCCTGTTACATGGAGTCGACACTCTCCCCCTTGGTTGGGCGGCAGACGACGGAAGTTGCCGGTTGGGTTGAGCATTTTATCGAGCGCGATATTCTGCCGCGCATCTACCCGCAAGCCCGAAAAATGCTGGCCTGGCATCGTAATCGCGGTGATTACATCGTGATTATCTCAGCCACTGGCGAGCATTTGGTGACGCCCATTGCACAGCATTTCGCCGCCAATGCCGCCCTATCTATTGGGGTTGCGGTGGAAGATAACCGCTATACCGGCAAAACCTATGGCACCCTGACTTATCGCGAAGGTAAAGTCGAGCGGCTAAAACAGTGGCTGTCGGCATCGCCGCAGTTAGATTTTGCCCATACCTATGGTTACAGTGATTCGATCAATGACAAACCGCTGTTGGAGTATGTTGACCACGCCACAGTGATCAATCCTGGCAATGAATTGGTGGATTTAGCGATTTTGCATGACTGGAATATCCACCATTGGCAACACAAGAGATAGACAATATTTCAAACAAATATAGGGGGTTACATGCTAACTGTCTGGGGTCGGAATAACTCGAGTAATGTCAAAAAAGTGCTTTGGTGTTTGGAAGAGTTGGCGCTTAGCTATGAGCGAATTGATGTCGGCGGCCAATATGGTCAGTTGAATGAGCCACTTTATCGCGCAATGAACCCCAATGGCTTGATCCCCTGCCTGCAAGATGGCGATTTTATTCTGTGGGAATCTAATACCATCGTGCGATATTTAGCTGCTCAATATGGTGAGAACACGCTTTATCTCTCTGATGCACAGCAACGAGCGAGTGCAGAGAAATGGATGGATTGGGTGACTTCCAGTATCGCAGCGCCCTTTAGCGCAGTGTTTATCGGGTTGGTGCGGACCCCGCCGGAGCAGCAGGATAAAGCCAAGATAGCTCAGGGCATGGAACAGCTGAATAAGTTAATGGCGATTGCCGATAGCGCCCTTGCTAAGCAAGCTTATCTCTCCGGCGATAAATTTGGTATTGGCGATATCCCGCTCGGGTGTCTGGCCTATGGCTGGTTTAATCTGTCAATTCCCCGCCCTGAATTGCCACACTTACAGCGCTGGTATCAAAGCCTGACACAGCGTGCGGCATTCCAAAAAGTGATTGATATTGGCATAAGTTAAATAAGCAGGGGTAAGCGAACACATCCCGATGAGCTTACTCAAGTAAGTGATTCGGGTAAGTGAGCGCAGCTAACACCCCTGCGGCTTCAAGGACGAAGAGGATTAGAAATCGTAGCTGGCCCCCACCATATACCGACGACCATCCAACACCTTGTCATTTACTTCAATATCCACACGTTTATCCAGTACGTTATAGACCCCACCCATTAGGCGGAACTCTTTCGTGAGCTGATAGTTAGCGCCTAAATCGACAAATGTATAGGATGGCGTACTGCCGCCGATACTGGTGCGATTGAGGTACTCAGAGGTTTTACCTCGGTAGTTAGCGCGCACCCAGGTTGCCAGCGCTTCACTTGCCTGCCAGTTTAGGGTGCCATTTAGCATGTGTTTCGGCATCTGATTCAGTGGTTGGCCGGCAAACTGCCCGCTCTTCTGTTCAGATTGGGTAAAGGTGTAGTTGGAGGTCAGTGACCACTCTTGGTTAATATCCCAACCGAAAGTGGCTTCCACACCACGAGTAATGGCTTTGTCGACGTTGGTGCGGTCACTGATAAATTTATATGAGGCGCCATTGATCATACATTGACCCGACGCCTTACCTGTGGTGTCGGTGCAACGGCGCACCTCGGTAATTTTATCTTTGAAATCAGTATTAAACAGCGTCACACCCGCATTCATACCCTCCTGATCATCCCAGAGAATACCTATCTCCTGACTGATGCTGCGTTCTGGTTTCAGGTTGGCATTACCGATAATAATGGCTGGATCGCCACGGCCCCCGGTGATCTGCCCCCAGTTTTCGGTGGCCTGACGTAGATCCGGTGAACGATAACCTCCCGATACCCCACCCTTTAATGTCCATTGCTCTGCCAAATGCCAAACGCCGTATAACCGTGGCGTCCAGTGGGTGCCATAGTTTTCATCCTGATCCATGCGAACGCCGCCGGTCAGAGCGAAATCATTGGTCATCTGCCACTCATCTTCAGCAAACAGTGCCCAGCTCCAGCGGGTTAATTTGGTTAAATCTTTGGCCGAGGCTAATTGGTTACCGGTGTCATTTAGCTCTTCATAGCGATATTGACCGCCCAGAATAAGGGTGTGATTATCCAGCAGGAATGAGGTCTGGGTATTAAAGATATTATCGACACTTTTCATTTCCCGTGATGGATTACGGGTTTCATCGCGCTGAACATAGCTGGTTGAGTTACCAAAATCATAATAGCCGTGATGAGTAATCGCATAATTATTGCGGTCATACTGCACATCACTACTTTTACCATTTAATGCCACTGAGCGCCCTGCCGTTGAATTACGGTCTTGCACATAGTGGCCAATATCAAAATCAAATTCATTTTTATCGTCGGGTGTCAGGGTAAATGTCGCCGCACCATTTCTTAGGCGCTGCTCATTATAACCATCGACGATTTTATCTTCGCTACGATGAGAGAGCAGGCCGCTAACTTTTAATCCCAGTAAGCCATCAATTAATGGGCCGGAGGCATAGGCATTAGTCTGGAATATATCACCGGATTTAGAGTCTTCCTGCAAAGTGGCATCAGCGCGCACTGTTCCGTGCCACTCTTTACCCACTTTGCGAGTGATCACGTTAATCACGCCGCCCATAGCATCCGAGCCATATAGTGAGGACATCGGCCCGCGAACCACCTCAATGCGCTCAATGGCAGCCAGTGGTGGCAACCAGCCTTGCTCGATACCTGAACCATCACTGTTTGGCCGTGTCCCACGGGTATCCACACGTTTACCATCCACCAGAATTAAGGTGTATTTCGCCGCCATCCCACGAATACTGATATCGCTGTGGCTGCCGCCGCCTGTTACCACGACGCCGGGAACATCTTTCAGCGCATCGGTAATATCGGTATAGGCTTTATTTTCGATTTGCTCGCGGGTTACCACAGAAATAGACGCCGCCGAGTCTTGAATACGTTGCTGGAAACCTGATGCTGTAACCACAATAGTATCTGTAGGTGTACTCTTTGTTTCAGAGAAATTAGTTTCGGCAGCATGTGCCTGAGAAGAGATAATTGCAGCGATGACTAATGCCGCAGATTTTGTTTTCCTAAAAGCCTGATTTACCTTATTCATTACACGTTCTCCATGAGGTATAAATTTACTCAGAGCCTTTCCGTCAGGTTCTTTTTGCATATAACGATGCCGCCTGTCGGGCAGGTGAAAGTTATTTTTATAAATTTCGGCAATAGCTCACCACAGCAGAAATAGCGCTTCCAACTATTACTGCCTAATGCTTAATTATTATTATGTGAAACCTATTACTGTCGAAATAGACCCAAGGCTATTGGGGTTCCGTTATCAATCCATCAATTAATACTTGCGCAGTGCCTTGCGAGCAGCGCTCAATACGCCCTTTCACTCCATACACTTTGGCCAGACTCTGCGGTGTAATCACCTCTTCCGGTCGACCATCCGCAATCAAGGTGCCATTTTGTAACATCAGTACATGGTCGCCATGGCGCAAGGCGATATTGATGTCATGCACCACAACCACGGTAATAATATTGCGTTTGCGCGTCTCCTTGCTCACCAAACATCATGCGCGCAATATGTGGTGCCACCAGTCCGACAACAAAGGCCACCGCCAGTGCCGATAACATGCTGATACGTAACAATGTTCCTAGCCGTAGGCGGCGAACATCGATACCAAAACTGATCGCCCGATCTTCACCTAAACGCAACGCCGTCAGCCTCCACGAACTCATCATCGACAGTGGTAACATCAGGGCAAACACCGCCAACATGACGCCCAATTTGCGCCATGATGCCCGCGCCATGCTCTTATAGCGCCCCATCACATTAACATCAGCCCCGCTGGATGTTTTGGTCCTGGATTCTGTGGTTATACTCATTATTCCGTTACCTGTTACGAGCCATTATTACTGCTTAAAACTCATGTTTTCGTTGCTGGTTCCCAGCCTCCAATCACTGTCCATTTGGCTCGACAGGAGGGGAACGACGAATTCAATATGGTGCTAACAATAAATCAAACGATAATAATTATCAATAAGGTTGGTGTAATTGACTGCGTATAATTATATGTAACCCTATATTTTATAATGTAATTTAATCGGCGCGGCCCAGCAGGCCAAAATTTGGTCGGGAGAGTGGGGTATATCAGAGAAATTTTTTGCCTATTGATGGCCCGACCGACTGAGATATCGCTTAAATAACAAGCAGATTGCCGCCGTAAAAAAGGGCGATACAAATATCGCCCTTCATCACTACAACACGTTATTGACCACCAGATGCTATTTAGTCAGAGGTCACACCGTTTTTTTCGGCTCCTGATAATCTTCACTATCATCACGCCATTTCGGGAATTCCATCTCTTTATATTTGATAACCTTAGTGCCACGGGTCAGCTTGTAGCCGAACCAAATCACCAGGAACAATGGAATGCCGATATAGGTGGCGGTGACGCCATACCAGTCAATGCGGTCTTGCAGGAATGCCTGATAGTTCTGCCCCAAGGTAATGATCAAGCAGAGCACAAAGGCAAAAATCGGCCCCAGCGGGAAGAAACCGGACTGATACGGCAAATCGTTCAAATCACGGCCCTGGATCATATAACCACGGCGGAAACGATAGTGACTGATAGCAATACCTAACCAGGCGATAAAGCCGGTCATCCCTGAGGTATTTAGCAACCATAGATAGACGGTTTGGTTACCAAACATTGAGCTGAGGAAGCATAACCCCGCAACTACGGTAGTGGCATACAAGGCATTACGCGGCACACCGCCCTTAGACAGTTTAGCAAAAATCCGTGGCGCTTTACCTTCAGAGGCTAAGGTAAACAGCATGCGGGTCGAGGCGTACATGCCAGAGTTACCGGCAGAGAGTACCGCCGTCAGGATAACCGCATTCATCACTGCCGCCGCTGACAACAGGCCCGCATTCTGGAACACCAAGGTGAATGGGCTGACACTGATATCTTTAACGTCATTACGTAACAGACTTGGGTCGGTATACGGAATAATCAGGCTGATAATCAAAATAGCGAAGATATAGAACAGCAGAATACGCCAGAATACTTTACGCACGGCACGAGGAATGTTTTTGCCCGGATCTTTTGATTCACCGGCGGCAATACCGATCAGTTCCGTCCCCTGGAAGGAGAAACCGACAATCATCGCCACCCCAATCATCGCAGAGAATCCACCCGCAAACGGGGCATCACCTATCGTCCAGTTGTGCCAACCTGCACTTTCGCCCCCTTTCATGATGCCGCTTATCATCATCACACCAATAATGATGAAGACCACAACCGTGACCACTTTAATCAGGGAGAACCAGTATTCCGCTTCGCCAAAACCTTTGACTGAGATGTAGTTCAGCAAGAACATCAGCCCGAGGAATAGCGCACTCCAGATCCAACCGGGGGCATCGGGGAACCAGTAATTCATCACCAATTGTGCGGCGACCAGGTCAACGGCGATAGTGACCGCCCAGTTGTACCAGTAGTTCCAGCCGAGGGCGAAGCCGAAGCCCTCCTCAACATATTTGGAGCCGTAAGTTGAAAATGAGCCGGAAACGGGCATAAATGCCGCTAATTCACCAAGGCTGGTCATCAGGAAGTAAACCATCAGGCCAATCAATGCATAGGAGAGCAGTGCGCCCCCTGGGCCTGCTTGCGATACTGTTGCCCCTGAGGCAACAAATAAGCCGGTACCAATAGATCCGCCGATAGCAATCATGGCTAAATGCCGCGATTTTAACTCTCGTCGCAGACGCTGTGCGCCCTGCGGCACTGGGGTTTTAGTATTTTGCTGAGTCATTATTACCCTAATCCACCCTTAAAAAATAAGGCGGGATTGTAACAAATCCCACCCGCTCGGATAGTAACAATGCACTGATATAAGATACCTTCATGATCCCAGCGCAATTATTAGCAAAAGCGCGATTGCCAGTAAAAACAGTTAGCCGTAGGTTTTTCTTGCCGCAATAACCCGCAGAGCTGGTGTAAAACACTTAAAATCCGCGGGCCTACACGAGTCATTCGCTTGCGGCTCATCTACGCCGCTCAGTGCTCTTCCTGGCAATAACTCAGGAAACGCTGCAAGGCGTTAGAGATGTGTTTTTGCCGATGGTGAATCAAGTATAAGGTACGTACCAGTGTGGGTAGCGGGATATTCAGCTCAATCAATTCGCCATTAGCAAGTTGATCGGCTATCACCCTGCGCGACAGGCAACTGATACCCATGCCATAACGTACTGCCCGCTTAATCGCCTCCGAATTACCCAGCTCCATGACCAATTTAAAGTGCGGCAATTTCGCCAATAGCAGGTGATCCAGCACTTCACGGGTGCCTGAGCCGCGCTCACGTAAGATCCAGTCTGCACTCGCTAGCTCATCCAGTGTCAGCATTTTGTGGCACAGCGGATTATCCGGCGCGGCAAAGACCACCAGCTCATCTTGTAGCCAGGCTTGTGTCATCAACTCCGGCATATGACACGGCCCCTCAATCAGCCCCAGATCACCGCGAAAATCAGCCACCGCCTCAATCACATCCTGACTGTTGCCGATATTCAGCTCCAGAGGTGTGCCGGGGAAATCGCGCCGATACTTAGCAATCATGCCCGGTAACATATAATTGCCAATGGTACTGCTGGCGGCGATACGTAATGCCCCCAGATCCTGCAAAAAAAGCTGTTCTATTTCCATTGTCTGGTCGAGTAGTGCCAATGCTTTGGGGTAAAGTAAACGCCCATGTTCATTGGTAACCAACCGCTTACCGACCCTATCAAACAGTTGCACCCCCAATTGCCCTTCCAAATCCGCCAAGGCAGCGCTGACTGCTGATTGTGAAAGCGCGAGCACAACCGAGGCTTGGGTCGTAGAGCCGCTTTTCAGCACCTCAGTAAAGACTTCAAGTTGACGTAAGGTTATGTGCATAACGGTCTCTGTAGTAAAAAATGGAGGACGCTATCATCACTCTGCTCGTCAGTTACTGGATGAACCGAGCTAACTTATTAGTTGTCAATACCATCACTGACGAAAAAGCCTATAGCCTCAATTACCGTATAAGACTAACACCTTTAAGCAAAATCGGCAGGTTATCGGTGCAGGAAATTAAGCGGAAAGAGGGTTATTTGTTATCATCTGAGTGAAAGAAAATAGAGTAAGCAACTGCGGCAACCGTACTGATAACCATCTTTAAAATCAACCAGATAGTCAATAGGTAACTGCAGGTTTAGCAAAGCGGGATACCGCGTTCAGTCTTAAACGGATTAAAATGGGGTAGAGTTGTTTATATGCTGAGGATGCCAGCAAAGTAATAACATAATTAATAATATTACTACCGACTAACGGTAACCTTATTACACCTAATATCCATTACTTATTCCGATGATTTAGACAAATTAATACGCATATTAACTCATTGTGCAGCTCGTTTTATAGACATACTCTTTTCCATGATGTGATAAGTTATCGTATATCCCCGCACCAATATTATTAATTGTTTTATTTATTAGTGTATTAGCAATAGCTATTCGCATCTGAAATCTATGGATGAATTTCAATTAGCGAGGTATTAATTATGAATAACACCATTAAGTATTTGCTGCTTTTTTTAGCCACGGCAACCATTCCTACCTATGCCAGTGCATGTGAACTCGCAGGCGAAAGTCCGGAGGAGTGTCAGTCGGAATGTATGATGGCGGAGGATTTTGAGACTTGTGTTCTTGGCTCAGCCCAGAATCCAAATAGTGACACTACCCCCACTGTAACCATGCAAGCTGCTCAGCCAACATCCCGCTAAATGTATTATCAGGCATACCTATTTTCGTATGCCTGACTCACCGATAGCCGTGCTCCTGGCCTTGACTCGGGCCTAATTCCCACTTACCACTTATATCGATTAATTATAAATATATAATGAATTTATCTATTATTGCCAAAGTCGTTAAACTACCCACAATCTTTACAGGCAATAGGATATAAAACATGGCAACTTCTCATAGCAAAGAACTCCCTCGACCACAGCAGTTTACCCTGCCCCGCTATCTTCCGGGTTTGGTGTTAACCGGTGTGATGACTGGGTTGGCGCTTACCGTGGGTGATATGCCGTGGTTTATCGATATGGGCCTCGGCGCCCTGACGTTGGCTATCATATTTGGTATCGTCGTCGGCAATACACTCTATCCGTGGGTGCAACCCGTTTGTGCTGACGGCGTGCTGCTCGCCAAACAGCACTTGCTGCGATTGGGGATCATTTTGTACGGCTTCCGCTTGACCTTCCAGCAAGTCGCTGATGTCGGCGCGACCGGTATGCTCATTGACCTGTTAACCCTAAGCTCTACCTTTATCCTGGCGTGTTGGCTGGGTAAACGTGTTTTCGGCTTGGATCAGCAAACAGTGATGTTGATTGGTGCTGGTAGCAGTATTTGTGGTGCCGCCGCCATTATGGCCACCGAGCCGGTGCTGAAAGCTGACGCCAGCAAAGTGGCGGTTGCCGTCGCCACGGTGGTAATTTTCGGTACGCTGGCTATCTTTGTTTACCCATGGCTGTATCAGCTAAACCTACATTACCAGTGGCTACCATGGAGTCAGGAGACCTTTGGTATCTTTGCCGGTTCGACGATCCACGAAGTGGCGCAGGTGGTAGCTGCCGGACATGCCATTGGCCCTGATGCTGAAAATGCGGCGGTTATCACCAAAATGATCCGGGTGATGATGTTAGCACCATTCTTGCTGTTACTTTCCGCCTATCTGGGGCGTAGCAGCCTAAAAACCAGCGGGGAAAAACGTGAGAAAAGTGCCATCACCATTCCTTGGTTTGCGGTGATATTTATTCTGATGGCCGGTTTTAACTCACTCAATCTGCTGCCCGCAGCCTGGGTCAACCATCTGATTACACTGGATACCATTTTGTTGGCAATGGCGATGGCGGCACTGGGGCTAACCACCCATATTGGCTCCATTCGTCAGGCGGGGGTTAAACCACTGTTACTGGCCCTGCTGCTGTTTGTCTGGCTGTTGGTTGGCGGGACAGGCATCAACTTACTGGTTCAGCATATCGCGGCATAAAATAGTGTCACCAAGGGCTGCATCAAGCGGCCCTTCTCTTTTCTCTCCGCTTCCACCATTCAATCATTCCGCTATCAATGCCATAATGGCTCGGTTACCAAAGGAGAATGGAATGAAATTTGTCGGAGCACACGTCAGTGCCGCAGGGGGCGTAGACCAGGCGGTGATTCGGGCGCATGAGCTTGAGGCCACCGCCTTTGCCCTGTTTACCAAGAATCAGCGCCAATGGCGCGCAGCCCCACTAGCGGAAGATGTTATTGAGAGGTTTAAGCTAGCTTGTGAGCAATATGGCTACACTTCAGCTCAAATTTTGCCGCACGACAGCTATCTGATCAACCTTGGCCATCCGGTCATTGAGGCGCTAGAGAAATCTCGCGAAGCCTTTATTGATGAAATGGCCCGCTGCCAGCAACTGGGGTTGTCACTACTGAACTTCCACCCCGGCAGCCATTTACTGCAAATTGATGAAGATAAGTGTCTCGCGCGCATTGCTGAATCAATCAATATCGCGCTGGATGCCAGTGAGGGTGTCACGGCGGTGATCGAAAATACCGCCGGACAGGGCAGTAATCTGGGCTTTAAGTTCGAACATCTGGCCGCCATCATTGACGGCGTAGAAGATAAGAGCCGGGTTGGCGTCTGTATTGATACCTGCCATGCTTTCGCCGCTGGTTATGATTTACGTACCGAAGCCGATTGCGAGCACACCTTCAAGCAGCTCGGTGATATCGTCGGTTTTCAGTATCTGCGCGGTATGCATCTTAATGATGCGAAAAGCGAATTTAACAGCCGTGTCGACCGCCATCACAGCCTCGGTGAGGGTAATATCGGCAAAACCGTATTCAGCTATATTATGCGCGATGCGCGTTTTGATAATATTCCGCTCATTCTGGAAACGGTGAATATGGATATTTGGGCCGAAGAGATAGCCTGGTTGAAGTCGCAAGCTGAAGTTTAGCCAATACGATTGAGGCAACTGCTTGAGTCAAAATGAAAAAACCGGCACTTGAGGCCGGTTTTTTTATCTCTACCTAAACTGCGCTAACTGAATAATGCGCTAACTGAATAATGCGCTAACTGAATAGAGTGTTACGCGACTTTCGCCACCACGTCATCAGGGCGTTTCAGCATGGCGTATGTACCACCAGCCAACACAGTACCGGCAATAATAGCCACCAGATATAACAGCACTGGATGGATAGCCCCTGGGATCAGCAGCACGAACAAGCCGCCGTGTGGCGCCATCAGTTGTGCGCCGAATGCCATAGAGAGTGCACCTGTCAGTGCGCCACCGGCGATACAGCACGGCAAGACGCGCATTGGGTCACGGGCAGCAAACGGGATCGCCCCTTCAGAGATAAAGCATAAGCCCAGAACCAGCGCCGCTTTGCCCCCCTCCTGCTCACCTTTGTCGAACTTATGACGCGCCAACAGTGTTGCCAGACCCATTGCCAGCGGTGGCACCATCCCCGCCGCCATGATGGCTGCCATCGGTGCATAAACTGAAGAGCTAAGCAGCGCCACACCAAAGGCGTAGGCCGCTTTGTTGACCGGCCCACCCATGTCGGTACACATCATCGCACCGAGAATAGCCCCCAGCAGCACCGCATTCGCAGTACCCATGGATTGCAGCCAATCAGTCAGGCCAGTCATGATTTTTGCCACCGGCGTACCGACCACATAAATCATCACCAAACCGACAATCAAGCTCGCCACTAGCGGGATGATCAATATCGGTTTGAGCGCTTCCATACTTTGCGGTAATTGCAGTCTGGTGCTGATAGCTTTCGCGACGTAACCTGCCAGGAAACCGGCAATGATACCACCGAGGAAACCCGCACCAGTGCTTACGGCTAACATACCACCAATCAAACCCGGCGTCAGACCTGGGCGGTCAGCAATGGAGAAGGCAATAAAGCCCGCCAAAACTGGCACCATCAGGGCAAATGCAGAACCGCCACCGATTTGCATCAAGGCGGCAGCCAGTGTGCCTTTCACTTCAAATGCTTTGATGCCGAACACAAAGGAGAGCGCGATACACAAGCCCCCCGCCACCACCATCGGCAGCATGTAGGAGACACCGGTCAACAGGTGGCGATACGGGCCGCCAGTTTCTGTTTTCTTGCTGCTGGTGCTGCTGCCGGTTTTTGGCTGATAAACCTCAGCTTCCACCAGAGCTTTATCCAGCTCTTGCACGGTTTTCTTCAGCGCCAGACCTGTGGTGGTGCGATACATCGGTTTGCCGACAAACTTATCGAGATCCACTTCAATATCAGCGGCCACGATCACCAGATCAGCCGCCGCCACCTCTTCGGGTGTAATTGTATTGCCTGCACCCACGGAGCCACGGGTTTCAACTTTTACCCACCAGCCACGTTTTTTCGCTTCACTTTCAATGGCTTCTGCTGCCATAAAGGTGTGCGCCACCCCTGTTGGGCACGCAGTAATTGCCACGATACGTTTTGGCGCGCTGTTGGCCGCAACAGGCGCAGATGCTGCAACAGTCGCCTGATAGGGTTTGGCCTGAGCAATGGCTTGGGCCAGGAAAGCCTCCGGATCGCGTACCGCTGTTTCTACATCACCGATATAGAGTTTTTTGCCGTTCAGCGCACTGTCAGCCGGGGCTGATTGCCCAGCGACAATCACCAGCTCGGCATCAGCTGCACTCTCAACCCAGCTCAGTCCTGCTTTTGCCGCCGCAGCACCCAACATCAGTGTCGCGAGGTGGCCTCTGGCCTGCCCGAGCGAACTGTCTATTATTAGTAGCGTTTTCATTTCGCCTCCGGAGATTAATTAAAGGGTTTCAGGTCGACTTTTGCCATCATGGCGGCTAACTGCGGGCGATCCGTAATACCCACATTGCTCTGACTGACGGCCAAAGCAGCGACTGCTGTCGCCAGACGCAGCGTGTGTTCGCTGGACTCGCGCATTAATAATCCGTAGATCAGGCCACCTACCATTGAGTCACCGGCACCGACAGTGCTGACCACTTCACAGGCCGGCGGTTTTGCCAGCCAGGCACCGGAGGCGTTGACCCACAATGCCCCTTCCGCACCGAGAGAGATAACCACATGGGCAATCCCCTGATCACGCAAGGCGTGCGCGGCCTCCACCACATCACCCAGTTCGGGTAGTGGGCGACCAGCCCAAATTTCCAACTCACGGCGGTTTGGTTTCACCAACCATGGTGAAGCTTTCAGCCCGGCGACCAGTGCTTCACGGCTGCTGTCGAAGATGATGCATGGGCACTGGGAGCGCAGGCGTTTCATCCAGTCAGTGAAGTCATCTGGATTGACGCCAGCGGGCAGACTGCCGCTGACCGCGACCATGTCGAACTGCCCCAACCAGCTCAATGAGTCGTTGACGAAGCGATCCCAATCCGGTTTGGTCACTTCAAAACCGGAGAAGTTAAAGTCGGTCACTTCGCCATCTTTTTCCGTCAGTTTGACGTTAATGCGGGTACGGCCTGGCACCACCTGAAAACGGTTGGCGATACCCAGTTCGCTGAATAACAGCTGGAAGCCATCTTGGTTATCTTTACCCAAGAAGCCGCCGACGGTGACATCAATTCCCAAGTCTTTCAGCACCTTGGCAACATTGATCCCTTTACCTGCGGCATGTAGACCGGCGGTTTTCACCAGATTGACTTCACCACGTTCGATTTCAGGGCAAAAACCCACCAGATCGTAAGCCGGATTCAGTGTGATGGTGGCGACTCTTCTGCTCATGCTGCCCCCTCGCCCAAACCGGCGGCGATAGCTTCACCAATGGCATCCAGTGCTGCCTGTGCATCTTCACCGCTGGCGGTAAAGCGCAGGCGATTGCCTTTTTTAACCCCTAAAGCCACTACTTTCATCAGACTACGTCCATTAGCGGGTTTACCGGTGCCGTCCAAGTTGGTCACGGTGATTTCACTGGTAAACTGTTTGATTGTATTGACTAAAATCGTCCCTGGTCGCGCATGTAACCCGTGTTCGTTACGGATAACAAATTCAGCGCTTAAGACTTCGCTTTGCTCAACATACTCGCGGGTCAGCAGTGCCAGCAGCGCGGCGGCATCGGCGTTCAGCAACAGGTCAGCTTTTTTCGCCAGTAGCAGGTCGCTGAGATAGTTCAGCACCGACAGCGGTTGATCATCAGCTACCGAGAGTGTCAGCAGCAGAGCCACTTTTTCGCCATGATGCTCGAAAGCAGTCGCCGGGCGGCTTACCGTGGCAGCACTGACCAAATTGCCTTCGGTGCTGTCACTCAACCAGATACCCTGCCCCAAATTCAGTGGCGCACGGGTAATCACATCACTCACAAAACGGGCATCGACTGCGCCGATTTGCTGTAAACGACCGGCATTCAGCGCTTGCAGCGTGATCAGGTTATCCGCCGCCACATCAAGGGCTATCAGTGAGGTGTCGAAATGGAATTCAGCCGCTTTTTTCTCTCCCATCAGCAAACTGCGTAACTCTTCAGCCGAGGTAGTGGTGGCCAGTTGCTCCGCCACCGCATCATCACTTAATACGTGGGTTAACTGGCGCAATAAGGCCAAATGCTCATCAGAACGGGCCGCAATGCCAATCACGATATAGGCGGTTTGATCGTCGCCCCACGCGATGCCCTGCGGGAATTGGAACACCTGTACGCCGGTGTTCAGCACTAAGTCGCGGGTATCAGTGGTACCATGTGGAATGGCGATACCATTACCCAGATAGGTGGATGTTTGCTGCTCGCGGGCCAACATGCCATCAACATAAGCGGCAGCCACGCAACCCGCTTGAGTCAGTGCCGCGGCCACCTGAGTGATAGCGTCGTTTTTACTGTCTGCTTGTGCAGCCAGATGGATATCTTTCGTCGATAATTGGAACATATATCTCCTCTCCTGCTGAAGTTGAATCGTTTCAGCTTTAATGAGAAACAGGAGCGTTACCCTTTATCATCTGGTGACGAGATAACGCTGAAACGTTTCAAGGAGTGTGTTTCCAGCTAAGAATATATGCAAGTTTTCTGCTCTAATTCTTGATGGATTTTTGACATCCCGCACATTTTTGCTATGAACAGGTTTATGTCAGTAGCGAAATGGCCAAACTAGCTGATGGTTGCTGATACACATTTATAGGGAGTGAATACGATGTCTGTTGTGGTCGGTGTTGGCGTGATTATCGTCAATCAACAAGGTGATGTACTGTTGGGTAAGCGTTGCGGTCAGCATGCCCCTTACTGGTCAATTCCCGGTGGTCATATGGAGGCTGGGGAGTCATTTGAGCAGGCGGCGACACGCGAGATTTTCGAAGAAACCGGCTTAAATATCAATAATCTGCATGTTATCGCGCTGTGCAATAACATTGCCACCTGGCGCGATGAGGGCAAACATACCGTTTCGGTCTGCTTACTGGCGCAGCATCCCGGTGGACAGCCAGAGCTGAAAGAGCCGGATAAGTGTCAGCAATGGCTATGGTGTAATCCACGGGAGTTACCTGAACCGCATTTTGAAGCCAGCCGCCACGCCATCGATTTATGGCTCAATCAGCAGTTTTACCGCACTTACGACTAAAAAATAGCGCTATATAAGCCACCATATAACCAGCAATTTCAGCTGGTTATTTGCCCTGCGTCGCAAAAATTCGTTCATTCCTCGCATTTATACTCAGCAAATCTGAACTAATATTGCTAAATACCCCATTCGGGTTAGCCATCAGTAGAAAATCGCCCTACAATAGACCTACTTATATTATGGGATAGATTTATCGCTATTGGATAAGTTTTTATTGGCAGATTATCTGGCATCTTAGCTATTAGTGCATTTGATCCGTCTGTTTCACCAATAATTATTAGATAATTTACAGTGGGTGCAATTATGAGCAAAAAACAGACTGGCTTCGTGAAACGACGCCGGTGGGGATGGTTATGGATACTGCTGATCGGCATCATTATAGGTGCGGCGTTATTGGCAGGTACTGCTACTGTCCTCCATAAAACCAGCGACACCGCGTTCTGCGTCTCCTGCCACACCATGCAACAGCCCTTGGCTGAATATCAGGGAAGTGTCCACTTTCAAAATACCAAAGGCATCCGTGCTGAATGTGCTGACTGTCATGTACCCCATGAGCCACTGGACTATTTATGGACCAAAATCCGCGCGGTGAAAGATATCTACGGTGAAATGGCTGGCACTATTGATACACCAGAGAAATATGAAGCTCATAAACTTGCCATGGCCCAATCGGTCTGGAAGACGCTGAAAGAGAGTGATTCCGCCACCTGCCGCTCATGCCACAGTTTTGATGCCATGGATATCACTGGGCAAAGTGCTGAAGCGCGCATTCAGCATCCTGTGGCGATTAAAAAAGGTGAAACCTGCATCGACTGCCATAAAGGTGTCGCCCACATCCTGCCGGATATGAGTGAAGTAACCCAAGCGGGTGCTGCTGAACTGGCAACCGCCGCCGCGCAAACTCCCGCCAGTGCCACCACGCTCTATACCATCGCTACTGAGCCGTTCTTTATGAACGCCAGTGATAGCCATAACGCCGGTAATCTGATGCCATCGACCCAAGTTGAAGTGCTGAAACAGCAAGGTGATCAGGTGTTGGTGGATGTTAAAGGCTGGCAGCAAGATGGCGTAGCAGAGGTATTCTATGCCGCCCAGGGCAAGCGCATCCTGAGTGTTTTACTGGGTGACGACGCGCAAAAAGCACTGAAAACCCTTAGCACCCAGACAGACCCGGAAACCCAACTGGTGTGGCATCAGGTCGCGCTTCAGGTGTGGTTACCGAAGAAGCAACTGGTTGATGATCAACAGAAAATATGGCGCTATGCCGCCGATATGATGTCAGCCAACTGCACCGGCTGCCACGGCTTGACGGCGCTGGATCGCTTCAACGCGAACCAATGGATTGGGGTAATCAAAGGCATGGCACCACGCACCTCCCTGACGCAGGAACAGCTGCGCGTGATGACCCAGTACGTACAAAAACATGGCAGTGATATGCCGGCCAAGCTGTAAATAAGAGGCGAAAATGACTAAATACCAAATACAACCTTTACAAATGAGCCGCCGTCGCTTCTTACTGGGCAGCAGTGCCTTGGCAGTTTTACCACTGGTTGGCGGCCTGTGGCCTAAATCCGCATTAGCACAAGCCATCAGTCAAGCTTTACCTCAGTTTCTGGCGCTGCGTCAGGCGCAAAAAGGGATTCTGACTGGCGCGCATTGGGGCGCATTTGAAGCCATCGTCGAGAATGGCCGCATGGTCGCTGTTCAGCCAGTCAAAGATGACCCTTGGCCGAATGAGTTGATCACCATGGCCCCGTATCAGGTACATGCCGATAACCGCATAAAATATCCGATGGTGCGAAAAAGCTGGTTGGAGGGCGGCCCCGGCAGCCATACCGAGCTGCGTGGCCGTGATGAGTGGGTGCGGGTTAGTTGGGATAAAGCTACCGAATTGGTGTGCAATGAGATTGTACGTGTGCAGAAAGATCACGGTCCGCAGGCGCTGTACGCCGGTTCTTATGGCTGGAAAAGTGTCGGTATGCTGCACAACAGTCGCACCCTGCTACAGCGGCTAATGAATCTCAGTGGCGGCTTCCTCGGCTATGCCGGCGACTACTCCACCGGGGCTGCACAGGTGATTATGACCCACGTGATGGGGTCGATGGAGGTTTACGAGCAGCAAACCGCCTGGCCGAATGTGGTTGATAACAGCGAACTGGTGATCCTGTGGGGCTGTAACCCGATGATCACCTTGAAAAATAGCTGGAATATCCCCGACCATGTGGGCCAAACCGGTTTTGAGGCGCTGAAGAAAAAAGGCATCAAAGTCATCAGTATTGACCCGGTGCATAATGACAGCGCCAAATTTACCAATGCACAATGGATCGCCCCGCGCCCTTATACCGACAGCGCCATGCTGATTGGCATTGCCCACACCTTATTGACTGAGAAGTTGCATAATCCCGACTTTATCAAAACCTATACTATCGGTTTTGACAAATTCCAGACCTATCTGTTGGGGGAAGCTGACGGCCAGCCGAAGACAGCAGAGTGGGCAGCAGATATCAGTGGCGTGGATGCCGATGTACTGCGCCAACTGGCGCGAGATATGGCGAAACAGCGCACCATGATCATGGGCGGCTGGGGGATTCAGCGCCAGCACCATGGTGAACAGCAGCACTGGCTGCTGGTGACAGTCGCGGCAATGCTCGGCCAAATTGGCCTGCCGGGCGGTGGTTTTGGTTTCAGCTATCACTACTCCTCCGGCGGTAGCCCGACCGCGAAAGGCGGCATCTTGCCGGGGATCTCTGCCGGTAACGCGCCGAAGAATTCACCGGCGCCGATCCCGGTGGCACGCATTGCCGAATGTTTGGCTAATCCGGGGAAAACCATTGATTTCAATGGCACTAAAGTGACCTATCCGGATGTCAAAATGGTCTATGTGGCGGGTGGTAACACCTTCCATCAGCATCAGGACACCAATAATCTGGTGAAAGCCTGGCAGCACCCAGAAACCATCGTGGTGAACGAACCCTACTGGACCGCCACCGCGAAGCACGCGGATATTGTGCTGCCCGCCACCACCAGTTATGAACGTAACGATCTGGAGATGGGCGGCGACTATTCGCAGCTTTATGTCTTCCCGATGCACCAGTGTGTGCCGCCACAACATGAGTCCCGCAGCGATTTTGATATCTTCGCCGCAATGGCGACCCGTTTGGGGGTGATTGATGCCTTTACCGAGGGCAAAGATGAAACCCAGTGGTTGAAATCGATGTATGACGATATGAAATCTCAGGCCCGTACTGCGCGGGTGGCGCTGCCGCCGTTTGATATGTTCTGGGAGTCAAACAACTATATTCGCTTCCCGATCCCCGAGGCGAATAAGCAGTGGGTCCGGTTCGCTGACTATCGTGAAAATCCGTTGCTCAATCCGCTCGGCACGCCGTCCGGCAAGATTGAGATCTACTCCGATACCATCGCCAAAATGGATTATGCCGATTGTCAGGGAATTCCGACCTGGATGCCACCACACGAGTGGTATCGCGGCGTAGAGGCGAAGAAATATCCGCTGTCACTGAATACCGCACATCCGATTAACCGGCTGCATTCGCAGTTAGATAACACGCCGCTACGTGAAAAATATGCGGTTGCCGATCGGGAGGCGATACTGATCAGCCCGCAAGATGCCAGCGCACGCCAGATTGTGAATGGTGATTTGGTGCGGGCGTTTAATGATCGCGGGCAGATATTGGTGGGTGCAGTGGTATCAGAGGATGTGCGGCCAGGCGTGGTACGGATCAGTGAAGGTGCATGGTTTGACCCCGCCGAGCCGTCAGTGCCGGGTTCCATCTGTAAAAATGGCAATATCAACTGTCTGACTTTCGATATCGGCTCTTCCAGTCTGGCGCAGGGTAACTGTGGGCAGATGGCGCAGCTTGAGATTGAGAAGTACAGCGGGCCGGTACTAAAAAATACCGCTCATAGTGTGCCCATTGGGGCATAGAGGATAGGTGAGCCAAGGGTTGACCGCACCTACGGGCACTCCGGCGGCTTACGCCGCTTACGACCCGAACGGCACGTTTCCCCTTGGTTCAGCTTTATCAGCCGTTTAGGAGGGCAATAGTGATATCGCCCTCCTATTCATTAAGGCGCAGTATCGGCTTCTAGCTTAATCAAATAGACCAGCGCCTGTTCGCGGGTGTCAAAACACATCTCCCGCAGAGCTTGCAGGCTGGCACAAACCGCGGGGCGAGCTGGGGAGTGAAAAATACCACAGCGCATCTGATCATCTAAATGCAGGCAACGGGTGTTAGCGGGTTTGCCGAGTGGCATACCGGGGATCGGGCTGGAAATAGAAGGAGCAATACAGCAGGCACCGCAATCTGAGCGACACTCCATCAGCAGGCTCCTGTAGGCTGGTGGAATAAGAGCGGACAATAGCAATCGCCCCACAGAACTACCAGTACTATTCTTAAACAGCCGCTGAATAGCCGATCCAGCCCACGAATATCCCTTTCTGTCGCGCTTTACTCTCACGGGCTTATCATTCAACTCAACCCAGGCTGTGTGATATAGAGATAGCGCCCCCCTTGAACCAAACTAATCACTGGCTAATTAATCAGCACAAGAATATTCAGCTGTTTACAGTTTCATGTGCATCTTGTACCATTGAGCTAGTACAAAAGAACTATTCACCCTATTAGCTATTATTTCCAACGTAATTGCTGTTGCAGGTAGGCTGCCAGTAAATGCAGCGAACACACCTGTAATTTCAAGTACGAAGAGAATTTGGAGTTGTATGTCGATGGAATCATCCCAACCTTTGTCACGACCTTCCGTCCTTGGCGGCGCGATGATTGTCGCCGGAACCGCCGTGGGCGCGGGTATGTTCTCAATCCCAATCGTGACTGCGGGGGTGTGGTTCAGCGGATCAGTCATACTGCTGATTTATACTTGGGCCTGTATGCTGATTTCCGGCCTGATGATTCTGGAAGCGAACCTGAATTACCCTACCGGGGCCAGTTTTCACACCATGGTGCAAGATCTGCTGGGTAAAGTTTGGAGCTCAATCAATGGGCTGTCGATCACCTTTGTGCTCTACATTCTGACCTACGCCTATATCTCTGCCGGTGGTTCCATTATCTCCCACACCCTGCAAAATGTGACCGGAATTGGCCAGACCACCGCGGGCTTTATCTTTGCCATATTGGTAGCATTTATTGTTTGGCTATCCACCCGTGCCGTGGATCGTCTGAGTACGATATTAATCGGCGGCATGGTTATCACCTTTGTTATGTCAGTCGGTGATATGTTTGGCCATGTGGAAAGCGCGGTTTTGTTCAATCAAACCGACAGTAGCGCCAGTTATTTGCCCTATGCGTTGGCGGCCCTGCCCTATTTACTGACCTCATTTGGCTACCACGGCAATGTGCCGGGGCTGGTGAAGTACTACCAGAAAGAGAGTAAAGCCGTGGTGCAGAGCCTGTTGTTCGGCACACTGATCGCGTTGGTGATTTATGTGCTGTGGCAGTATGCCATTCAGGGCAATATCGCTCGGGATGCATTCAAACAAGTGATTGCCGACGGCGGGAATATTGGCAGCTTGCTAAAACAGATGGATGCGGTTGCTACCCGCCAGCTCACCAGCCAGTTACTCAACGCCTTCTCTTATATGGCACTGGCTAGCTCATTCTTGGGGGTATCTCTTGGTTTGTTCGATTACATTGCTGATTTCTTTAAGTTTTCTGATGATCGTAATGGGCGCACCAAATCAGCGTTAGTCACTTTTGTCCCCCCCACCATCGGTGCCCTGCTGTTCCCTAATGGCTTCTTATATGCGATTGGCTTCGCCGGTTTAGCCGCCACCATTTGGGCGGTTATCGTACCCGCACTGATGGCGCGCGCCAGCCGTCGACGCTTTCCACAAGCAACTTATCGTGCTCCGGGTGGGCGCTTTATGATCGGCTTTATTATCCTGTTTGGCTTGGTTAATGCGGTGGCGCATATTGCGGCATTATTGGGGCTGCTACCGGTGTATGCTTAAGGTCGATTTTGTGGTGAAAATATCACTCTTTTTTGCGCTAGCAGCTTGCCTGAATCACGCGGCACGAGTAACTTGTCGCAACTTATCTTCAATCCTGATTGGCGGTTAATAAATGGCAAGAGCTAACGAAATCAAACGTGGTATGGCAGTCAACCTCAACGGCAAATTACTGCTGGTGAAAGATATTGATGTGCAAAGCCCAAGCGCTCGCGGCGCAAGTACGCTGTATAAAATGCGTTTTTCTGACGTGCGTACCGGTTTAAAAGTTGAAGAGCGTTTTAAGGGTGATGAGATCCTCGATACCATCACTCTCACCCGCCGCTCAGTGAATTTCTCTTACATCGATGGCGACGAATACGTCTTTATGGATGATGAAGATTACACGCCATACAACTTCAAAAAAGAGCAGATCGAAGATGAGCTGCTGTTTATTCCTGAAGGCGGTATGCCGGGTATGCAAGTGTTAACCATGGACGGCCAATTGCTGGCGTTAGAGTTGCCACAAACCGTTGATATGGAAATTGTTGAGACCGCGCCGAGTATCAAAGGCGCATCAGCCAGTGCCCGTAACAAACCGGCAGTGATGAGCACCGGCCTATCTATTCAGGTGCCTGAATATATCAGCCCAGGTGAGAAAATCCGCATTCATATTGCGGAGCGCCGTTATATGGGGCGCGCAGACTAATACTCTTATCTGGATATAAGGGCCAGAAAACCGGCCCTTAACTGTTTTATCCCCAATCCATACCCTATAGATTTCAAGGTGCAGGAAGGTGGTAAACAAAATAATCCCGACGAGCTTACATCAGTAAGTGATTCGGGTTGTTGAGCGCAACCAACACACCTGCAACTTGAAAGATGACAGGTATATTACTTCAGCTCAGGGAAGAAGGCTCTTTTCAGCGCCAGCTCTACGCCCCGCACTTCAGCCAACCCTTTTAAGCGGCCAATAGCCGAGTAGCCTGGATTGGTTTTCTTATGTAAATCATCCAACATCTGGTGACCATGATCTGGTCGCATTGGGATCGGACGCATATCTCCCGCAGCTTGACGACGTTGCTCTTCAGTTAAAATCGCTTTAACCACCGAGTACATGTCAACATCGCCTTGCAGATGGCCGCCTTCATGGAAAGTTTTTGGATTCCCTTCGCGGCATGTTGAACGCAAATGGGTAAAGTGAATGCGATCGCCAAAGGTTTCGATCATTTTCACCAAATCATTATCAGCACGCACGCCATAAGAGCCGGTGCACATGGTAAAACCATTATGAATGCTATCGACGGTCTCTTTTAGCCACTGCATATCTTCGATGGTTGAAACAATACGCGGCAGGCCAAGAATTGGACGCGGTGGATCATCCGGATGTACTGCCATCCGCAAGCCAACTTGTTCCGCAACCGGAATAATAGCACGCAAGAAATAAGCCATGTTTTCACGCAGTTGCGCTTTATCGATGCCATCATACTCAGCCAGGCGCGCGCGGAATTGATCCAGCGTATAACCCTCTTCAGCCCCTGGCAGCCCGGCAATAATATTGCCGGTCAGTTTGGCGATATCCGCCTCAGACATGGCATCGAAATAGTCTGCCGCTTGCGCCTGCTCTTCTGTCGTGTAGTCATTGACGGCACCTGGGCGTTTCAGAATATGCAGTTCGAAGGTGGCGAAAGCTATCTGATCAAAACGCAATGCTTTGGAGCCATCTGGTAATTGATACTCCAGATCCGTGCGTGTCCAGTCCAGCACTGGCATAAAGTTGTAGCACACGGTATCAATACCACAGGCGGCAAGATTACGCAGCGTTTGTTGATAATTTTCAATGTGTTGCTGATAGTTACCGCTGTGCGTTTTGATCTCTTCGTGAATAGGTACACTTTCTACCACCGACCATACCAAGCCTTTAGCCGCTAATTCAGCCTGGCGTTGTTTGATTTCACTCACCGGCCAGACTTCGCCATTCGGAATATGATGCAGTGCAGTCACTACTCCGGTTGCGCCAGCCTGACGGATATCATCTAACGACACCGGATCATTCGGGCCATACCAACGCCATGTTTGTTCCATTTATTTTTTACCTTCTGCGTATGCGTAAACTGTTCAGGTGCTAAAAATGTTGTTATACCGATTTCCAATAGGTATCACTCAGCTTTATCCTTACTCTTTAGCCGCCGAGTGTCAAAAAGCAAAACCTCATTGGTTGATCCAACTCACGAATATTACCAATATTGGACTTACCAATTTTATTTTCTGTCATATGGCTTTACACTGCAAGCCGATATTCATGGCAACAAGCAAAAGAAAATGGTCGGTATGGTGTGGCTCTTTTCCTACGAACAGCCAACTAAAACTGGTCTAACAACTTTTTTATTTGCCACCTTTTATGTCAGCCCTTGGTGATGATCGGGGGTGAATGATTTTGGAGCCACGTATGAACACCATTGCCAACAGCACACTTCCCGCCAGCGTACAACTGCCCACTTATGATAGAAGGGCACTGAAAAGCCGTATTGTTCACATCGGTTTTGGCGCATTTCATCGTGCCCATCAGGCGCTTCTCACTGACCGGGTACTGAATCAGCAAGGGGGGGACTGGGGCATTTGTGAAGTCAGCCTGTTTGGTGGCGACGTACTGATTCAAAATTTACGCCAACAAGATCACCTCTTCTCGGTACTGGAAAAAGGCGCGCAAGGGAATCAGGCCATTGTTGTCGGCTCCGTCTGCGAGTCGGTGCATGCTCGACTGGATGGCATTATTCAGGTGTTGGAAAAATTAGCCGAGCCACAAGTGGCTATCGTTTCATTGACCATCACTGAAAAAGGTTACTGCATTGAACCGGGTACTGGCCAACTGGATCTGCAAAATGAGTTTGTCCGCGCAGACCTGGCAATACCTGATGCCCCGACCTCTGCGCCGGGTATCTTGGTTGAGGCGCTACGACTGCGCCGCTTACGTGGTCTGCCACCATTTACCGTACTCTCTTGCGATAACATTCCGGAAAACGGCCATGTTGTCAAAAATGCGGTGCTAGGCCTGGCGACAGCTCGTGACCCAGAACTGGCCAGTTGGATCAGCCAAAATGTTACCTTCCCTAATACCATGGTTGACCGCATTGTTCCTGCGGCTACCGCTGAGACATTGCAGGAAATCGCCGATACATTGAGCGTAGCTGACCCCTGCGGTATTGCCTGTGAGCCGTTCATTCAATGGGTGGTTGAGGACAAATTTGTCTCTGGCCGTCCTGATTGGCAAGCGGCTGGCGTACAGCTGGTCGATGATGTTTTACCATTTGAGGAGATGAAACTGCGCATGCTGAACGGCAGCCATTCATATCTCTCATATCTGGGTTATCTGGCAGGTTATCAGCACATTAATGATTGTATGGCGGACGATAACTATCGTTTGACCGCGCGTCGCTTGATGATGGATGAACAAGCGCCAACCCTACGTGTTACTGGCGTTGACCTTAATGCCTACGCAGACCAATTGATCGAGCGTTACTGCAATCCGGCGCTAAAACACCGCACCTGGCAGATTGCCATGGATGGTAGCCAGAAGCTGCCACAGCGGATGCTGGACTCCGTACGTTGGCACTTACAGCATGGCGGAACCTATCGTTGTCTGGCGTTGGGTATTGCCGGTTGGATGCGCTATGTCAGTGGCGTGGATGATAGCGGCCAGGCGATTGATATCCGTGACCCTATGGCTGACAGCTTTAAAAAGTGTGTCGCCACCAGTGAAGAGGGGGTTGCTCGCGTACAAAGTTTACTGTCGCTGAAATCGCTGTTTGGTGAATTCTTGCCGCAGCAGCCAGAATTTGTTCAGGCGGTCACGGACGCTTATCTCAGCTTGCAACAATTTGGCGCGAAAGAGAGTGTAAAACGGTTGGCACAGCAGGCTTAATTTGACGGTCAAATAACAGTATTTGGCCCATATTCTGCCCAAAGTGGTGGGAGTTGCAGGGAGTAGCAAGCGCCCCCTGCGACTTCAGAGGCGAAGGGCGTGATCACTCTTCAAGCTGATACGGCGTCGACTCAAATAGATAGCCGTCGAAGTCCGGATGGTCCGCATCTGAAAGCTCCAACAACTTCAGTTTTACATTTTCTAAATGTTGCCACATGGCTTGCTTAGCCGCTTTACTGTCACGGCGCAACACCGCTTGCAGGATTTTCTGATGGTCTTCCAGCCATTGCCAGCGATAGCTGAAATCAAGCGTATGGCTGTGAGCACCCTGCCACATCGCGCTGGTTTTCCGCGCTTGCCAGGCCTCTGCCACCATATTGGCGAGCACGCTATTTTGTGTCGATTGCGCTAACAGACAATGAAACAGCTCATCAGCGCTCTCATCCACCGCTCCGGCCGCCAATGCCGTTTTTTCCTGCTCGATGGCCTGACGCATTTTGATGATATCGGCCTTGGTGGCCTGCATGGCAGCAAAAGCGGCGACTTCACTTTCCAGCAATTGGCGGGCTTGCAGCAGTTCAAAGGGGCCGTAACCACTGTCGGCTGACACAGCGGACTCACCTTCAGCTAGCAGATCAGGCACATTAACCACGTAAACACCGGAGCCTTTGCGCACCTCGACCAACTTCTCCAGCTCCAGCATGATCAGCGCTTCACGCACCACACTGCGGCTAACACTAAAGTTTTCAGCGATATCACGTTCTGGGGGTAAACGATCGCCCAAATGGTATTTCCCGCTGACAATCGCCGCTCGCAACTGACTGCCCACTTCCTGATATAACCGCATAACCTTATTTCCTGCATCACGCTGTTAGCATAACTATGCCAAATTGGCCTGACCAAAGGGCCTCTGAATAGTGATCAGTATACCATGTGGCCAAACAGCATCATGAGATTTATCACGGTTTATCGATGTGATAAACCGTGTTTTCATCCAACTAGGAATATTATTAGCAGAAATATTAAAGGTAAGTGACAGTCATAATTCCCAAGCTACGCTGCGGGTTCAGCCATTCCATACGAGAAGAGGCTAAATTACCGGGCAACTGAGAAATCAAAGGCATATTACTTGAAAGAGTTTGTCGATGAGTCACTGTTTCACCATTACGATAACAGCTTGTTGTCATCGTTTGATTCACTACTGCAGTATTACATGGGCTATCTACAATGGCTCCGTAAAACGTGATTGTGCCTGAAACAGACAGGTTAGATTGCGCACTACTTGCAGGAAAAGAGATTATCCATGAAAACACTATTGCTAAGATAATTAGTACCCGACAATTTCTCATAACCACCTCGACTCTCATATCTGTCATTTTAAAGATAGAGGATTTCAAGCAAAGCAATGGAAATGATAGAGCATTATTTATTACCCTACTCGGCCTATAACTCACTAGAATACCTCGAAGAAGTGAATTATATTTCGTATCGGTGTATAACTATTAGGCGGGACTCCTACCTTTCCTAGGAAATATTCTCCATTTGCGCTTTTTTCGTTTAATAATAAGTTTACTCGGTGTTATATCCTTTGCTCATCAGAACCTTGAAAACAACCCTCACCTTGATATCTTATTGAGAAAAAATTTAATATCAGAGGCCCCCATATGACAAAAACAAACTTGATTACTGGCTTTTTGGGCTGCGGCAAAACCACCACAATTCGCCATTTGCTGTCACAGAAGCCAGAAGATGAAAAATGGGCGGTTTTGGTGAATGAATTTGGTGAAATTGGTATTGATGGTGCGCTACTCGCAGACAGCGGAGCGGTATTGAAAGAGATACCGGGCGGCTGCATGTGTTGCGTTAATGGATTACCAATGCAAGTGGGCTTGAATATGCTGCTGCAACAGGCCAAACCAGATCGATTATTAATTGAGCCTACAGGATTGGGCCATCCCAAACAGATATTATCATTATTAACTTCAGATACTTATCTGCCATGGATTGATCTGCGTGCGACTCTCTGCCTATTAGATGCCCGCCAACTGAATGAGTCTCGTTACACGGAGAATGAGAATTTCCGTGACCAATTGACCGCCGCAGATATTATCGTGGCAAACAAACAAGATACCTATAGCGCAGCAGATTATGCCGCACTACAGCAATGGCATGATCGACAGCCCTTAGCACGCCCACTCTATTATGCTGAACAGGGGAAAATTGATATTGCCCTGCTCGATACACCACACAGTAATAGTGATGAATTGCCCGACGGTGCGCATCATCACAGTACAGTGCGACAAAAAGGGCTGGCCGCCTTGAGCTTAAAAGGGAGTGAGCCTTGGCGTCGGGCGCTCAATCAGGGTCAAGGTTATCTGAGTTGTGGTTGGGTATTTAATGCAGATACTCTGTTTGATACGGTTCCACTTTTGGAGTGGGTGCGATTAAATCCGGTAGAACGTGTCAAAGGGGTTATGCGTATTGCCGAAGGTACATTGGTGATTAATCGCCAAGGTGCTGACCTGCAAATAGAAACCCGCCCAATACCGCCGCTGGATAGCCGAATTGAACTGATCAGCGCAACAGAAGCAGATTGGAACAAATTACAGCATGAATTACTGAATATTCGATTAGATAACGGGGTATAATGCGCCCCGTTTTTATTAGTTACACAATTCGTACATTGACAATCTATAGGCCGCCGCATGACCCGTCGTCATTTACCGACAATATTACTACTCAACTTACTCGGGATTGCTCTATTTTTATCCTGGTATATCCCTGTGAACCACGGTTATTGGTTTAAAATAGATTCAGCAATATTCTTCTATTTTAACCAGCACCTGCTCTCCAGCCCTTCATTCCTGCATTTGGTCGCGATCACCAATAACCGCGCTTTCGATGTTATTTCGCTGATGTGTATGGGGGTGCTTTATCTTTACTTCTATATGAAGGAGACACCTGCTGGCCGCCGCCGTCTTATTGTCACGGGGGTTGTTATGTTGTTGACCGCGGTTGTCCTTAACCAATTAGGTCATCTGCTACCGGTTTCGCATCCTAGCCCGACACTATTTTTTGAAAATATCAATCGTGTCAGCGAGTTAACGGGTATCCCAACCAAAGATGCCTCAAGTGACAGCTTCCCCGGCGACCATGGCATGATGTTGATGATTTTTGCCTGCTTTATGCTGCGCTACTTTTCTCGCGGGGCCTTCGCCATTGCTTTACTGATTGTGGTTATTTTCTCACTGCCTCGAGTGATGATTGGCGCACATTGGTTTACTGATATTGCTGTCGGCTCGCTCTCAGTGGTACTGGTTGGTATAAGTTGGATATTACTGACGCCATTAAGCGATAAGATAATTAATGCCATCAACCGCCACTTGCCTGGGGCAACAACTCGATAGCCCGCACCTGCGCTTTATTGAGGCAAAACAGTCTATTTTTTGCCTCTCCCCTCATTAATGCTTCCACTCGATTATTATCACCAAATGGTTACAAATTCAGCTATTCCTCTTTAATATAAAACCTTACATTATGTTACATTAACATTTAGTAAAATAATGGTTATAAAAGCTCTCGCCTTTTATTAATCATTACGGTAATCTCAAAAACGTTTGTGCTCGGATATCCGTATTTTCACCGCTGTCCTGATTAATATTGTGCGTTCCTGCACATTTATTCGGTTAAGTGATTGTCTCATCGGACCACAACCAATAATCTCGATTCGTTTGGCAATTTTGGTAGCGACATCCGTCGTAAGGACAGCAAGGGAAAACAACAACAATGGTCAAGTCTCAACCTATTATGAGATATATTCTGCGGGTAATTCCTGCGGTTGCAGCAGCGGTAATGTTATCCGCGTGTAGTTCACCACAGACTTCGAACTTACATAATTCGCAAACTGAGATGCGTGCAGTTAATGACAAAGATGGGCTTTTACTGCAAGCCTCTCAGGATGAATTCGAAGCAATGGTGCGCAACGTTGACGTCAAGTCGAAGATTTTAGAACAGTATGCAGGGTGGAAAGGGGTTCGTTATCGTTTAGGCGGTAGCACCAAACGCGGGATTGATTGTTCCGCATTTGTACAAACCACTTTCCGTGAACAATTTGGTATGGATTTGCCGCGCTCAACCTCTGAGCAGCAGGATCTCGGTAAAAAAATCCAACGGACTAAATTGCGCCCCGGTGATTTGGTGCTGTTTCGTGCAGGATCGACTGGTCGCCATGTAGGTATCTATCTAGGTAACGATAAATTTGTTCATGCATCGACCAGTGTCGGTGTGACAATATCGAGCCTAAATGAAGATTATTGGAATAAGCGTTATCGCGATGGGCGCCGAGTACTAAGTAGCGGTTCGCGCAGCTAGCACATTTTTATTCCTGTTGTCCGAGATACCAAACGAAATGCTAAAACGCTGCCACTGGCAGCGTTTTTTATTGCCTGATACTCAATATTCCCACCTCTAACCCTATTTCCGATCAGATTGTAGGAAATCTCTTTTTTTATTGAAAACAGCGAAATTCAAGAATTATCTGTGTAAAATGCGCATCTCTTAACCAAGACGTTTCTGGCATAAAGGCATATCTACCAACGATTATCCTTTATAAGAATATGTAAATTGCATTAATAAGCTGAAAATTTGTTTTACTGAAATATATCAATGAATGTCCATTTCACTTATTTGATGCATCTAATGGGCATCTTTTCTTTATATTGGATTAGCTTGAAATTCAATTTGATAAGCTAATTAATGTCGATAACGCTCATTGGCAAACCGGTAGCGCGACGTTACTAACTTATTTATACTCATACCACTTTATCAAACATGCTGAGGGGCGGCGTCACATGGGTTCAAGCAGTGCTTTCTCACGCAATATTCTATCCAGACGCCATCTTGTAAAAAAAAGTGTCATTCTTGCCCTCTGTTTCTTTATTTGTTTTGTCATTATTACGCTGTCATTACTTTATCGCAGCAGCGAACGTAAATTAACAACACAAAGTGATCACATTATCTCCTACTCGTCTCAGTTCCTGAATGAACTGACAACAACCATGTCTCAGCTTATACCTCTGAGCACGAAGAGTTGTGAGCAAGCCAGTTCCGCTCTTCACTATCGTGCTGCATTTACTAATGGTGTCAGAGCATTCTTATTGGTGAAAGACGATATTGCTTATTGCTCTTCAGCGACCGGTGCGATGCATGTACCGGCCACTGTGCTATATCCCAAAATTAATTTATCCCAGCCGATAGATTTTGAGATTCAGCAAGGCACGCCCATGATGCCAAGCAAACCCGCAATTGGTGTTTGGTTGCGAGAAGCTGGTCGCGGTAATACCGGCGTATTGGCTACGCTCGAATTAGCCCTACATCCCTATTTGTTGCTAAATTATTCAGATAATCAAGTGAATGGGTTAGCCATTATTATCGATGAATTAGCGGTAACCACTTTTAACTCTAAAGTAATACCCATCAGCCAGTTACCTGCCAGGAGCGCCCGTGAGGTGCAATTACCCGGTTACCCGATTAAGATATTAATTTACCATACCAGCCTGACTGCTGATGATATTCGTATGACCTTATTAGGCGGGCTGTTACTTGCCGCTCTGGTCGGGATTTTGGCTTATTATATTTTAATTGCCAGCCAAAGTGCTGAAGCTGAAATTTTGCGTGGTATCCGCCGTGGTGAATTCTTTGTTGAGTATCAGCCGGCATTTCGTTCACATGATCGCACAATATCAGGTCTGGAAGCACTTATTCGCTGGCAGCACCCTATTGAAGGGCGAATTTCACCAGATCTCTTTATTCCCTATGCAGAAGCTCAGCATCTGATACAACCACTGACTCGGCACTTATTTGAGTTAATTCTCAGGGATTGTGAGTTAATGGCAGACCACATTCCGGCCGGTACTAAGCTTGCTTTTAATATTTCCCCAGTCCATCTGGCGGATGACCAGTTCCGCAAAGATGTCTCCCACCTGTTGCAGCAATTAAATACCGATATCTTTGCGCCGGTATTCGAGATAACTGAGCGGGGCATGGTTGAAGAGGAGTTAGCCATTAAGCAATTTGCGTGGCTGCATTCACAGGGCGTACAAATTGCAGTCGATGACTTTGGCACTGGCCATAGCGCGCTAATCTATTTAGAACGTTTTACTTTAGATTATATTAAAATTGATCGCGGATTTGTCAGCACTATCTGTGTTAATACTGTGGCGGCACCAGTATTAGATGCAGTATTAATGTTAGCTAAGAAGCTGAATATTGAGACCGTCGCCGAGGGGGTTGAGACCGAACAACAACTCCACTATTTGGTACAGCACAATGTTAACTACCTACAAGGTTATTTACTGAGCAAACCATTGTCTGTTGAAGATTTAATTACATTTTGTCATAAGCAAAATGGCTAATAAAAACTAGCCCACAAGCTATAAGCGCGACAGCCCCCCATTGTGTCGCCGCCGATAAGCTGACCCAGGTCAGTGATTCGGGGGACAAATCTGCCGGGAGCAGATTTGAACGCTGCGGGCAGCGGCGAGACCCATCCATGGGCCTCGTAATGAGCATCGCCCACACTGCTGAAGTTTAAAGTCCGCTAGATATTATTGGCTTAATGTTTGCTTTACGCCCCTGCAAACTGGTAATTTCGTTTAAGATTATTACTATCTGAATGGAATGCAGGAGATCACCACTAATATGTTGTTACGCCTATTTGCTGCCTTGGCGCTTTCTGCCCTGAGTTTCGGTCTACAGGCTGAAACTATTAAAGAGGGTGCTTCTTTTGCCATACTGGGCGAACCTAAGTATTCATCAGATTTTAGCCATTTCGATTACGTTAATCCGGCGGCCCCCAAGGGGGGTAATATTACCTTAGCCACCATTGGCACCTTTGATAACTTCAACCGCTATGCCTTACGCGGCAACGCGGCAATCCGGACGGAGAGGTTATATGATTCGCTATTTAGCACCTCAGACGATGAGATTGGTAGCTATTATCCGCTAATTGCAGAGTCAGCGCGTTATGCCCCTGATTTCCACTGGATTGAAGTTGATATCAATCCCCGCGCTCGTTTTCATGATGACACCCCGATTACCGCGCAGGATGTCGCATTTACATTCAATAAATTCATGACCGAAGGCGTGCCGCAATTTCGCATCATCTATAAAGATGTGCAGGTCAAAGCCATTTCCAACCTGACCGTGCGTTTTGAATTCCCCGAGCCCAATAAAGATAAAATGCTGGGCCTGTTTGGCTTGCCGGTCATGCCCGAACACTTCTGGAAAGAGCATAAATTGAGTGACCCGCTGAGTAAACCGCCGGTCAGCAGCGGCCCCTACCGCATTGGCAAATATAAGATGGGGCAATTTATTACCTATGAGCGGGTGCGAAATTACTGGGCCGCTAACTTACCGGTCAATCGTGGCCAGCATAATTTTGACACCATCCGTTATGACTACTATTTAGACGACAAAGTCGCGCTGGAGGCATTTAAAGCTGGCGCCTTTGATTTCCGCGAAGAGAGCTCACCGAAAAGCTGGGCGACCCAATATGTGGGCGGCAACTTTGCAAAAAACTATATTATCAAGCAGGATATTGTCGATAACTCCGCACAAAATACCCGCTGGCTGGCATTTAATGTCCAACGCCCTATTTTTAGCGATCGACGGGTTCGCCAGGCGCTGACACTGGCTTTTGATTTTGACTGGATGAATAAAGCTTTTTATTTCAACAGCTATCAGCGCACCAATAGCTTCTTCCAGAATACCGAATATGCGGCAACAGGTTATCCGGACAGCGCAGAGCTGGCTTGGTTAGCCCCACTCAAAGGCAAAATACCGCCAGAAGTCTTCAACCAAATTTATCAGCCGCCGCAAACCGATGGCAGCGGCGATGCACGGGATAATCTGTTAAAAGCGCGCGAGTTACTGGCCCAAGCGGGCTGGGAAGTCAAAAATCAGCAGTTGGTCAACAGTAAAACCGGCAAACCTTTTGAGTTTGAATTGCTGCTACTCAGTGGCAGCAACTTCCAATATGTTCAGCCGTTCAAACATAATTTGCTGCGTTTGGGCATTACCATGACAGTCCGCGAGGTTGACAGCTCTCAGTTTGTTAACCGCCTGCGCAGCCGGGATTACGACATGATCCCCACCGTTTACGGGGCGATGCCCTACCCTAGCCCCAATCTGCGCATATTGTGGAGCTCGGCTTATGTCGACTCCACCTATAACGCCTCTGGCATTAAAGATCCGGCTATTGATCAGTTAATTGAATTGATAGTCAAACATCAGGAGCAACCGGAAGCCTTGCTATCTCTGGGTCGCGCCCTTGACCGGGTGTTAATCTGGAACCAGTTGATGATCCCGATGTGGTACTCCAACCATAGCCGCTTTGCTTATTGGGATAAGTTCTCAATGCCTGCACAACGCCCCACCTATTCGCTAGGATTTGATAGCTGGTGGTTTGATGTCAACAAGGCAGCTCGTCTGCCAACAGAACGCCAATAGGGGGCTGCTGTGGGCGCATACTTGTTACGGCGGCTATTGCTGATCATTCCCACCTTGTGGGCGATTATTACTATCAACTTTTTTATCGTGCAGATTGCACCCGGCGGGCCTGTTGATCAGGCCATCGCCAATATTGAGCTGGGCCACAACAGCGGCTATAGCGCCGGTGGCGGTGATGGTGGATTGGGTGGCGCAAAGGTCGGGCTAAATGCGGCACAAGTGGGTGACAGCAACTATCGCGGCTCACGCGGGTTAGATCCGGAAGTGATTGCTGAAATCAAGCAGCGCTTTGGTTTTGATAAACCGCTGCACCAGCGCTATTTCGATATGCTGTGGAGCTACATGCGCTTTGATTTTGGCGACAGCCTGTTCCGTGGCGAATCAGTGATGTCATTGATTAAGCATAGTTTGCCGGTTTCTATTTCACTTGGGCTATGGAGCACGCTGATTATCTATCTGGTATCCATTCCCTTGGGGATTAGAAAAGCGGTGCGCAACGGTAGCGCCTTTGATAACTGGAGCAGCGCCTTAATTATTGTCGGCTACGCTATCCCTTCGTTTTTATTCGCTATTTTACTGGTGGTGCTGTTCTCTGGCGGTAGCTATTTCGATCTGTTCCCATTACGCGGGCTGACCTCCAGTAACTGGGATACACTGCCGTGGTATGGCAAAATTACCGACTATTTATGGCATATCACCTTGCCGGTATTGGCAACCGTGATTGGCGGCTTCGCCACCTTGACGATGCTGACTAAAAACTCCTTCCTCGATGAGATCCGCAAGCAGTATGTGGTGACAGCCAGGGCCAAAGGGCTGCCGGAGGAGAAGATCCTGTATCGCCATGTGTTCCGCAATGCCATGTTGCTGGTGATCGCCGGTTTCCCGGCTACCTTTATCAGCATGTTTTTCACCGGCTCACTGTTGATTGAAGTGATGTTTTCCCTGAATGGCCTAGGGCTGCTGGGCTATGAGGCGACCCTACAGCGGGATTATCCGGTGATGTTTGGCACTCTTTATATTTTCACTCTGATTGGTTTACTGCTAAATATCATTAGCGATATCACCTATACCCTGGTTGACCCACGGATTGATTTTGAGGGTCGCCACTAATGATAAAATTAAGTGCAATTAATCAGGCCCGTTGGGCGCGCTTTCGCCAAAATCGTCGTGGTTACTGGTCACTGTGGATCTTCCTGACACTCTTTATTATTAGTTTATTTGCCGAGCTGATAGCCAATGACAAGCCGCTGCTGGTGAACTATCAGGGCAAGATCTACCTGCCCTTTATGGTCAACTACAGTGAATCCACCTTTGGCGGAATTTTAACCACTGCCGCAGATTACCAAGACCCCTATGTGCTTGACCGAATTAAAAATAATGGTTGGGCTATTTGGGCACCTATTCGTTTTAGTAATAACACCATCAATTTTGCCACGGAAGTACCCTTCCCTTCGCCACCCAGTCGTACCAACTTATTAGGCACTGATAGTACCGGCGGTGATGTATTGACCAAAGTTATTTATGGATTCCGCATTTCACTGTTATTTGGCCTGACGCTGACCCTATTCTCCAGCGTGATAGGTATCTGTGCTGGGGCCATTCAAGGCTATTACGGCGGCAGAGTCGACTTATGGGGTCAGCGATTTATTGAGGTCTGGTCGGGGATGCCGACACTGTTTTTAGTCATTTTACTCTCCAGCATCGTGCAGCCCAATTTCTGGTGGCTACTCGCCATCACAGTGCTATTCGGCTGGATGGGGTTAGTAGGGGTGGTGCGGGCCGAGTTCCTGCGCACCCGTAATTATGACTATATCCGTGCAGCACGGGCCATGGGCGTGCGTGACCGGACGATTATGTCGCGTCATATGTTGCCCAATGCGATGGTGGCAACACTGACCTTCCTGCCCTTTATTTTATGTGGATCAATCACCACCCTGACCTCACTCGACTTCCTCGGTTTTGGTTTACCCATGGGGTCGCCATCCTTGGGCGGGCTGTTATTGGAGGGCAAAAATAACCTTCAAGCGCCATGGCTTGGCATCACGGCATTTCTGGTATTGGCCGTGCTGTTATCTCTATTGATCTTTATTGGCGAAGCAGTACGTGACGCCTTTGACCCCAGTAAGGTGTACTGATATGGCGACCTCTCCACTCCTGGATATTCAAAACCTCAGTGTGGCATTTCGCCAGGCGGGCGTTGACCGTGAAGTGGTCAGCGCGCTCTCATTGCAGGTCAATAGCGGTGAAACAGTAGCGTTAGTCGGGGAGTCTGGCTCCGGCAAGAGTGTTACCGCGTTGTCGGTATTGCGCTTACTGCCCTCGCCACCGGTGGTCTATCCTGCTGGCGATATTCTGTTTGCTGGCCAATCACTACTCCATGCCGATGAACCCACACTGCGTGGTATTCGCGGCAATCAGATCGCCATGATTTTTCAAGAGCCAATGGTGTCACTCAACCCGCTGCACACCATCGAGAAGCAGTTAGCCGAAGTGCTGTCACTGCATCGCGGTATGCGTCAGGAGGCGGCCAGAGCGGAAATTATTCAGTGTCTCGACCGCGTCGGTATTCGTCATGCCAAAGGTCGATTAGCTGATTTCCCGCATCAGCTCTCCGGGGGCGAGCGTCAGCGAGTGATGATTGCCATGGCGGTATTGACCCAACCCAAATTACTGATTGCCGATGAACCCACCACCGCACTGGATGTCTCGGTACAGGCGCAAATTTTGAGTTTGCTGAAAGAGTTAAAGCAAGAGATGGGCATGAGTCTGCTGTTTATCACTCATAACCTGAATATTGTCCGCCGACTGGCAGATAACGTAGCCGTGATGCGGGAAGGGCGTATTGTAGAGCACAATAGCCGTCAGGCGCTGTTCAGTGCGCCACAGCACCCCTACACTCGCCAGCTACTGGATGCCGAGCCACAGGGCGACCCCTTGCCCCTCGCAGCAGGTCTTGCGCCACTGCTTGAGGTCAAAGGGCTGCAAGTGGCGTTCCCCATCAAACGTGGCTTGCTACGCCGGACAGTCGATCACCACTATGCGCTAAAAGATCTCAGTTTTGAGCTAAAACCGGGAGAAAGTCTGGGATTGGTCGGGGAGTCGGGATCAGGGAAAAGCACCACCGGGCTGGCGCTGTTACGCTTACTGCCATCAAAAGGTGAGATTTGGTTTAACGGGCAACCGCTGCACAGTTTTACCTCAAAACAGATGCTGCCCTATCGCAGCCGCATTCAGGTGGTGTTCCAAGACCCCTATTCAGCGCTCAACCCGCGCTTGAATGTTCAGCAGATCATCGCTGAAGGGCTAGAAGTTCATCAGAAACTCAGTGCCATACACCGTGAACAGCGGGTGATTAAGGCCATGGAAGAGGTGGGTCTGGATCCGGTGAGCCGCTATCGTTACCCGACTGAATTCTCCGGTGGGCAGCGCCAGCGCATCGCTATTGCACGGGCATTAATCCTGCAACCTCAATTGCTGATCTTAGATGAGCCAACCTCGTCGCTGGATAAATCGGTACAGGCACAGATTCTGGCCCTACTCAAATCCCTCCAGCAGCGTTACCAGCTTAGCTACCTGTTTATCAGCCATGACTTACAAGTCGTGCGCTCGCTTTGCCATCAGGTGATTGTGTTGAAGCAGGGGGAAGTGGTGGAGCAAGGTGACTGTCAGACGATATTTGCCGCGCCAAAACAGCAATATACACAGCAGCTGCTACAATTCGCTGATTAATGACGCAGACATAAAAAAGTGCCAGCATAGCGGACTGACCATATCATCGATGAATACATAGAGCCGACGAATAGCGCCGATGAACGCTTAATCACGTATCAGAAGGGGTAAAGTGCCGTCATGGTCTCGGCGATGGCGACACCGACATCTTTCAGGCGACACATAGTCGCACTCTCATCCTGCCGATGAACGAAGAGGCAAGGCTCACCTTCCCACTCAACAATTGCGGAGTCCACTTGTATCTCTTGAAGCGAGAGATGGAGCCGCTGCATGATAATCTGCGCATGTTTACCATCGTGGCTGAGCAATTTCAGCCCCATTAGGTTATTTTGGGTATCGTCTATCGCCGTCAGTGGTATCGGCTCAACATTGACCCCGATAAACCCAGATAACCAACGGTAACTTTGCGGCAGACGATGTACTACCGAAAGTTGGATATTATTCACGTGTTTTTCCTAGTCAAAATAAAAATTCAAAAATTACAAAGGCACCACGATGACTCACACTCACTAAAGTTATAGCCGCTAAGTTGCCATTGTGCCTGATTCAGACCCCATCAAAACACAACATTGGTAACAATTTAGAAACTAAAAACTAACAATGTCATTTTTGCGTTGTTTTTAACCCTTTTTCAGCTATTGCTGCCAAGGCTAAAACTGCCAGTTTGGGATTTAGATCCCATTTTTCGTTATATTTATACCTTTATGGCGGTTAGCTCAACCATTTTTCTTGCAAACATGTTACCTAATCGCTGCCAATATTTTACAATTGAGGAACAATTCAAGGTGAGATCGACACAATAAAAATACATTAACCAATTGATAAACATACAAATAAATTAGTATTGGCACCATTTTAATGACAGAATTATCTTAGCAAAACCCGCCGATAACTATTTTTCACTTTTTTGTATTATCGCTCAAAAAATTAACAATATGTGTCCGGGCATAACTATGCAATGAATTATGATACGCATGCTTACTATATTGATTGAGCGCAAAAAACGGCGGCTTATTGGGTGCAATTAGGGCGAAATTTAACAAATAGGCAAGAGGAACTGCGGGGGATAATAGCGGCAAAGGGAGCGCCTGCGGCGTCTGCCCTTCACTTTTTACTCACTATGCTTTTTTCATCGCATTTTTTTGCGGGCGACTGGCATAGAGATACAACAGCATGGCAACAATAATACAAAACGCCATCGAGCTTACCATCGGCCAGGCACTCCGGGAGGGAGCCATCGACAGCAACGTCCCCACGATAGCACCGATACCAAACCGTAAAGTCCCCGCCAAAGAAGAGGCGGTTCCCGCCATATGTGGGAAGCCATCCAGAATAACCGCCATAGCATTCGAGGTGATCATCGCGATACAGCCGACATAGGCCGCCACCCCTAGAACCAATGCCCAGAATCCCAGCCCGGTAGCACAAACCACCAGCAGCCAGATCCCCATCACGAATTGAACCAACATACCAAAGCGGAACATTTTCAGGGCGCCAAAACGGCGAACATTGCGGCTGTTAATCAGCGTCATCAAGAATAAAAAGACGATATTCAGTGCAAAATAATAGCCAAAGTTCTGCGGTGAAACGCCGTTTAAGTCGATATAAACAAAAGGCCCGGCACTGAGGAACGAGAACATCCCGGCAAAAGAGAAAGCACTCGCTAACATATAGCTCAGAGCTTGTTTATGGCGAAATAGCGTGGCGAAATTACCGATGGTGGTGCGCAGATGAAAGCGTTGCCGCTTCTCTGGTGGCAGGGTCTCCTTAATAAACAGAAACACCAGCACCGCACCAATCAATGCCGCGCCGGCCATGGTCCAGAAAATAGCATGCCAGCTAAACCACACCAGCAGTGCGCCACCGATAATCGGTGCCAGCAGCGGTGCGATAGTCATCACCAACACCACGAAAGACATCATTCGGGAGAAATCATCTTTGGTGAACATGTCACGCATCAATGCATTAATCACCACACTGGCGGCGGCGGCAGATAAACCATGCAGGAAGCGCAAGTTAATCAGTTGCTCAACCGACTGCGCCATGGCACAAGCCATTCCTGCCAGTGCAAAGATTAGCGTGCCCCAGAAGATAACCGGCTTGCGCCCTATGCTGTCAGCCATTGGCCCATAGAACATCTGCCCGATAGCAAACCCCAGCACATACGCGCTCAGAGTCATCTGCACCGCACCACTCTCGACGCCAAACTCTTGCGCAATAATGGGCATACTCGGCAGATACATATCTATCGCCAGCGGCATCAGCATCGACAGCAAACCCAGGATAAAGATTAAGCCAAAGTGGGATGTCCGGTTCTGCGCTTCATTTTGGTTACTGGCATGCACGTTCAACAACTCCTTCAATAACTTACGGCAGGTGATATCGACTGCGGGTCGCGTGGGAACCGCTCACCCACGCGACGATAGAAAAGCGATTACAGATGGGGAGCGCCTACGCTGGCAATCTCTTCCGCCGTGAGCGGGCGATACTCACCGGGGGCCAAATCGTCATCAAGTTTCATCGCGCCGATACGTTCACGGTGCAGCGCCAATACCCGATTCCCGACGGCTCCAAACATACGTTTTACCTGATGATAGCGCCCCTCGCTGAGGGTTAACCGCACCAGCTGTGGCTCGATAATCTCGAGCTGAGCGGGCTTGGTCAGCGACGTTTCATTATGCAACTGTACGCCGTCAGCAAACCGCTGCGCCGTATCTTCCGCGACCGGATGCTCCAGTGTCACCAAATAGGTTTTTTCACAATGATGGCGTGGGGAGGTAATCCGGTGCGACCATTGACCATCATCGGTCATCAGCACTAACCCCGTGGTATCAATATCCAACCGCCCGGCAGCATGCAGCTTGTAAGCCACTGGCTCATCAAGGAAATAGAGTACCGTCGGGTGATCGGGATCTTCTGTCGAACACACATAACCCTGCGGCTTATTCAGCATAAAGTAACGTGGGCCAAGGGTTTGCTGTAATGGGTTGCCATCGAATCTCACGTCGCTCTCTGGTGTCAGCTTAATTGCACCACTTTTGACCACTTCGCCATCAATCGTGACCCGTTTGGCCCGCAGCTCGCGCGCTACCAACGCCCGGCTAACACCTAATTGCTGAGATAAAAACTTGTCCAATCGCATTGAATCTACTTTGCCTGTTGTATTGTCGTGCCACTGACGGGCACGATACCCGCACTCACACCTGCCAACGACGACAGAGTGCTAATAATACGGTATGAAAGAATGAAGCAGTAAAGTTGTATAGGGGAAAATCATTTGCTGCCTAACCGACCTGATTCATCAGTATAGCGGCGGTTGCCCTATCATCCTAGGAACAGTTACTCAAAAAAACACTATTGAGAAAGGATCAGCCCCTGCTGACGCAATGTACATCCTGACTCCTCGTCATTCACGGCCAAGGCTCTCGCGTTGACCACATCAGACAGGCATAATAATAGAAAGTTTTTCGTTATGAGGAGAGATAAATGTCACTCATACAATGCAGGCAATTGTTGCAAATGGTGAATGGATTAAGCGCGATAACGCCCCACTTCGGGCAAGTGCTTTAATGGCCTTTACGCTACGCCCCTATCAGCAAGAAGCGGTAGACGCCACTCTCACCCACTTTCGTCGCCATGCCGAGCCAGCACTGATTGTCTTACCCACTGGCGCGGGTAAAAGTTTAGTTATCGCCGAATTGGCGAAACTGGCCCGTGGTCGCGTGCTGGTGTTGGCCCATGTCAAAGAGCTGGTGGCGCAGAATCACGCCAAATACTGTGCCTACGATTTAGAGGCTGATATCTTCGCCGCCGGGCTACAGCAGCGCCAAAGCGAAGGGAAAGTGGTCTTTGGTAGCGTACAGTCTGTGGCACGCAATCTCCCGCTATTTGATAGCGCCTTTTCGCTGCTCATTATCGATGAGTGTCACCGCATCAGTGACGAAGATGACAGCCAGTATCAGCAAATTATCCAGCATTTACGCACCACTAACCCACGGCTACGGTTATTGGGACTGACGGCGACCCCCTACCGGTTGGGCAAAGGCTGGATCTATCAATTCCACTATCATGGCATTACCCGTGGTGATGAAAAAACACTGTTCCGCGATTGTATCTATGAATTGCCGCTGCGTTACATGATCAAACACGGCTTTCTAGTACCGCCGGAGCGGCTGGATATGCCGGTCGTGCAATATGATTTCAGCCGCCTGACCAGCAATAGCGATGGCATGTTCCGTGAGGCGGATCTTGATCGGGAGCTTAAACAGCAACAGCGCATCACCCCACATATTGTTAGCCAGATAGTGGAGTACGCCACCCAACGGCGCGGGGTGATGATTTTTGCCGCCACCGTCGAGCACGCCAAAGAAGTACACGGATTACTGCCCAAAGGCGAGGCCGCGTTAGTGAGCGCTGGCACTCCCCCTGCCGAGCGAGATGCGCTAATCACCGCATTTAAGCAGCAACAACTGCGCTATCTGGTTAATGTGGCAGTGCTGACCACCGGCTTTGATGCGCCTCATGTGGATCTGATTGCCATTTTGCGCCCCACAGAGTCGGTCAGTTTATATCAGCAGATTGTCGGCCGGGGCTTACGGCTCTCACCGGGTAAAAAAGATTGCCTGATTCTGGATTATGCTGGTAATCCCCACGACCTGTTCACTCCCGAAGTGGGTACTAGCAAACCTCATAGCGGCAGCCAGCCGGTGCAGGTCTTCTGCCCAGATTGCGGTTTCGCCAATATCTTCTGGGGGAAATGTACCGAGTCTGGCGAGATAATTGAGCACTATGGCCGTCGGTGTCAGGGCTGGTTTGAGAATGACCAGGGCGCGCGAGCGCAATGTGACTACCGCTTCCGCTGCAAATCCTGCCCCCATTGTGGCGCAGAAAATGATATCGCCGCACGCCGCTGTCATCAGTGTCAGGAGGTGCTGGTTGATCCTGACGACATGCTGAAAGCCGCGCTAAAACTGAAAGATGCGCTAGTGTTACGTTGTGGCGGCATGAGTCTGGAAACCGGCCATGACGCTAAAGGCGAGTGGCTGAAAATCACCTATTACGATGAAGACGGCACCCATACCAGTGAGCGCTTTCGCTTAACCACAGCCGCACAGCGTATGGCATTTGAGCAGATTTTCCTGCGCCCCCACCAACGCGCACCGGGTATTGCCCTCAAATGGCAAACCGCAGCCGATATCATCGCGCAACAAGCGCTGTTACGTTACCCCGATTTTGTCGTTGCCCGTCGGCGTGGGCAGTGGTGGCAAATCAGAGAAAAGATATTTGATTATCAGGGCCGTTTTCGCCGAGCTGACTCCCTAGCTTAAGCCGCATCTAGCCTGAGATTTTCGCAGTTTTATTTGCTGTCTGGCTGATATTTCGCTAGAATGTCGCCCGCTTTGCTCTGGGTTTACCCAATCAAAGCCGAGTATCGAACCTGTTGCTGGGTCGCCTGTAGCAGGGTAAATTTCTTAAGAGAAAACAAAATGACCACTATCAAAGTAGAAGTACGTAACGACCAGGGTAAGGGTGCGAGCCGCCGCCTGCGTGCAGCAAATAAATTCCCGGCAATCGTTTACGGTGGCACAGAAGCAGCTATTTCTATTGCTCTTGACCATGACACCACCAAAAACCTTGAACTGAAACCGGGCTTTTATGATTCCGTACTGACTCTGGTTATCGACGGTAAAGAGACCAAAGTTAAAGTACAGGCTGTTCAGCGTCACGCTTTCAAGCCAAAACTGACTCATATCGACTTCGTTCGCGTTTAATCGCGTCGCTGTCAATATTCGGGACGCCGAAATAAAAAACGCCGCTTATGCGGCGTTTTTTATTGGCTCAATAACATTACAATACAAACTGTTACGGCTTACCTGAATGACGCTGCAACTGATCACGCAGATTCGGTGGCGTACCTTTAATAGTCAGTGTATCTGTTGCCGCATCCCAGAAAATACGCTCACCCAGCAGTAATGCATCAAAATTGATACTCAACCCACCGCCACTGCCCGCGAACTTGGTCAACTGACGCAAGGTGCCGCGATCCGCCGGGAAGCTCTCTTCCAATGCATAACCCTGCTCAGCCGTGAATTGCTGAAAATCTTTTTCACCAAACTTCGGCAACTCTTGAGCCAACTCCTGCAAAGCAATCTCTTCGCCAGACTGTAACTGCTCATTGCAGTAGCTATAGACCTGCTGACGGTATGCCTGGCGCTCATTTTTGCCTAACTCAGCATCTGCGCAATAGTCATCGACGGCTTGTAATAAACCACGGTTTTGCGCTTTGGTATCCAACCCTTCGGCTGCTGACAGGAAATCCATAAAGAAATCAGATACTTTTCGCCCTATCCGCCCTTTCAGGAAGGTCAGGTAACGGGTCGATTCTGGATTATTTTCCCACTCAGTCAAATCAATACGGGCCACAATATCAGCGCGGTTAATATCAAGATAGTGGGTGGTACTCAGATCAAGCTGCTCATTCACTCGCATACTATTACAGCTGCTCAGCACCGAGATCAGCAAATATTCGGTTGCCAGATAGCGGTACTGGCAAAACAGCACCACACCACCTTCAGCAAACGGATATTTGGCTAACTCGTCACGTAAACGCCCAGTCGCCGCACGGCTAAAGCTGAGGAAGTCTTCATCACCCTTACGGCATCGTTTCAGCGCATCCGCCAGCTCACTTTGCTCATTAAACAAGCCATAAGCTTTGTTTTTGGCACTGTAAACACGATGCAGCTCGGCCATCATCTCTTCAACGACAGCATTGGCAGGTAACAGGGAATCGCGCAACACCACATCAAGCGTTTGTTCATCACGCTTAATCAGTTGATGTAAGGCAATCTGGTCGATATCCAGACTCATGATAAATACTCCTTTTGGCTAGGGGCGTATTCAATCACTGATACCTGAGAGCTGCAACCCAAAAGCGACGGCACCCCTCAATTAATGGCTAATGATTCTTAATGCTATAAAATAGCGGAAAAGCGCGTCTCTATACGGTAAGATGTGGGACTTTATCAGGTGTTGAGTACAATTTTTATGGCACAATCATCCCGTTATAGTGACGAACACGTTGAACAACTACTGTCTGAATTGGTCTGCGTACTGGAAAAACATCGTACCCCAACCGATCTTTCATTGATGGTGTTGGGAAATATGGTAACAAATCTGATCAATACCAGCATTGCCCCTGCGCAACGCAAAGTATTGGCACGTTCTTTCGCTGAGGCTCTTCAGGCTTCGGTACGTGAAGATAAAGCTCATTAATTTATCGGCCAAAACTGCAATCTCAATATGGTGACAAATCGTCAGCGCTATCGTGAAAAAGTCTCCCAGATGATCAGCTGGGGGCACTGGTTCGCCCTATTTAATATTCTGTTCAGCCTGGTGCTGGGTAGTCGCTATCTGTTTGTCTCCGATTGGCCCTCATCGCTGATTGGCCGTATCTATGCCCTCGTTAGCTGGCTTGGGCACTTTAGCTTTATCGTTTTTGCCGCCTATTTGCTGGTGATATTCCCCCTCACCTTTGTGGTGATGTCACAACGGCTACTGCGTTTTCTTTCCGCCGCCTTCGCTACTGCCGGTTTAACCCTGCTATTGGTGGATACCGAGGTCTTCACCCGTTTCCATTTACACCTTAATTCGGTGGTATGGGAGTTAGTGGTTAACCCGGATCAAACAGAACTCGCGCGCGATTGGCAATTGATGTTTATCTCAGTGCCGGTCATTTTTTTGGTCGAGATGCTTTTTGGCACCTGGGCCTGGCAAAAACTGCGCAGTCTTAATCGGCAGCGCTTTGTTAAGCCACTGGTGGCAGTATTTATTTCCGCATTCTTTGCCTCGCATCTGATGTATATCTGGGCTGATGCCAACTTCTATCGCCCAATCAGTATGCAGCGAGCAAACTTGCCACTCTCCTACCCGATGACCGCCCGTAAATTCCTCGAGAAACACGGCTTGCTTGATCAGCAAGAGTATCAGCGCCGCCTGATGGAACAAGGCACGCCGGATGCACTGGCGGTTGAATATCCGCTAAACCCGATTACTTTCAGCGATAAAGGCAGCGGCTATAACCTGCTATTGATTGTGGTGGACGGTATTCGCACCAGTAGCCTACAAAAAGATATGCCAGCACTGGCAGAGTTTGGCCGGGAAAACATCCAATTTGATCACCACTACAGCTCGGGAAACCGCCAGGACACCGGTTTGTTTGGCCTGTTTTATGGAATATCGCCTACCTATTTAGACGGTGTTCTCTCTGCCCGCGAACCATCTGTATTTATGACGGCATTGAGTGCGCAGAGTTATCAGTTTGGTCTGTTCTCATCCGATGGCTTTGAGTCGCCACTCTACCGTCAGGCGCTGTTAGCTGACTTCACATTGCCAGCGCCAGTGACACAAACAGACAGCGAAACCACGGCCCAATGGCAACAATGGCTATCAACAGCCAAAAACAATGCGCCTTGGTTCTCATACATTAACCTGAACGGGGCAAAGGAAGCGCAAGATCCGATCACCGGGAAAAAAGTAGCACTGCCGACTGACTTTATCCAAAACTATCAATCAGGTGCGAGAGATGTGGATCAGCAGATTGCCACTATTCTGGACACCCTAAAGCAGAGTGGGCAGCTCGATAAAACCGTGGTTATTATTACTGCAGCCCATGGCGTTGAATTTAATGACAGCGGTAATAATACTTGGGGCGCGGGTAGTCGCTTTAATCGCCAACAGCTCCAAGTACCATTAGTGGTTCACTGGCCGGGAACCCCCGCACAGACCGTGAATAAGCTAACCAATCATGAAGATATCATGACCACACTGATGCAGCGGTTATTACATGTCAAAACGGCATCAGAAGATTACTCGCAAGGGGAAGATTTATTTGCTGCACAGCGTAATAACAACTGGGTGGCGACAGGCGACAATGGCACCCTCGTTATCACTACGCCGACACAAACGATTGTGTTAGATAACAACGGTGAATATCGTACCTATGATGAGCAAGGCAATGAAATCAAAGATGAAAAGCCACAGCTCCCACTGTTATTGCAAGTGCTGACAGATATAAAACGTTTTATTGCGAACTAGTTCTAAAAACAGAACATTGAGTGTTCGAAAAATAGGCGGTTGTTTTGCCAAGCCTTGCATTAGTAACGATAAAATGTACTATAAAAGCCGTAGCATCGGCATGTAGCGCAGCCTGGTAGCGCACCGTCATGGGGTGTCGGGGGTCGAAGGTTCAAATCCTTTCATGCCGACCAAAATACCTTAAGAAAACCAATCCATTAGGGTTGGTTTTTTTGTTTGTGGGATTAGTGGTAGGGAAACTCAGGGGAAACCCAAACTCTACGGCACGCTACCGGGCTAGTTCTGGGGTGACTTCTGCCAGCATTTCTAATACTGGCAGCCCTTTAATGGGAAAACAGTCGCAACCTGCGCATAAGCAATGGTATGACAAAGACCAATATAACCCGTACCGATAAGGCCAATTCGAACCTTTTTCATCCTATTTCCCCTGCTTGCTTATAGATTATTGCCCCCATCAGAGGCTTTACATGCCAATGGTTATACGAAATCAAAATTTCATTATCAAGATAGAAATAGAATAAAAGACTCTTTTTGCGATGTACTACGAAAAATATTCTCAAGCTGATGAATATTGCATAAACAGAAGAAATCCTCAGAGACCAATTCACAAAAATCGAACAGTGAACATAATTATATATTTTCATTATGTAATTTTTTGAAAAATAGATTTCGAAAAATGCAAGATGTTACGCATAGCTGATAAGTCAGGGTTTCAATCGCGTAATTTCGTTATATAGTGAGCACCACGATGAAGCGATCACTCAATTGCTCCTTTTGATTTTTACAGGTAATTCGCTATGAGCTCACCTTTTCTGGTTACACCGCAGTGGCTGGCTGAACATAAGAACGATGGAAAAATCGTTATTTTGGATGCAAGAATGTCGCCGCCAGGATTGATACCTAAGAGAGATATTCAGGCCGAGTTTAAGCAGGGGCATATTCCCGGCGCCGTTTACTTTGATATTGATGCAATAGCAGATCACAGCACTGACTTACCTCATATGCTGCCATCCCCACAGCAGTTCAGTGAGATGGTTGGCCAATTAGGGATCAGTGAGCAACATACCTTAGTGATTTATGATGATGGTAATCTCTTTTCTGCACCACGGGTTTGGTGGACGTTCCGTATATTCGGTGCCAAAAATGTACGTATCTTGGCCGGCGGTATTAGCGGATGGCATCAGGCTGGTTACGTATTAGAAAGTGGTACGACTAAACCAACCCATCAAACTTTCAATGTGAGTTTTAATAAAGCAGCCGTCAAAAGTGTTGATGAGGTTATCGCCGCACTTGGCAATGATCAAATACAGATTTTAGATGCCCGACCAGCAGGTAGATTTAAAGCACAGGAACCAGAACCTCGCCCCGGTTTACGCCTTGGGCGGATCCCCGGCAGTATCAATACTCCTTGGGGGAGCATGGTAGAGAATGGCAATTTAAAATCACCACAAGAGCTGGCAAAAATTTTTGCAGCCCAAGGGGTAGATTTAACCAAACCTATAATTACCAGTTGTGGTTCTGGTGTAACAGCCGCCGTCGTTGCTCTGGGGTTGGCAGCCGTAAATGCACCATCGGTATCACTCTATGACGGCTCGTGGGCTGAATGGGGCGCATCGGACTCTCTGCCAATTGATGAAACTCGCCTTCCATAAAGGAGAGCTAAATAGCAACCAGCCCACGGACGCCATCCTGTTCCATATCAGTGCCACGCCCCCGCTGAATAATTTTTCCGCGGGACATCACTAAATAGTTATCAGCCAGTTCTGCGGCAAAATCGTAAAACTGCTCAACCAAAAGAATGGCCATATCTCCTTGGGCGGCCAGTTTTTTAATAACCACGCCGATCTCCTTGATAACTGAGGGCTGAATTCCCTCGGTTGGCTCATCCAGAATGAGTAACCGAGGTTGGCAAGCCAATGCCCGACCAATCGCCAGTTGCTGCTGCTGACCACCGGATAAATCCCCACCACGGCGATGCTTCATCTCTTGTAAGATGGGGAAAAGTTGATAAATACTCTCTGGCACAACCTTGCTCTGTGAGCCGGGAAAGCGCGAAAGGCCTAACAAGATATTCTCTTCTACTGTGAGTCGGGGGAAAATTTCTCGCCCTTGTGGCACATAAGCAATTCCACCTTTTACCCGTTGGTGTGGTGCTTGATGGCTAATATTTTTACCTTCCCAAGTGATGCTACCATTTTTGAGTGGCACGAGTCCCATCAGGCATTTAAGCAACGTAGTTTTACCGACGCCATTACGGCCCAATAAGCAGGTAATCTCCCCTACAGCAGCCTCGAATGACAAGTTACGCAAGATATGACTGCCGCCATAATACTGTTCGAGTTCATTTACTTGCAGCATATTTTACCCTCAACTCAACGGATAGTGATCGATCAAAAAACAATCAAACCTCATCCAGCATTTGGTTAACCCATAATAGGGAGGCAAATCAGCGCCCGAGATACACCTCGATCACCTGTTCATTAGCTTGCACCTCTGCTAGTGAGCCTTCGGCCAACACCTGCCCTTGATGCAATACCGTGACATGATCGGCAATAGTCTCAACGAATCCCATATCGTGCTCCACAACCATCAGTGAATGCTTTCCTGCCAGTTGATTAAATAACTCGGCAGTATAGGCGGTTTCTGCATCAGTCATCCCAGCGGCTGGCTCATCTAATAGTAGTAAATGTGGGTCTTGCATTAATAACATACCAATTTCAAGAAATTGCTTTTGACCATGAGATAGCAGCCCTGCCTGCCGTTGCCGCATATCACTGAGGCGTAACATGGTCAACGTTTCATCAATTTGATCCCGCTGCTCACTGTTTAACTTGGCACCTAGACTCGCCCAAACTGTTTTGGTACTTTTTTGCGCCAGCTCTAGATTTTCAAAGACACTTAGCGCTTCAAATACTGTGGGTTTTTGAAATTTCCGCCCGATCCCCGCTTGGGCAATTTCAATCGTATTCATCGTTGAAAGATCATGCTGTTGGTCATACATCATCTTGCCGGTCTGTGGGCGCGTTTTACCGGTTATCACATCCATCAAGGTCGTTTTACCCGCACCATTTGGGCCAATAATGCAGCGTAACTCTCCGACACCAATTTGTAATGAGAGATCACGTAACGCGTGAAAACCATCAAAGCTGACATTGATATTTTCCAATGTCAGCACGGGATCACGTTGCTGGCGATACTTATCAGCCGCATACTCAATAGCTCCTGGCTCCTGAGCGATGATCTCTGGATAAATCAGTTGCTCAGTAATTTGAAATCGGCTCATTTTTCTCTCCCCCGCTTCAGCAAGCCAATAACACCTTTCGGCAAGAACAAGGTCACCAGAATAAATATTAAGCCGAGGAAGAATTGCCAATATTCCGGCATAGCCATGGTGAACCAACTTTTTGCGCCGTTAACAATTCCCGCCCCCAGTACTGGGCCAATAAGAGTGCCGCGCCCACCAAGTGCCACCCAGATAGCGGCTTCAATGGAGTTAGTCGGCGACATTTCACTGGGGTTGATAATACCGACCTGTGGCACATATAGAGCACCTGCCAAAGCACACAGCACGGCGGATAGTGTCCAGACAAACAGCTTGAAACCTTTCGGATCATAACCACAAAATGTCAGCCGATTTTCAGCATCACGCACTGCGGTCAGTACCCGGCCAAACTTGGTACGAGCTAATGCAAACCCCAGTGCCAGGCTGGCGATTAATAGGATAAGTGTTGCGAGGAACAGGGCAATACGAGTCGAGGTTGCCGATACCGGAAATCCCAGCATGGTGGTGAAACCCGTGAAGCCGTTATTACCACCAAAGCCGGTTTCATTGCGAAAAAAGAGTAGCATCCCCGCATAGGTTAATGCCTGTGTCATGATGGAAAAATAGACCCCTTTTATTTTGGAACGAAATGCAAAATAGCCAAAAATAAAAGCCAGTAAGCCGGGCACCAACACGATCAGGCACAACGCCCAAGCAAAGTGTTGGCTACCACTCCAAAACCACGGCAACTCAGACCATGACAGAAAAGACATAAATGCGGGTAGCCCATCGCCTGCCGCCTGCCGCATCAGATACATCCCCATGGCATAACCGCCGAGGGCGAAAAATAGGCCATGCCCAAGTGATAGTAATCCGGCATACCCCCACACCAGGTCGAGTGCAATAGCGACCACCGCGTAACATAGAATTTTACCGATAAGTGTTAAGGTATAGGTCGATATTGCCAGTGGATTCTCCGCAGGCAACAACACCAGAAAAGGCAGAATCATTAGTGCCACCACCGCTACGGCACCCAATGACCGACTGACAATTGGTGCTTTTTGCGTCAAAGTGATCGCTAGAGGTTGATTCATCAGTCACTCACCCTGCCCTTGAGGGCAAACAGACCTTGTGGTCGTTTTTGAATAAACAAAATGATCAGCACTAAAATCAAAATCTTACCTAGTACTGCGCCAATCTGCGGTTCCAGAATTTTATTCAGCATTCCCAGCCCCAGCGCCGCAACCACACTGCCCGCTAATTGCCCGACACCACCGAGAACGACCACCAGGAAAGAGTCGATGATGTAACCCTGCCCTAACTCTGGGCCGACATTCCCCAGTTGAGATAGTGCCACCCCACCTAACCCAGCAATACCTGAGCCGAGGCCAAAGGCCAACATATCTACCCGCCCTGTCGCCACCCCACAGCAAGCGGCCATTGCTCGGTTTTGTGTCACGGCCCGCACCTGTAATCCAAGGCGGGTTTTATTCAACAGTAACCAAGTGAGCAGCAGAATAACGACTACGAATGCAATCACCGCAATACGATTCCAGGGTAAAACTAAATTCGGCAAAATCTGTAGCCCGCCAGAGAGCCACGCCGGGTTGGCGACTTCTAAATTTTGTGCACCAAAAATCATCCGCACACTCTGAATCAGCATTAGGCTGATCCCCCAAGTCGCCAACAGCGTTTCCAATGGCCGCCCATAGAGGTGTCGGATCACCGTACGTTCTAGCGCCATGCCAATACCGGCAGTGATAAAGAAGGCGACTGGCAAAGCGACCAGCGGATACAGTGCCAACCAGTGCGGTGCAAATTGTTGAAACAGTGATTGCACCAAATAAGCGCAATAGGCCCCCAGCATCAGCATCTCACCATGGGCCATATTAATGACCCCCAATAAACCATAAGTAATAGCCAGGCCCAATGCCGCCAGCAATAAGATGGAACCCAGTGATAACCCGCTGAACACTTGGCCAATAATATCGCCCACCAATAATCGGTTTTGCACCTGTTTTAGGCTACTGGCCGCCGCAGTGCGGACTTGCGCATCAGGTTCAACCTTAGCATCGGTTAAGATTTGCAGCCGTGACTGTGTCTGGGGTGAACCGGATTGCCCCAACAGCTGAACAGCATTCAGACGCACCTGCGGATTGCTGTCAGTCAGTTGTAAATTAGCCAGTGCGATGCCTAATGCTTCTTTAACTTTGCTATCAGTTTCCAATTTCAGACGCTGGTTAAGTAGCGGCAATTGGTCACTTTTGGCCTGCTGCTGTAACTCTAATGCGGCCTGTAAGCGCACTGACTCATCCGCACTCACCAACCGTTGAGACGCCAGCGCGTTGGCAATCAAGATTCGTAACCGGTTGTTAAGCCACACTTTCTTCGGTGTGTCTGTTGGTTGCAATTGCCCTTCTAGCGGGGTAAACCCCTGATTACTCTGGACGAAAGCCTGCCCCGCGCTATCTATTACCAACGTCTCCTGTTTCAGTGCCTGCAATAAAGGCAATCGGCTGGCATCTGGCTCTGTCGCCCATTGCTGTAACAGAGTGGCTTGTTGTGAGCGATTGGCCGCGGCAAAATCATGGGCTGGCCCAGCAACTGCCAATGTCGACATCCCCAGTAACAGGCCAATCATCAGCCTGAGCATATAATTGGCCGCTCGCCCCCACACAGGAATTAATGATTTCATAGGCTCACTCATCACTGATATATGGCAAAAGAGATCCAGAGTCAGTTGTCGTCATCGACAAAAGCCAACTCTGGAAAGTCACCGCTACTGAGTGCTTTTTACTGGATGGTCTGGTTTTTTGTCATTCCCTGCGATAAACGGGCTCCATGGCTGAGCACGAATTGGAGCATCCGTCTGCCATACCACATTGAACTGCCCGTTCGCCTCAATTTCACCGATCATCACAGGTTTATGCAGATGATGATTAGTTTTATCCATCGTCAGCGTAAAACCTGAAGGTGCCGGATAAGTTTGCCCTGCCATGGCAGCACGAACCTTATCCACATCCGTTGATTTGGCTTTTTCGGCCGCCTGTGCCCACATATGCATACCGACCCAAGTCGCCTCCATCGGGTCATTAGTGACGGCTGTATCCGCATTCGGCAACTTGTGTGCTTTGGCGTAAGCTTTCCATTGCTCAACAAACTTCTTATTAGTCGGATTATCCACCGATTGGAAATAGTTCCAGGCAGCCAGATTACCCACTAATGGTTTGGTATCAATGCCACGTAACTCCTCCTCTCCCACTGAGAAAGCAATTACCGGAACATCAGTCGCTTTAATACCTTGGTTGGTTAACTCTTTGTAGAAAGGAACATTCGAATCACCATTAATAGTGGAGATAACAGCTGTTTTTCCATCAGCAGAGAATTTTTTAATATTGCCAACAATGGTTTGATAATCGCTGTAGCCGAATGGGGTATAAATCTCCTCAATATCTTTATCCTGAATGCCTTTGGTGTGTAAGAAAGCGCGCAGAATTTTATTAGTGGTACGCGGATAAACATAATCAGTACCCAACAAAATAAAGCGTTTAGCTGCACCGCCATCTTCACTTAATAAATACTCCACGGCGGGGATAGCTTGTTGGTTGGGTGCAGCACCGGTATAGAAAACATTCGGCGACATCTCCTCTCCCTCGTATTGCACCGGATAGAACAGTAAACCATTCAACTCTTCAAATACCGGTAATACAGATTTACGGGAAACCGAAGTCCAGGCGCCAAATACCACCGCAACTTTATCTTGGGTTAATAATTGTCGTGCTTTCTCAGCAAAAAGCGGCCAGTTAGATGCGGGATCAACAATAACTGGCTCAAGTTGTTTACCCAACACGCCACCATGGGCATTGATATCATCAATACTCATCAGAGCCATATCTTTCAATGGTGTTTCAGAGATAGCCATCGTGCCGGACAACGAGTGCAAAATGCCCACTTTAATGGTATCCGCAGCCAGCGAGCCAAAAGCCACCCCCATGTTGATAACCGAAGCCGAAAGTGCAAAAACCTTAATTAAGTTACGATGTTGCATTGCGTTAACCTCTGGTCGTTGAGTAAAATACACAAGATCGAATTACTCTGCGCAATCGCCATGCCAGTTTTATATCTTGATAATTTAATTGAAGAATATATATATAATGGTCAAATAACTGAATATATCAGCGAATTATCTGCACCATTAATGCGCAATGCATGAGCACAGATAGTGCAAAAAACTTGAGTCTTAATGTGAGGGATCATTAATATGAGAAATAAAAAAGAGATGAATCAGTTCAGAAATGGGAGCATTGATTTTAACGAAAAACAGGAATGACAATTGCCACTCCTGTTTTCTTATCACTAATATGTATCAGTTGCTTATATCGATATAACAACTGTTGGCCGATATCATTAATTTTACTTTTTAGGGCCACGAATACGTAAAGTCAAACCTTTCAGGAAATAACGTAAAACCTGATCACCGCAAGGGCGGAAGTTTTTGCTGCCCTCTTTACGGAACAAGGCATTCAGCTCAGGCTTTGACACTGGGAATTCAACCGCGTTGAACACATCGTGCATATCGGTATCTTTCAACTCAAATGCTACACGCAGTTTTTTTAGCACAATATTGTTAGTAATGACGGGTTCTACCGCAGGTGCTGGGAACTTGTCATCTTTACCGCGACGAAAGAAGATCAGGCCATTAAGGAAATGTGCCATCACCAGATCAGGGCAATCCTGATAACCAGCTTCATCTTCTTTTTTAAGGAAATTAACGACATCCGCATTGTTCACGTCAAAATCAGCCAGCTTAATGATTTCTGTTATCTTGGTATCATTTACGTTAAGCATGTAGCGAACACTACGGAGCACATCGTTGTTCATCATATTACTGCCCTATTCCTATTATTTAGATTAGACGTGGCGAATATCGCAAGAAAAAAACATTTCTTTAACGTCTAGCGGGCAGTATTGTATAGATCAACGTTGATTTTCTCAATGTAAATCTGATTAATGGTCATAGCTCAAAATAGATAATAGACGGCTGTTAACACTATTATTTATAGGGAATGACTAATATTATATTAAGATGAGCATTAAAATATCAATGAAACATATTACTTAACTATCATCTTAACCTTTTATTATTATGTAATCTCAGACACTAGCCTTAATACCATTGACAGGCTGATAAAGCGAGATATCATCACCAATGATATATTTTCTGCGTAGGATGGCAGATATCTTATCCATGATCATGACAATAACCACCATGATTAATGTAATAAACATCACGACATCCCAGTTCCATAGCCGCATATTCTCAGCATAAACCAAGCCAATACCCCCCGCCCCCACAAAACCTAAGACCGCTGCCGAACGGGTATTAGATTCAATTTGATAAAGACTTAACGCCAGAAATGTTGGAAAGGACTGAGTAAATATGCCAAAACGATGTTTTTGTAGTGCGTTCGCTCCCATAGCCGTCAGGCCACGATTGGGCGATTTATCCACAGCTTCATGCCCTTCAGCATAGAGTTTACCCAGTAATCCCATATCTTGCATGATAATCGCCAGCACCCCAGCCAGTGGCCCCATGCCCACGGCACGGACAAAAATCAACCCCCAAATGGCCATATCAATGCCCCGGAAGATATCTAAAAAGCGACGAATCATAAAGGAAATAATACGCAAACCCGGTGTCGACATGACATTCCGCGCAGCCAAAAATGATAAGGGCAAAGCGATCAATGTCGCCGTGAGTGTCCCGGCAAAAACAATAGCTAAGGTGATAAATATCTGACTGAAATAATATTTAAATGGCCAGTTAATAAAATCATGCCAAACAAACATTCGTAAAAAATAGCGGCTTATTTGCTGACTTCCATGAGTCAATGTCTGCCAAGGAATACCAAAAACCTTGAAGAAAAAAATGTAATACAAAAAGATCCCCACAGCAATAGCTGCAACCAGTCTAACATAACGTTTTTGCTGTAAAAAAAGCTGCGGATGTTGCTGTTTGAGCGCTGATATCTGCTCCGTTGTCAGCTGATAAGTCAACATTATTATGCTCCTTCTACCACTCGCTTACGTAATTTACCGGATGTGTAATCCAACAATGAAACCACAATGATAATTAGCAATAGCGTCATGCTCACTTGGTCATAACGATCCAGTTTTATCGAGGTCATCAGCTCTTGTCCTATTCCTCCAGCCCCCACCAAACCTAAAATTGTTGATTGGCGGAAGTTGATCTCCAGACGCATAAAACTATAAGAGAGGAAAATTGGTTTTACCTGTGGCCAGAGAGCAAAACGCATTCGTTGCAATTTACCAGCACCACAAGCTGCCAAGCCGCGAACAGGTTTATCTGATGCTGTTTCCAGCGACTCATAAAATAGCTTGGTCAGGCTGCCAATGGTGTGCAATGCAAGTGCTAGAAAACCAGGGATCGCGCCAATACCAAAGGCCATTACAAACATCACCGCCCAAGCTAATTCAGGCATGGTACGCAAAAATGCAACAAAAGTTCGAATAAATAAGCGTAACCAAGGTGGGCTTTGCGTATTATTCGCGGCCAAAAAGGCGAGGATAGTGGCAACTATTACGGATAAAATAGTTGATGCCACCGCCAATTGTAGTGTTTCCCAAATCAGCGGTAACTGAATAGGAAGCCGATAGCCCCAATAAGCAAAAGAGCCTTCTGTACGACCGTCCGCAAATAAACTTTGCCAATGGAGTACGGGTATGGTCTCAGCCAAATAATCAAAGAAATTTGGAATGGAAATAAAAACAGTATGCAAATTAAACTCAGCAATACTTCCCGCGCCAAGATAGATAATTGCCAATGTTAATGACCAAATCAACGTTTCACGTTTCTGTTTACCGCGTATCTGCTGATAGTAGTGGTTAAAGTCTGTATTCAAAATTAGCTACCACCTAAGAGCAATAACCCCAGCTAAGCCAGAGCTATACCCTACTGACTTGAGCTGACAGGAGATTAGCGGCCCACACTCACCCGACTCGCTTACAGATATAAGTGAGTCGGGATTTATCTGTTTGCTGCCTACAACTCCAAGTCCCTTGGGGATATATTATTTATCCGCCGGATCGGCTTAACGATCGCCTTTGGTTAATTCACGCTTCATATCAATGATATTTTGATACTCGCTAAGTGATGTTTCACCAATATGCTGTTTACCGCCCATCGCTTTAATAAAGCAACCGTGATCTTCTTTGTCCAACTTTTTAACCGCTGCAACTAATTGCGCTTTAAATTCAGCTGGCAATGCACTGCGAACTAAAATCGGGCCATTAGGAATCAATGGAGATTGCCAGATGATGCGGATCTGTTTCATTAAATCAGGGTGGCCCATGCGGATCATGCGAGTAAATGCTCCGCTGGTATAACCGGTATTATAATCACCGATCATTGAGGCCCAAGTCACCGCACCGGCAAACTGACCATTAATAACCCCGAGAATATCTTGCTCATGACCACCAGAAAAAGTCACACTAGAGAAGAAATCGTTATATTTATTATCTGCCGTCCCACCAAATTTCTGCTTAAAACTTTGGTTAGGGATCAGGAAACCTGACGTTGAATCAGGATCAGCAAAACCAAATGCTTTGCCTTTCAAGTCTTCAATTTTCTGATAAGGGCTATCTGCTTTTACCACGACAACTGAATGATAGCCGCGCGATTTATCTGTATCATCGATTGCAATGCCAACAATATCAACAGCTTTAGGATCTTTAATATAAACAGAGGCAAAAGATGAGGGGGACATACTTAATACCAGGTCAATCTTTCCACCCAATAGACCTTGGATAACACCAGAATAATCAGATGCATTGTGCAAATTCGTTTTTACACTTAATTCTTTATCCAAGAACTCTTTGACGCACATGTTATCGCCAATTTGCTGTGTCGCATTCTGCCCGCCAAGAATACCCAGATTAATCTCTTTCGGTGCATCCGCTGCTGTAGCATTAAATACCATCATGCTTGCCAATAATGAGGTAAGACAAAATACTTTTTTCATTAAAATAACCTATTATGATAAAGGGATAAGTAGGGATTAATGCAAAAGATCAGTTGATTCATCGCTATAAATATCTTGAATAATGGTGTCATTCAGTAGTGCCGGAGGCCCGTCAAAAACAACTCTTCCATGTGCTATACCAATAACGCGGGTACAATAGTCCTTAACTAAATCAACAGAGTGCAAATTCACGACCACTGCAATATCGTTTTCACTTATTTTCTGTAATGTATTCATAATACGTGTTGTGTTCTTTGGGTCCAAAGAAGCAACGGGTTCGTCGGCCAATAATATTTTGGGGTTCTGCATCATGGCACGACAAATAGCAACTCGCTGCATTTGGCCACCAGAGAGATTCTCGGCACGCTGTAGAGCATGGGGCAACATATTAAGCCATTGTAATAACTCGATTGCTCTGGCTCGATCTTGCTCAGCGAATATTTTGAAGAATGATTTTAGTGTTGAGGTATAGCTGAGGCGGCCTAATAAGACATTGGTAATAACATCAAGACGGGGGACCAGACAAAAGTCCTGAAAAATCATACCGCATTTGGCACGCCATTTGCGCATCTGCTTTGCTGTGAGTGCTGCAATATTTTGCATATCGCCATTGTCATGATAATTAATAATTTCACCAGCACTGCTAGGGATCGTGCCATTTAACACATGCAGCAATGTGGATTTACCGGCACCTGAACGGCCAATAATTGCGACAAATTCACCAGCATGAAGTTCGAAATTAATATCATCTAAAACGCGATGCTGTGATTTGTATGCTTTAACTAATCCTTTAACGGCAAGTACCTTCTTACGCGGTTCTTGCACCGTAGCCGGATAATCAGCCACAGTGAATTTACGCAATGCCTGGCCCATATCATGTCTCTCAGATTGCCTGTAGTCATGAGCCATTAACGTATATTTTTATTGCATATCGATGATAGTTTTATGAGAGAAAGGTGACAAAAAAATAGCCACCTTTCATATCTTTTTAAGCGCATAGATTGTAGTGAGTAATGATTATTTTATGTCATTATCACAAATCTCTTTGGCGGGGCTAACTTCTTAACTTTCGGTAGACAAATAGCACGACCAACGAACCGATAACTGCAACCACAAAGCTACCAAGGTTAAATCCATCAACTCGCCCCATACCAAAGAAGGTGCTGATATAGCCCCCGACCAAAGCCCCGACCACACCGAGAATGATGGTCATAATAAAGCCACCGCCATCCTCCCCGGGCATAATCCATTTAGCCAAAATACCGGCAATAAGACCAAAAATAATCCAAGATAGTATGCCCATAAGCACCTCCATAAAATTAATTTTCGCTGACAGCTGATTTAGCGACTCTGTAAATAATCCGTCGTTCACGTCTTGCTTTTGGCCTTAAGCATAAGATCTCAAACAAACATGACAAACTCACTATTACAAGCTTAAACAGCTATCATCATTATTAAGTTAAGACCCGAATAACAAAATCTGCAAATCAGATCAGCATGTTCAGCACAAATCAAATAACTGGCTGACGCGGTATGACAATCTGGTTAACACCCTGTTGTTGTAACTTTTTCAACAAATCAATCCCCCCATTTGGCATGCTATGAGCGAACTCCCTTTCACTAGTAAAGATGGGGCTGGCCCAATATATATTGACCGGGTCGCCTTGTTGTTGGGGCAATGTAAGATTGTCTGCATCAGCATATAACTCTGACGATAAAATGTAGCCTTCGTAGCCCTGAGGGGCAACTGACGACTCCAATGTATGCCCCTCCCCTAGCCAAGTTATTTTGCTCCAGGGAACATGAGAGAACCCAGCCAAAGCGCTGGCCATATGAATAGCATTGTCCTCATCCACATATTGCCCATCTATCGCTATTGCCATCTCCAAACGCCGATATTTAGCGGCATCATCATTGAATAATATTTCAACCCACGGCTGAGGGCGAATACTGACCCCCAATGTCAGAAAATAATATATTCCCTCTTTTTCGTGCTGAGAAATGGCCATTGGCGGCCACTTGCCTTGGTCGATGGCATAATATTTCAACGATGGACCAAAGTGTTGTTCATAGCATTGAATATATTCAGCCTGTAATGCGGGCCACGGATTTCCCTCTTCCTGCTGCCAACTCCGCCAAAATTGACGGGTATTTTGTGCGTTGGCATATTGAGTATTGGTTGAAGCTGAGCCAAGGGGTAATGTCAGGGGATTATCTTTAATACAGCTGGCAGAATAACAAATGGAGTGATCGATATATAAGCTCCAGCCAGGAATAATCGCCAGTAATTGGCCCTGATACCATAATGCAGCACCATCATCACTTTCAGACCAGACTATCGTAATAAATTGTGGATCAAGTTCTGCCTCACCGGCTACATTACGGCAAAACTCGGCCGCTAATCGCGGGGCTAAGCCTTGTTCAAGGGCAGCATTATCAGCAGATTGGGGGGCGGCAACCAAATTTCTTACCCAACAAGCACGAACTGGGAAGCGCTCTTCAAATGCCTCCTGCGGATAGATATAGAAATACACGACCCGTTGGTCCTGCTGCACCACGGCGACTAATGTCTGGTTTTCATTACTGACTTCGGCCAGCACTTCAGATTCTTTCATATCGCCTCAACTGTTTCGGCAAAGGATTTCAGGCGAAACACACTGCATGCCTGCCGTAAAGTAAGTCTATTAGCGGGATACTGATAATCTCATGCTAATAACTTTATACTGATAATGTAAAACATGCTGGTAGTCACAACATGAGGTGGTAAACACTTACTGATAGTGTAAAACGCTCTTGCCCTTTAAATCATCAGCAAAAGTCTCAAAAACACGTTGGATACGATTAATATCTAAACCCTTTTTATAATAATTGATTCAGTATCTTCCTAAGTCATCCTGCGGGCAGGATAGTTCACTATCGAGATATTTATCATCAATAGTTGATAGTCTACAACCTGATTTCACGCTAAAATAAAAGTATTATTTTGCACGAAATTGAAGGTTAACATGGCATATATACCGAAGAACTATACCCGTCTGGAGAGTGGCTATCGGGAGAAAGCACTAAAGATTTTCCCATGGGTTTGTGGCAAATGTTCTCGAGAGTTTGTTTATTCCAATCTGCGAGAATTGACGGTTCACCATATTGACCATGATCACAGTAATAATCCCGAAGATGGCAGTAATTGGGAGATGTTATGCCTTTTTTGCCATGATCATGAACACTCTAAATACACTGAAGCGGATCAATATGGTTCAACCGTGATAGCAGGCGATGACGCCCAGAATGATCAGGGAGTTGCAACCCATAATCCATTCGCAAACCTAAAATCATTGATGAAAAAATAAGCCTGCTTGGTCGCGGAATTTATGGCGACCAATATTGCTTAATTGGCATTGAGTGATTAAAAACCCAATAATTGCCGGTATGAACGATGCTCCTGCTGTTCTGGCAATAATCCTAGCTTGTCGGCTAAATGTCGGCATTCAGTCTCCAGACTATTAAGCGCGGCTGCATCATCAGTCATGATGGCAATTTCAGCAAAATCGCCAAGCCCTACCAAGTGATCCAGCGTAACGTGAAACCTCCCAATAAAATAGATACTACGTTGTTTTTCCAGTGTAAATGCCGGCTGATACCCTAAAGTGCCCAACATGCTTTTCACTTTATCTATATCTTCAATATTGCTGGCTTCACAGCGCTCTGTACCTGGCCCTTTGACTATCCATAACCGAATGCCAGATGGGTTCATCTCCCGTAAAACCATACTGATCTGGTTCACCGCTAAATCACCACCGTTAGCTTCCAGATAGATATCTTTTTCATGATTATTGAGGGTAAATGGTGTTGCTTGATATATTTTCAACTGCTCATGTAATTGGCCAATATTCGATATATGAAACTTTAACTCAACTTCATATTTACCAACAAAATGCTCACTCATGGGTACCTTACTGATCCGTGTAATAATGAAGTCCGATCCTATACCTCATCATGCAATAATCAAAATTATTATCAAAAGACCGGGAGGATCTAACAAGCCCATATTTATTGAGTCACTATCTAATTTAATCATTAATGTTAGTAATATTTAAGCTGCGATTACTGCGATGGTTAAAAGCAGTTTAAGCACTAAGAATGTGAGACTGATCACAAATAAAACGATTTATCGAGAAAGCCTCTCCTACCTCATGTTTACTTTATGACACTAATATATCTATTTCATATTAATCTGCGCGCGGGTGTAATGCCCGGTGATATAAAAAATCGATGTCACTACAGGAAATCGCACCAATGAATCACTTCAATGATGAAAAAACGCAAACCTTGCTGAATCAATTACAGCAGATTGTGGGTGCACGTTATTTGCTCACCAGCGAACGGCAAACCGAGCGATATCGTAAGGGGTTCCGATCAGGAGTAGGAGCGGCTCTCGCAGTGGTATTCCCTTCAACGTTATGGCAGCAATGGCAGTTACTACAACTCTGTGTGGCTGCCGATACCATTGTTATCATGCAGGCAGCGAATACCGGATTGACTGAAGGCTCCACACCCAGCGGCAATGATTATGACAGACCGATTGTTATACTAAATACTTTACGCCTCAATCAAATTCAATTATTGAATAATGGGAAGCAAGTCATTGGTTTCCCTGGTAGTACTCTGAATCAGTTGGAAAAGCTGCTGAAACCTTATGACCGTGAACCACACTCAGTGATTGGCTCCTCTTGTATTGGTGCTTCCGTAGTTGGTGGTATTTGTAATAACTCGGGTGGCTCTTTAGTTCAACGAGGGCCGGCATACACTGAAATGGCACTATATGCACAAATTGATGCGCAAGGTGAATTACAGTTAATTAATCACTTAGGAATAAATCTAGGTAATACACCAGAAGAAATTCTGCAACGTCTGGAACGTGGTAAATACCGAGCCAGTGATATTAGCCAAGGCGCACAACAAACCTCAGACCACGAATATGCCACTCGAGTGCGAGATATTGATGCACCGACCCCTTCCCGCTTTAATGCCGATCCCAGACGATTATTTGAAGCTTCTGGATGTGCCGGTAAATTAGCGGTATTTGCAGTACGGCTGGATACCTTCCCAAGTGAAAAGCAGCAGCAAGTCTTTTATATCGGCACTAATCAAACTCAGGTATTAACTGAATTACGCCGTGCTATTTTACGTGACTTCAAGCAGTTACCGGTAGCGGGTGAATATATGCATCGCGATATTTTTGATATTGCCGAAGTGTACGGAAAAGACACTTTTGTGATGATCAATAGTATGGGTACTAATAACATCCCCCGCGTCTTTACCTTAAAAGGAAAAATTGATGCCCGCCTGAGTAAAGTTCCTTTTCTAATCGACCACTTAACTGATCGGATAATGCAGGGCTTCAGCCAGATACTGCCTAATCATTTACCTAAGCGCCTTAAGATGTATCGCAATAAATATGAGCATCATCTGATGCTTAAAATGTCAGGTAGCGGTATCGAGGAAGCACAGCAATTCTTAAAAAACTTTTTTGCCACTGCTGAGGGTAACTTTATCACCTGCACCGCTGAGGAGGGTAAAAAGGCCTTTTTGCACCGCTTTGCCGCAGCAGGTGCGGCGGTGCGCTATCACGCCGTTCACGCCGACAAAGTGGAAGATATTCTGGCGCTGGATATTGCCTTACAACGCAATGAAGAGCAGTGGTTTGAGACACTTCCACCAGAAATAGATCAATGTCTGGTCGCCAAGCTCTATTATGGTCATTTCCTGTGTCATGTTTTCCATCAGGATTATATTGTGAAGAAAGGCGTCGATACCCAAGCATTAAAGCAAAAGATGCTGGCACTATTGAGTGACAAAGGTGCGGAATACCCAGCTGAGCATAATGTCGGGCATCTTTATATAGCAAAACCCGCATTAAAGGATTTTTATCAGCAGATAGATCCAACCAATAGCTTTAATCCGGGGATCGGCAAAACTTCAAAATTAAAACAGTGGCAAGAAAAATGACGGCACTGAGGGTGATACCCATCTATCGTATTGAATACCGGCCACATTGAATAAAGTGTTATATCAGTGCCTGACTATATTGTCGTCATTCAGACTAAAGCTATAGGCAGAGTTTACAGCCCTAGCTGCAAACTCCGCCATTCAATTCCGTTGTGATGCTTATTCTGAGACCTGAGCTAAACGTGCCTGGCTATCTTTCTGTTGGCGGTAACTTTTCGCCGCACCTGGAATCGGCGCAGCTTTGCCAGTTTCCATCCAGCTACGCAGGCGGTTTGCATCAGCAAAATGGGTATATTTACCAAAAGCATCTAACACGACGAGTGCAACAGGACGACTGCCAATGACGGTACGCATCGCCAAACAGTGCCCAGCCTGATTAGTAAAACCTGTTTTTGTTAGCTGAATATTCCATTTATCATTATAAACCAAATGGTTAGTGTTACGGAAAGGCAGTGTGTAATTTGGCTCACGGAAAGTGGCCATTTTCTCTGTCGTGGTGCTCAACTGCCCAATCAGCGGATACTGTTTGGTCGCTATCAATAGTTTTGTCAGGTCACGTGCTGTGGATACATTATCAATCGATAGGCCCGTGGGTTCGGTATAATGGGTTTTCGTCATTCCCAAAGATTTAGCTTTCACATTCATTGCGTTAACAAATGCATTATAACCGCCTGGGTAGTGATGAGCTAAGCTGGCCGCAGCACGATTTTCTGACGACATCAACGCCAACAGCAGCATATCCTTGCGACTAATTTCGCTGTTTACACGTACTCGCGAAAATACCCCTTTCATCTCTTTAGTTTGATGAACATCGACCGAAATAATTTCATCAAGCGGTAATTTAGCATCCAATACCACCATTGCTGTCATCAGTTTGGTGATTGACGCGATCGGTACGACCTCATCTGGATTATTAGCATAAATGACTTTATTGGTTTGTAGGTCAACCACCATTGCACTCCCGGACGCCAACTCCAGGGGGGCTTTCCCTTTAGTTTCAGTCGTTCCACCACTGGCGACGGCTAAAGGAGCAGCACTGATACCAGTCGATAAAAGCAAAATACTTAATAGTGCAGAACGGATTTTCACATGCATGTTCATCAGCTTAAATAGGTTATTGGGAGTGGTTGTGGTTGAGCTAGCGCATTATAAATTACAGTAATGCCCTTCGCATCACACATTCTTCAAATGATTGTTACAAAGATTAAAGCTGACTAATCACTGCCCAAAGGTAAACATTTCTCAGTGATAACGGGGTATGCCGTGATTGAAAGGTCTATTTTGAACGATAGTGGTTGTTTATAAGACAATCAAGGCCCGCTAGGGATATCAATTTAAGTAGATTATATGGCGGTGAGGTAAATTAGCGCAGCCATTAGCCGCAGAAACCTAAACGGGGTCTCAATAGTAGTAAAAAAGATCCTGCCAAATTAATTATTAACTTATAATTGTCAGAATGATTTTTTAATAATTCGGATTTATAGGTATTACTATGGGAACAACAATTTTTGGTATTTTCTTTGGTGTATTTTTGATAGCTGCAGGTTTAGCTGATATTCATGATGAAAATCTAGCATCACTGACATTCTGGGTTGATGCTTTACTGATCTTTGTTGGCGCGGTATTCCTGCTAGGAGTTGCTAAATTTATCGGGCGTAAGAAGAGATAGCAATTCACTATCATTGATGACAAAAGGCGTGTAATGCGTCTTTTGTTAGCATAACAACATGTTATTTAATCGTTACTACAAACTGTCAAAATTTATAGCTAAGTATCAACTCGGAACTTAATCATTAATATTTTGAATGTTATTTTTTACTTCGGCACTTTCATGAGTAAGCATATTCCGTGTATTATATCTTATTGTGTGGGTATTCTTACTCTATCTATCCTTATGCTAAGTAAAGATATTATATTATTATGTCATGATTGTTGACCCTTATACTGCAACCACTTTAAGAAGGAACTTATTGATGAAAAAGACCATAATTCCATTAATATTGCTAATGGCCGGCGCAATGGAAGTTGGCTCTGTATCTGCCAATGAAATTACGTTATGGCGTGAACCCGCGCCTGTGGTGAAAGAGGGGGAGTATTACAGCCTTATACTTGATCGAGGTGAACTACAAAAAGCAGTCAAAAGTAGTCATAACGATTATCTTTTTTCTGAGAAAGGGAGTGGCGTTAAGCCTTTAGTACTTATCGGCACCCCACTCGAAATTTCAGAATTTTTGATTAAGAACGAGACTCGCGGCATAGAGAATCATATTAAAGAACTTCCTGACATCTATATGGGTATCACAAATTATGTGCCGCATAAGCGCTTTAGCGGCTTATTTCCACTACATGACCTGTTGAGCAAAACTGTCGAGCAGGCGTTAAAATTCGTTCCGGTAGGCACTATTTTAACCGATGCTGCCGGTATGCCTTCTGATATAAATGAAATGTATCAGGTTATTAAGCATTTAAGCCATAAAGATAAAGCAGAAGGTAAAGTACTTTATGTTAAGTTCAGCTATCTTCCAGAAGATGGGATGAGAAAGGTGGGAAGTAAAACAATCAGTTTCGGTAAAATCCTTAAAACAATGCAGCATGACGGTCATTAATATCTAATAAAAACGACTGTTGCAAACATGCCTCATTGGCTCGTTTGCAGCAGCGATTACTTTCATATTTCCGCACGGGATAAGTTACTTACTGAGTTATTGAGCGCTAAGACTTAATAAATATCTGCAAATATAGATATCTGTCAATCAAATACGCTGAATAGCTAGCGCAATATCTTTCGAGGTTTTTAACCCACGTATTTCACTGAATAAATCTGTCGCTTCGGCATACTCTTTACGCAGATAACCTAACCACTGTTTGATACGCGCCACATGATACAAGCCGGTATCGCCCTGCTTTTCCAACTGCACATATTTTTGCAGTAATTTGACCACTTCCGGCCACGGCATACGCGGTTCGTTATACTTTACGACGCGACTCAGATTGGGCACATTCAGCGCACCGCGCCCTAGCATTACAGCATCACAGCCGGTGACATTCATGCACTCTTGAGCACTCTGATAATCCCAAATTTCACCGTTAGCTATCACCGGAATAGTGAGGCGCTGACGGATTTCGCCAATTGCCTGCCAGTTGATCCGTTCAGCCTGATAGCCATCTTCTTTGGTTCGACCATGCACTGCCAGTTCGGTCGCACCGGCTTGCTGCACAGCATCAGCAATTTCAAACTGACGATCACCAGAATCCCAGCCTAAGCGGATTTTGACGGTAACCGGTAAATGCGCCGGTACGGCTTCGCGCATCGCTTTTGCTCCCTGATAAATCAGTTCAGGATCTTTTAGCAACGTGGCCCCACCGCCACTGCCGTTGACCAGTTTTGAAGGGCAACCACAGTTTAAATCTACGCCATATGAGCCAAGTTCAACGGCACGGGCCGCGTTTTCCGCCAGCCATTTTGGATACTGGCCCAGTAATTGGATTCGCACTAATGAGCCGGACTGCGTACGGCTTTGATTATGCAACTCTGGACACAGGCGGTAGAAGGATTTCGCCGGCAAGAGTTGATCGACCACCCGCAAGAACTCGGTGATACAAAGGTCATAATCATTCACTTCACTGAGTAATTGGCGCACCAGTGAATCTAATACACCTTCCATCGGTGCCAATATTACCCGCATGCTAATTACCCTGATCCATTATCCGTACCATCACACTCAGCGGCCCCTGACTATAAATCCCACTCAGCATAACCGCAAAAAAGAGCGGCAATAATACGGGGGAAAAGCGGCGTATAACAAGGAATAACCGCTTGGTTGCGGTGATTGAGATGAAAAAAAACCGCCTCAAAGAGGCGGTTCCATCAGCAAATAGCATTTACAGCTTATTCGCCCGGATTGCGGCTACGTCCGCGAGAGGACGGGCCTGCTGGACGACGTTGACCATCAGCCTGGCTGCGCGGACGGCTGTTACGGCTATCGCCGCGACCTGCTGCACCACCACCATTTTGTGGACGACCCGCACTGCTACCACGGCCCATACCCGGACGTTGCGCACCACGGCCCTGACGACCATTTTGAATCGGATCAGCTTTAATGCTTGGGTCCGGCTCATAGCCATCCAGCGCAATACGTGGGATTTCACGTTTCAGTAAACGTTCGATATCACGCAGCAGTTTGTGCTCATCAACGCAAACCAGTGAAATCGCTTCACCGGTACGTTCCGCACGACCAGTACGGCCAATACGGTGCACATAATCTTCTGGTACGTTCGGCAACTCATAGTTAACCACATGAGGTAACTGATCGATATCCAGACCACGTGCAGCGATATCAGTCGCTACCAGTACCCGGATTTTGCCATCTTTAAAATCAGCCAGTGCACGAGTACGTGCGCCCTGGCTCTTATTGCCGTGAATAGCAGCGGCAGTGATGCCATCTTTATTTAGCTGTTCAGCTAAATGGTTCGCGCCGTGCTTAGTGCGGTTAAACACCAATACTTGCTGCCAGTTACCTTCGCCAATCATCTGAGAGAGCAACTCACGTTTGCGGTTTTTATCCACAAAATGAACGCTTTGGGTGATTTGCTCAGAAGCCGTATTACGGCGCGCCACTTCAACCGAGACCGGATTGTGCAGCAGCTTGCTGGCCAAACCTTTAATCTCATCCGAGAAGGTGGCGGAGAACAGCAGATTCTGGCGTTTAGCTGGCAGTTTAGCCAATACACGACGGATATCGTGAATAAAGCCCATATCCAACATGCGGTCAGCTTCGTCCAGTACCAAAATCTCAATTTTGGAGAGGTCAACCGCGTTTTGATGTTCCAGATCCAGCAAGCGGCCTGGGGTTGCGACCAGGATATCGACGCCACCACGCAATTTCATCATCTGTGGGTTAATGCTAACGCCACCAAATACCACCAGCGAACGCAGCTTCAGGTATTTGCTGTAACTCTGTACGTTTTCGTCAATCTGCGCAGCCAGTTCACGAGTTGGCGTTAAAATCAACGCGCGCACCGGGCGACGACCTTTAATTGGTTCTTGGTTCTGGTTAAGCAGTTGTAACAGCGGCAAGGTGAAGCCCGCCGTTTTACCGGTACCGGTTTGTGCACTGGCCATTAAATCACGGCCTTCCAGTACCACAGGGATTGCCTGACGCTGTATTGGCGTCGGCACAAGATAGCCCTGCTCTTCAACAGCACGCAGGATGTCGGCGTTTAGGCCGAGAGAATCAAATGACATATTACGAGAAGCTCCAGATCTTCCCAATCCCGACGATATCGTCAGGTGCAGTTTCAAGGGAAGATTATCAGACGAGGCATGAATTGAGGCATTACCACGAGGATTGGCACAAACTGCAGTGCACCATTGCGGCTGATTATAACAGATGTTTAGCAATAAAAGGGATATTTACACGTTTATTCAGTTTTTTAATGCGACATACATCCAAAAAACTGACTTGTTACTGACTATTAATCCCGCTCTGCTCACAAAAATAGGGCTTTGACGCACCATAACTTTACAGACTCATAGAGTGATCCTAAAGTTAATCATATGATTGATTTATTATTTGGCCACCTATTAATATTGGCGCAAATGGTATTGGTATAAAACCCGTTAACCGAGTAAGGAGCCTATGTCCCATTCCACCCCTCATGCTTTAACAACCTCTGTGTCAGTGACCAGCCGTGGTGAGCAGGCGCGCCAGCAATTGATTCAGGCAGCAACCGAACTATTCGGCGAACTGGGGCTGAAAGGCGCGACGACACGAGATATTGCACAGCGGGCGGGTCAGAACATCGCCGCCATCACTTACTATTTCAACTCCAAAGAGGGGTTATATCTGGCGGTGGCTCAGCAAATTGCTGATTTTATTCAGCAGGCGTTTGCGCCATTAGCGCAGGAGATTAATCAATTCCTCCAGCGCCCCCCTCAGGATCAAACTGCCGAGCAACAGTTGCACTATATTCGCCGTGGATTACTGGAATTTAGCCATTTGATGACACAGCCAGAGACCTTAAATATAAGCAAAATCATGGCGCGCGAGCAACTTTCGCCCAGTGAGGCCTATCCGCTGATTCATGCTCAAGCCATTGCACCATTACACCAAAAATTGAACCTGCTACTGGCCGCATTCATTGGTGCTGATGCCAGCGCGACTAAAACCATTCTTCATACCCATGCATTGATTGGTGAGGTTTTAGCTTTTCGTATGGGGCGGGAGACAATCCGCCGACAAGCGGGTTGGCAGGAGATGGGGCCAGCTGAAATTGAGATGATTAATCAAGTGCTTATCGAACATATTGACCTGCTTCTTTACGGATTGCGGGCCAAGGCATCCAAGTGAAATCGCGACTGTTTTTTCATCAAGATCATGGCCGTGGTGATAAAAGCCAGTAACAGATAGGGAGCATTATGAATCGCAAGAAGATTATAGTGGCCGTTGTGATTGTCGCCCTGTTGGCGACGATGGGTTACGGATGGCGTTATTATCGTCAGCAACATGACTCATCATTGACCTTATACGGCAATGTGGATATCCGCACGGTGAATCTGGGTTTCCGGGTCGGCGGCCGTCTGGCATCGCTGGCGGTTGATGAGGGGGATGAGCTTCAGCCGGGGCAACTGCTGGGGAAACTGGATGACGGCCCCTATCTCAATGCGCTCAAGCAGGCGCAAGCCAATGTGCAAAGTGCGCAGGCGCAGCTGGCGTTGCTAAAGGCGGGCTATCGCGACGAAGAGATAGCGCAGGTGAAATCTGAGGTTTCCCAACGTGAGGCTGCATTCAGCTACGCCGATAGCTTCCTGAAACGGCAGCAGGGGTTGTGGGCCAGCAAAGCGACCTCCGCTAACGAGCTGGAAAATGCCCGCACGGCGCGTAATCAGGCGCAGGCCAATCTGCAAGCGTCGAAAGATAAGCTCGCTCAATATTTAAGTGGTAATCGTCCGCAGGAAATTGCTCAGGCGGAGGCCAATCTGGCCCAGGCTGAGGCTGAACTGGCCCAAGCCCAGCTCAATCTGCAAGACACCATCCTACTCTCCCCATCAGCAGGCACCGTGCTGACCCGGGCGGTTGAACCGGGAACCATTTTATCCGCCAGTAATACTGTCTTTACCCTCTCACTGACCGATCCGGTCTGGGTGCGCGCCTATGTCAGTGAGCGCAACTTAGATAGAGCTATCCCCGGTACACAGGTGGAAGTTTTTACCGATGGACGCCCGGACAAGCCTTATCACGGCAAGATAGGTTTCGTGTCGCCGACCGCCGAATTTACCCCTAAAAGTGTCGAAACGCCGGATTTGCGCACCGACCTGGTTTATCGCTTGCGAATTATCATCACAGACGCTGATGAGTCGCTACGACAAGGTATGCCGGTCACCGTCCGTTTTGCACAACCTTAAGGCGGCATAAGCTATGAATGGAATCCAGCATCTCATTACTCTGGATGGCGTTGAAAAGCGCTTCCCCGGACTGGATCATCCTGCTGTCGCCAGCCTGACGACCGAGATCCGCAGTGGCGCGGTCACCGGTTTAGTCGGGCCGGATGGCGCCGGTAAAACCACCTTGCTGCGTATGTTGGCCGGCTTACTCAAACCCAGTCAGGGCAAGATGACAGTAGTGGGCCTCGATCCGCTGGAAAACGATCGGCAGTTGCACTCAATTCTCGGCTATATGCCGCAGAAGTTTGGTTTATATGAAGATCTCACGGTGATGGAGAACCTGACGCTGTATGCCGATCTGCGCGGGGTGACCGGCGAACAGCGCCGCCAGACATTTGAACGCCTGCTGACCTTTACTGATTTGACCCGCTTTACTGAACGCTTAGCGGGCAAACTGTCCGGCGGGATGAAACAGAAGCTGGGCCTGGCCTGTACTCTGGTCGGTCAACCTAAAGTCCTGCTACTGGATGAGCCGGGTGTGGGGGTCGACCCCATCTCACGCCGCGAGTTATGGCGCATGGTGCATGAGTTGGCGAGCGACGGTATGCTCATCCTCTGGAGCACCTCCTATTTGGATGAAGCGGAACAGTGCCGTGAAGTCTTGCTGCTGAATGAGGGTCAATTGCTGTATAGCGGTGCGCCGCAGAGTCTCACCCAGCGCATGAGTGGCCGGACAATTATGGTGGCCGCCCAAACGGGCACCCACCGCAAACTGTTGCAACACGCCCTCACCTTGCCGCAGGTCAGTGACGGGGTGATTCAGGGGAGATATGTGCGACTGATCCTCAAGCCGGAGGTTGATCACCGCCAACTACTGCCCCTGCTCAATCAGCCCAATGCCGAGATGATGGAGGCTGAACCCCGCTTTGAAGATGCCTTTATCGACCTGTTGGGCGGTGGCCCAGCCAGTGAATCAGCACTGGCGAAAATCATGCCGAAAGTGGAAGGCAGCCATGATGAGACGGTGATTGAAGCCCAAGAGTTAACCAAAAAATTTGGTGATTTCGCCGCCACTGACCATGTGAATTTTAAGGTGAAGCGCGGTGAGATTTTCGGCCTACTCGGGCCAAATGGTGCCGGTAAATCGACCACTTTTAAGATGATGTGTGGCCTGCTAGTACCCAGTTCCGGTAATGCATTGGTGCTGGGGATGGATCTGAAAACCAGCTCCGGCAAGGCGCGACAACATTTGGGCTATATGGCGCAAAAATTCTCGCTGTACGGCAATCTGACAGTTGAACAAAATCTAAAATTTTTCTCTGGTGTTTATGGCCTGCGAGGCAAAACGCAGCGCGACAAAATAGCAGACATGACCTCAGCCTTTAATTTTACGCCGATTCTTAAGCAGACGCCGGACTCACTACCACTGGGGTTTAAACAGCGGCTGGCGCTAGCCTGCGCCTTGATGCATGAGCCGGATATCTTGTTTCTTGATGAGCCAACATCAGGGGTCGACCCGCTAACTCGCCGCGAGTTCTGGTTGCATATCAATGGGATGGTCGATAAAGGGGTGACCGTCATGGTGACCACCCACTTTATGGATGAGGCGGAGTACTGCGACCGTATCGGGCTGGTTTACCGTGGCAAAATTATTGCGGCGGGCACACCGGATGAGCTAAAGCAGCAGGTGGCCACTGATGAAATTCTTAACCCATCAATGGAAGAGGCATTTATCGGGTTGGTTCAGCGCTATGACCAACAAAACGATCAGGAGCAATCGTCATGACCGAGCCACATCCATTACCAATAAATCAGTCGCCGACAAATAGATCGTCGGTAAATGAGGGCGAAACTTATCAGGACACCGGGTTTTCCTGGCGTCGCCTGCTTGCCTTATGCCGGAAAGAGACCCGCCAAATTCTACGTGATCCCAGCAGCGGGCTGATCGCCTTCGTCATCCCGCTGCTGCTGCTGTTTATTTTTGGCTATGGCATCAATCTGGACTCCAGCAAACTGCACCTCGGCATTTTAATGGAGCAGCAGAGCAAACCGGCGCAGGATCTGGCGAATGCCTTTGCCAGCTCGCCCTATATTACGCCGCAAATCAGTGATAACCGTCCGGCACTGATTCAGGCAATGCAAGCGGGGAAAATTCGCGGCTTAATCGTCATTCCAAATGATTTTGCCGAGCAACTGGCGCGGCCAGAGAGTCAGGCGCCGATCCAGGTGATTACCGATGGCAGCGAGCCAAATACCGCCAACTTTGTGCAAGGCTACGCGCAAGGCGTGTGGCAACTCTGGCAGCAACAACAGGCGCAAAATCTAGGGCAAAAGAGTGATCCGCTGATTGAAGTTCAGGTTCGTTATTGGTTTAACCCCGCCGCCATCAGCCGACACTTTATTATTCCCGGCGCAATTACCATTATCATGACGGTCATTGGCGCAATTCTGACCTCACTGGTGATCGCCCGTGAATGGGAGCGCGGCACCATGGAGGCGCTGCTGTCGACTCAGGTCACGCGCAGCGAGTTACTGCTATCAAAACTTATCCCCTATTACGTCCTCGGCATGATAGCCATGACACTCTGCATGGTGGTGGCGATATTTATTCTGGGCGTGCCCTATCGCGGCTCACTGTGGATATTGTTTGTCATGACCAGCCTGTTTTTAGCCAGCACGCTGGGGATGGGGCTACTGATTTCAACCATCACCCGCAATCAATTCAATGCGGCCATGGTGGCACTGAACGCCGCATTTCTGCCGGCGGTGATGCTATCGGGCTTTATTTTCGAAATTGATAGCATGCCTGCGATAGTGCGCGCTGTGACCTATATCATTCCTGCCCGCTACTTTGTCAGCAGCCTGCAAACCCTATTCCTGGCGGGAAATATCACAACCGTGTTGGTGGTTAATCTCCTGTTTCTGATAGCCTCGGCGGCCGTGTTTATCGGCCTGACGGCATGGAAAACGCAACGCAGATTAGATTAAGCATCGGTGAGATTAAAGGAAGGAAGCAAAATATGTTTCATCGCCTCTACACATTGATTATTAAAGAGTTACAGTCGCTATTACGCGAACCGCAAACCCGTGCGATATTAATCATGCCGGTGATATTGCAGGTGATCTTATTCCCGTTCGCCGCCACTTTGGAAGTGACCAACGCCACTATCGCCATTTACAGCGAAGATAGCGGCAAAGCCTCGGTGGAACTCACCCAGCGCTTGGCGAAAGCCGAAGCATTTTCCCATGTGTTGCTGCTGCATAGCCCGCAAGAGATCCAACCGGTGATTGATAACCAGAAAGCGCTGCTGTTAATTCGCTTCCCGGAACAATTCAGTGCGGATTTGGCGAACGGTAAAACCACTCAGTTACAGTTAGTGCTGGATGGGCGCAACTCTAATAGTGCGCAGATTGCGGCGAACTACATTCAGCAAATCGTGCGTGATTACCAGCTAGAGCTAACCGCTGGCCAAATTAAGCCCAATAACAGTGAGTTAGTAATTCGAAATTGGTATAACCCAAATCTGGACTACAAATGGTTTGTAGTGCCGTCATTGATTGCGATGATAACTACCATCGGCGTACTGATTGTGACTGCACTCTCGGTGGCGCGTGAGCGCGAGCAAGGCACTCTGGAACAGTTGCTGGTCTCCCCACTGACCACCTGGCAGATTTTTATCGGCAAGGCCGTTCCGGCGCTGATTGTTGCCGCCTTCCAGGCAAGTATCGTGTTGTTTATTGGCATCTTTTTCTACCAGATCCCGTTTGCCGGCTCACTGGCACTATTTTACGGCACCATGCTGCTCTATGGGCTGTCATTAGTGGGTTTTGGCTTGCTAATCTCATCACTGTGCTCCACTCAGCAGCAGGCATTTATCGGCGTGTTTGTGTTTATGATGCCGGCGATCCTACTTTCTGGTTATGTCTCGCCAGTAGAGAACATGCCAGTTTGGCTACAAAACATCACTTGGATAAATCCTATTCGCCACTTTACTGATATCACCAAACAGATTTATCTCAAGGATGCCAGTTTCGATATTATCTGGCACAGTTTGTGGCCGCTGTTGGTGATCACCGCCACGACGGGGAGTGCGGCTTATGGGATGTTTAGGCGGAAAATAGCCTAAGGGATTAAGTTTAGTTGGCAGGGGATCAGATCTGGTTTCAGTTGATATTCGGCCCAAACAAAAAGGACACCAGATTGGTGTCCTTCAGACTACTGACAAAACCCGATGACGCGATCTGGAACGGAGAGGACGGATAGAAGAGTAAAGCGTCCGCGCCAAGGATGGCGCGGCTCGAGCCTCCAGGGATGGATTGACGGCGTCTTTACGATCTAGCTGTTCTCTCCGCAACCGGCACTTTATCAATAACCTCGTGTCCTTCTTCAAAACCTCAAGCCACCAGCTTAAGCTGGCGACGTCCTATTAACGACGGTTGCCGAAAATCCGCAACAACATCAGGAACAGGTTGATAAAATCAAGATACAGGGTCAATGCGCCGACGATAGAGTATTTGCGGAAGCTATCTTTATCGTTAGCATCTAGCTGTGCACCCATATTTTTCAGCTTCTGGGTGTCATACGCGGTCAAGCCAACAAACACCAACACGCCGATATAGGTCACAGCCCACATTAAGGCTGGGCTTTTCAGCCAGATATTAACAACCGATGCCAGAACGATACCGATCAGACCCATAAACAGCATGCTGCCCATGCCGCTCAAATCGCGCTTGGTGGTGTAACCGTAGAAGCTCATCGCGCCAAACATACCCGCACAAATGATAAAGGTGCTGGCAATGGAGGCACCGGTATACATGATCAATACACTCGAGAGTGTAAGACCCGTTAACGCGGAATAGAGCATAAACAAGCTGGTTGCCATCGAACCACTCAGGCGATTAACCATGCCAGAAATCACAAACACCAAACCTAACTGAGCAATAATCAGCCCGAAAAAGGTGATTTGGCTAGAGAAGATAAAGTTAAGTACCGCAGGGGTATTCGCTGCGTACCAGGCGACAACCGCCGTTAATAACAGACCACAGGTCATCCAGCCGTATACCTGCGCCATATATGCCTGAATGCCAGTGTTGGCACGTTCGACAATAGAACCATTAGAGCGTGGATAGCGATCCATGGTAGTTACCTTATGCATATAAATAATGAAACAGGCTATCAACTGACAGCCCACCGACTCTTTTAGGTTACCACAGAACCACCCTAAACAAGGGAGTAAAAATAGGCATTTAGCACTGATCTTTACATGGGTTTACGTACCATTTACCAACGCTTAGCGGCCGCATGATCACTGTCCCGCGATTCAACCCAACGCTCACCCTGCGCAGTAGCTTCCCGTTTCCAAAAAGGCGCACGCGTTTTAAGGTAATCCATAATGAATTCAGCCGCATCAAACGCCATGCCACGATGAGCACTGGTCACGCCGACAAAGACGATTTCATCACCGGGGAATAGCGGCCCGACGCGGTGGATCACGGCGACCCGCTGTAAGGCCCAACGACTACGAGCCTCGGTAATAATCTCAGCCAGCGCTCTCTCGGTCATGCCGGGGTAGTGTTCCAGCGTCAATGCACTGACACTCTCACCCAAATTGTGGTTGCGCACTTTGCCGGTAAAGGTCACAACGGCACCATCTTCATCACACTGCGATAACCAATGATATTCATCGCCGACGTTAAACGCTTCTGGCCCAACGTAGATTCGGGTGTGATCCATCATCAACCCCCGGTTACCGGTGGGAAGAAAGCCACTTCATCACCCGCTACCAGTGGATGCTGGGCGCTAACTAATGATTGATTGACCGCCGTGAGCAACTTGCCCTCTTCAAGTGCTAACTGCCAGCGCTCACCTCGTTGACACAGCGACTGTCGCAGGGCTTCGACGGTGGGAAACTCCGCGGCCAGTTGCAGGCGGTCAGTGCCCACCAATTCACGTACTTGAGCAAAAAAGAGGATCTGAATCATGGGTTCACCTTAAAATCACCGGACTTCCCGCCACTTTTCGCCAGCAGGCGAACCGGGCCAATTATCATATCTTTTTGTACCGCTTTGCACATATCGTAAATGGTCAGCGCCGCCACTGAAGCCGCCGTCAGGGCTTCCATTTCGACCCCAGTTTTGCCGGTCAGGCGGCAGCAGGACTCAATACGCACCCGGTTGTGCTCTGGCTGCGCTTCCAGTTGAACCTCCACTTTGGTCAGCAGTAGCGGATGACACAGAGGGATCAGTTCCCAAGTGCGCTTAGCGGCTTGGATGCCGGCAATTCGTGCCGTGGCAAACACGTCACCTTTGTGGTGGCTACCCTCAATAATCATGGCCAGGGTCGCCGCCTGCATCTCAACAAAAGCTTCCGCCCGCGCTTCGCGCACGGTTTCGGCTTTAGCGGACACATCCACCATGTGGGCTTCGCCTGCGGCGTTGATGTGGGTCAGTTGTGTCATAAGTCAATCCTTCGTGCTGACGTTTTAGGGCATTAGCCGCCAATAAACGATAAGTTCTGCGTAATGCCGCTGTTGCCCTGATGCAAAAAGTGGGTCTGTTTTTTGGTTTGCAGTGCACTCTGAATCCGTGCCATCAACTCATCTTGCTGATCGTCGCTACCCAGCAGATCACGCAGCGTAATGCCCTGTTCGCCAAATAAGCATAGATGCAGATTCCCCAGCGCTGAAACACGCAAGCGGTTACAACTGGCGCAGAACTCTTTTTCGTACGGCATAATTAGCCCCACTTCCCCCAAGTAATCAGGGTGATGGAAGACCTGAGCCGGGCCATCACTGCGCGCACGCTCTTTCTGCTGCCAACCTTGCTGGAGTAATTGCTGGCGGATGACGCCACCGGAGATATGATGTTTGCGGAACAGATTACCGCCCTCGCCGGTTTCCATCAGTTCAATAAATCGCAGTTGGATCGGTCGCGGTTTTATCCAATTCAGGAAGGCGCTCAAATTGCGATCATTGACATCGCGCATCAACACCGCATTGATTTTGACTTTGTCAAAACCGGCCTCAAAAGCCGCATCAATGCCTTGCATGACTTGATGAAATTTATCTTGCCCAGTGATGGCATGAAATTGCCGTGGGTCGAGGCTATCGACACTGACGTTAATCGCCGTCAGCCCAGCTTGCCGCCATTGTGCGGCATCACGCGCTAAACGATAACCATTGGTGGTCACCGCTAATGTGCGGATCGCGGGATTTTGCCGGATAGTGGCGATAATATCGGTAAAATCACGCCGCATAGAGGGTTCACCACCGGTCAGGCGGATTTTTTCCGTTCCCAACAGAGCAAAGGCGCGGCTAACGCGGCTTATCTCGTCAAGGTTCAGAAAACTTTTTAGCCCGTCGGGGCGATAGCCATCGGGCAGACAGTAGGTGCAGCGAAAGTTGCACACGTCGGTGATCGATAGGCGCAAATAATAGAACTTGCGCGCAAATGCGTCAGTAAGTTGTACCATAACACCTTTCCAAATACGGGAGATGCAGGCATTTCTACCTCGCACCCTGGTGGCTTAAAGCCACGGCCAGAGCATCATATTGCCGGTAAACGAAAAACGTATTCGCGACACCGGACAACGTAGACACCAAGGCTAGGAGTTTATGTTCAGTCGCAGTTTGTGCACTGTACTGAACCATGGTTTTAAAAAGTGGAGTCAATAACAGCAGCAACAGGCTAAAAACCCCACTTTTCCTCAAGATTCTAACGCTAAAACGACAGGATAGCCAATCGCAGTTTTTCGCTATATATTTTTATATACAACGACTTAGCTAATACAACTCACGGTGATTGATAATTATTTTACTGACGGCTAATACCTTGTTTAAAATCACGAAAATCATGACTTTTATCGCGTTGTCGCGACAAATCCGTTAACTTATGCAGCAATTCCACCATTAGCGATACCCAATAGATTTCAAGGTGCATAAAGGCACCTACAATTGAAAAGATGGCAGGTATCCGTAATTAGAACCAAGCAACAATATTTAGACAGGAAAAATATGCGAAATCGCACATTAGCGGATCTCGATCGGGTGGTTGCATTAGGCGGCGGTCATGGACTGGGCCGCGTGATGTCAGCCCTCTCCCCTTTAGGCTCGCGCCTGACAGGTATTGTTACCACCACCGATAATGGCGGTTCGACCGGGCGCATACGCCGTTCAGAAGGCGGAATTGCCTGGGGCGATACCCGAAACTGCCTTAATCAATTGATTACTGAGCCAAGTGTGGCCTCTGCCATGTTCGAATACCGATTTACTGGTAATGGTGAATTGGCGGGCCACAATCTGGGAAATCTAATGCTCAAAGCACTGGATCATCTTAGTATTCGGCCAATTGAAGCCATCAATCTGGTACGTAGCTTGCTGAAAGTGGATGCCTGGCTCATCCCAATGTCCGAACACCCGGTAGATTTGCTGGCTATCGATAGTGAAGGACACCCGGTTTATGGTGAGGTGAATATCGACCAGTTAGCTCAGATGCCGCAAGAGATGCTGTTGTCACCTCATGTCCACGCGACGCGGGAGGCAATCGAAGCCATTGGTCAGGCAGATGTCATTCTGATCGGCCCCGGCAGCTTTTTAACCAGCCTGATGCCACTGCTGCTGCTGGATGATTTAACCCAAGCTTTACGCCGCAGCTCTGCCAGTATGATCTATATTGGCAATCTGGGACGCGAACTAAGTGTGGCGGCGGCGGCGCTCTCACTGCAAGAAAAACTGGCTATTATGGAGAGCAAAATTGGCCGCAAAATTATTGATGCGGCAATTGTCAGCCCACAGATTGATATCAGTGGCGTAACAGATCGAATTATTGTCCAGCAACCGCTGGAAGCTAAAGATATTCCTTATCGCCATGACCGCGAGCTACTGCGTCTGGCACTGGAAGCCACTTTGCAACAACTGGGTGGTACTGCTTCCACCTAGAATGAGCTAAGAGCGTGACTCCCTGGATTTAGCCTGCAACGCCGCATTATCAATGGTATGGATATAGAGTGCTTCCACTTTAGCCCGTGCCCATGGGGTACGGCGCAAAAACTTCAGGCTAGATTTAATGCTGGGATCACTGGTGAAACAGTTGATCTGGATACGGTATCCCAGCTCCTCCCAGCCATAGTGCTCCACCAATTTGGTCAGCAATTGCTCCAGCGTAATACCGTGCAGCGGGTCTTTGGATAAGTGATCACTCATTATTTATCTCACACTTTATTAGGTGACAATTTTATCAGCCGCACACAGTAATCAGGATTGGCTGATGCGACAAGCAAAATTCCCGATTAATCACCCGTTCCCTTAGCGAGCTAAGTTCATCAGGAGATGGCGATAAACTGTTGCCGCAATTGATGAACTTGATCACGTAGTTCTGCCGCCTGCTCAAACTCCAGATTCTGCGCGTAAGTGTACATTTTGGCTTCCAACTCGCGGATTTTCTGATCCAGTGCTTTCGGTGGTAATGACATGTAATTATTAGGATCTGCCGCTTTACCACCCCGCCCTTTCCCTTTACCACGGGTAGAGGGTTGACCCAGTTGTAGCAGGTCACCAATTTTCTTATTAAGCCCCTGCGGAATAATGCCACGCTCTTCATTGTAAGCTTGTTGTTTAGCGCGCCGCCGCTCCGTTTCACTAATGGCTTTTTCCATCGAGGCGGTAATTCGGTCACCATAGAGAATGGCTTTGCCATTGAGGTTACGTGCCGCGCGGCCAATGGTCTGGATTAAGGAGCGTTCAGAGCGCAGGAAACCCTCTTTATCGGCGTCGAGAATAGCAACCAGTGAAACTTCTGGCATATCCAACCCCTCCCGCAGCAAGTTGATGCCCACCAGCACATCAAACTCACCCAGACGTAAATCACGAATAATCTCTACCCGCTCCACGGTATCGATATCCGAATGCAGGTAACGCACCCGTGCACCATGCTCGGTGAGATACTCAGTCAGATCCTCAGCCATTCGTTTGGTCAAGGTGGTCACCAGCACCCGCTCATTAATCGCAGCACGAATACGGATCTCGGATAACAGATCATCTACTTGCGTGGCGACAGGCCGTACTTCAATCAATGGGTCAAGCAGGCCGGTCGGCCGCACCACTTGCTCAATGATATCACCACCGGACTTCTCCAGTTCATACTTGCCCGGCGTTGCTGAAACATAAATAGTTTGTGGTGCCGAGGCCTCGAACTCTTCAAAACGCATCGGGCGGTTATCCAGTGCCGATGGCAACCGGAATCCATACTCGACCAGTGTCTCTTTACGTGAACGGTCACCTTTGTACATGCCGCCAATTTGCGGAATAGTCACGTGGGACTCATCGACAATCAGCAAACCATCGGCGGGCAGATAGTCGAATAGCGTCGGCGGCGGCTCACCCGGGCCGCGCCCCGAAAGGTAGCGGGAGTAGTTTTCGATGCCGGAGCAATAGCCCAACTCATTCATCATTTCGAGGTCAAACTGAGTCCGCTGAGCAATGCGCTGCTCTTCTAACAGTTTATTGTTGTCTAACAGTACCTTACGCCGTTCAGCCAGTTCGACTTTGATCTCTTCCATGGCCTGTAAAATGCGCTCTCTTGGGGTCACATAGTGCGTTTTCGGATAAACCGTAAAACGTGGCACCTCATGCTGCAACTGGCCGGTCAGTGGATCAAATATCGAGAGCCGTTCAACCTCTTCATCGAACAATTCAACCCGCAGCGCCCACTCATCAGACTCGGCAGGGAAGATGTCGATAACCTCACCACGCACTCGAAAAGTACCCCGTTGAAACACTTGATCATTACGGCTGTATTGCAACTCTGATAAGCGGCGTAATATTGAGCGCTGATCGATAATCATGCCCTTGGTCAGATGCAGCATCATTTTCAGGTATAAATCGGGGTCACCCAAACCATAAATGGCGGAGACCGAGGCCACCACAATCACATCTCGCCGCTCCAGCAGTGCTTTGGTGGCGGACAGCCGCATTTGCTCGATATGTTCGTTTACCGAGGCATCTTTTTCGATAAAGGTGTCGGAGCTGGGGACGTAGGCTTCGGGTTGATAATAATCATAGTAGGAGACGAAATACTCTACCGCGTTATCGGGGAAAAACTCTTTCATCTCGCCATAAAGCTGGGCGGCCAATGTCTTATTCGGTGCCAGCACCATAGTTGGCCGATTTAAGTCAGCAATGACATTGGCGACCGTAAAGGTTTTACCTGATCCCGTCACCCCTAACAGTGTCTGGTGGGCCAGACCATTCTCCAGCCCCTCCTCCAGTTTACGAATGGCATCAGGTTGATCGCCCGCAGGCTTAAACTCAGAATGTAGTTTGAATGCTTTACTCATCAATTTGCTACCCGCCGGAGGAACACACACTATCAGGAGGCTAATTATGAAAGCCCCATAAAATTTTGCCACCCCTATGATACTGGATATAAAACCAGCTTCAAGCACCAAAATGTAGGAATTTCTTTAATTACGCACCGAATTGCTTCGTGACAGCGACACCCAGACGGTAGCTGCACTGTAAAGGTATTTTTATCCCCAAGGGTTAACAGAAACACTTTAGTGATAGTTAATTGATTAAAGACCACCCATCACCACTGATTATAATTTAGGATGCTTGATTTTAATTAACCAATTGAAAATAAATAGTATTTTTTAAAAGTAGAGAATCCGGACAACAGGGTCAGAAGCCGCGCCCGCTCTCGCTTGCCATCAGTTTTCTATGGCTAATGCACAAGGTTATCCACAGGAATGGTGGATAACTCATTCAACCCCATGGGGGCTGGGAGTTGGCGAAAAGCAAAGCTTCACGATGAAATAGGGACTAATTAGCTTTTTTAGTGTTTTTTTTACATTTTTATTTCAGCATATATTTCAAATAGAACTAACTACTCGACTTACTAAGTCTAAAGTTTCCTCCTCTGCGCTCCCTGCGCCAATCATTTTCACCGATCTGTTTTTTCTGCACCAAGATCTCCATCAGAGCACCGCTTGGGTGCAACTCATCCGCCACTCACCGCCTTTTTCTCACCGGTTAAATGACTTTCACTTATCGCCCCACGTCAAAACCATTTACAGCTCGTTAACATACGCGTTTTACCGCTATCTACGCCAACTTGGCCCAAGAGTTGCTTTATATCTCTGTGAAATAGAGAAATTAGAGGTTAAATGACCTAAATCGGTGCAGCGCATCAATAGGCTGATAATTATCCAATAGGCGGGGTGATTAGCAGTAGAAATAGCCCGTTATTGCGTTTTTATACCGCTATTAGCCAAATTTAGCTCAATTTACACTAACAACCACCCGCCATAAGTGTGGTGTTTTATGCTGTACTGCCACTATCAAGTATGCAGATTTGCTGGTTAATCCTTCACTAGCCGTTACAGAACACTGGGCCACCTGTGAACCACTGAGATCGACTGAGGAGAAGCACTGATGCTGAGTTTAACCGCCGTAAATCAATACTATGGACAGAATCATATCCTTTGGGATATCAATCTGGAGCTTCCCCGTGGGCAATGCACCTGTCTGATTGGGCGCAATGGTGTCGGGAAGACCACGTTAATTAATTGCATCATGGGCCATTTGCCAATTAAGAGTGGCACTATGACTTGGCAGCCCAACCATGAGCCGCCGCAAAACTTGCTACAGCAGCCGGTCGAGGGGCGCACTGCGCTGGGTATCGGTTATGTTCCTCAAGGGCAGCAGATTTTTTCTCAATTGAGTGTCGAGGAGAACATGCTGATCGCCGTGTTGGCGGGCCGTCATAAGTCGCGCCATATTCCAGGCTGGGTATTTGATTTGTTCCCCCAGTTGTATGACAAACGTGGCCAACGCGGTGGCGAACTCACCCGCAATCAACAACAGCAGTTGGCTATCGCCAGAGCGCTGGTGGCGGAGCCGGAGCTACTGATCCTCGACGAACCGGGGAGCGGCACTTTGCCGCCGTTGAGTGAAGATATCGGCAATATCCTGCATCAACTCAGTCGTAGCCTGGGTTTGACCGTTTTATTGGTTGAGCATCGATTACCACTGATTCAGCATGTGGCGGATCGATTTTGCCTGATGGCGGGCGGGAGAAATGTGGCGCAAGGGACTTTGGATCAGTTGGATGAGGATATGATTATTGAGCATTTGGCCAGTTGATGCAGCCCAGCGTAGCAACTCATCAGGCCGACCGCGGCGATGGCGCCGCAAAAATTATCGGGCTAATAGTGGTTATTAGCCCTCAGACTGCTGGCAAAGTTGATAAGCGGGGAAATGTGCCGAATGGGTCGTAACGGCGTGAACCGTCGGAGCGCCCATCGGTGCAGTCGCCCCGCCAGTTTCGGAGTGACAAAATAGGTTTGTCATCAACCTCCCTTTTATCAGTTCGCACTTACGCCGTTAACTTATCTGTGGTGGAGTGTAAGTCTGTGGTGGAGTGTAAGTCTGTGGTGAAGAGTAAGCTCAAGTCGAGAAAGCCACCCAGATCACGACGTTCAGTGACCGGATACTGATTAAGATCAGTCAGATGGGGGACAACACCCAGTAGCGGTGCATCGAGCATCCGGGTCAATGTCGCCAGATACTCTGCTTGCCGCCCTCCTGCTGGCATGACCTCATTGGCGACCCAACCGGCCAGAGTCAAACCCGCTTGCCGAATAGCCAACGCAGTCAGCAGTGCATGATTGATGCATCCCAGCTTGATCCCAACCACCATAATCACCGGCAATTGCTCCTGCTGCACCCAATCAGCAAAAGTGGCTTGCGCGGAGAGTGGGGTAAACCAGCCGCCAGCCCCCTCTACCACTATCCAGTCAGCTAATGGTTCAAGCTGCCGTAAGCCTTGCGATAGGGCAGATAAATGAATCTGCTGCCCTTCACTTTCGCTGGCAATATGTGGCGAGGTAGCTTCCAGTAGCGTCAGCGGGTTGACTTGCACATAATCGAGCGCCTCACTGCTATTCGCCTGTAGTGCCAGCGCATCACTGTTACGTAAACCAGCCGCCGTCATCTGGCTACCGGAAGCGACCGGCTTATAGCCAGCAGTTCGATGGCCCTGCCGGGCGGCGGCTTGCAATAAGGCGCAACTGGCGACCGTCTTACCGACATCAGTATCAGTGCCAGTAATAAACCAAGATTTAATCACGATAGATAACCCCATAAACTAAATGGTAACTCAGCGGGTAGTGATCCGCTTGCCTGTTATAAGCCCGTTGCAGCCCCAGCAGACGTTGACGACCACTCAAGCCGGCCTCACGCCCCTGATGTAAATGGGTAGCGCCAATACCTTGTAGCGAGCGCATAAGGGCTATCACATCTGGAAATTGTTGCTGATATAACTGTGGTATCAGCTGATGGCGGTACTCCAGACAAGCGGCGCTAATCTGCTGAAATGGCAGGAAATCATTGACGTGGCGCTTGCCATCCACCTGTTGCCACGCCTGCCCCAACTCATCAAGTGAACCTTCCGCCAGGGTAGAGAAGAGGATAATGCCACCACGACGCGTAACGCGATACAGCTGTGCCAATGCCACCGATAAATCCGCGCACCACTGCACCGCCAGATTACTGAAGCAGATATCAACTGATTGATCTGGCAGCGGAATATGCTCAATATCCGCCAGTAAATAGTGGTCTGCGACCTGCTGTAGGCGCGCGTGATCCAACATGCCCGCGGCAAGATCCAGCGCAATGACCTGCTTGCCCAGCTCACGCCAGCGGCGACTGAAATGACCGGTGCCACATCCTGCATCCAGCACCGCCACCCCGCTATGCTGATGGCCCAGCGCCAGCAGGGTCTCCCCCGTTTGGCGCTGTAAATCGGCTGCCGTGTCATAACTGCCCGCTGCCCGACTAAATGCAGCGGCAATCGCGGATTTATCCACTGATGCTGACGGCAGATTTTCAGTGGCAAGCGCCATAAAGCACCTCCAGTAATCGGTCGATATCATCCGGCTGATGCGCGGCGCTAAGGGTAATGCGCAATCTGGCCCCGCCCGGCGGGACAGTGGGTGGGCAAATTGCCGTCACCCATAAACCGGCCGCGCGCAATTGCTGTGCCAGTGCCACTGTTTGCCGGTTATCCCCCACCAATAGCGGTTGGATAGCGGTGTCTGAAGCCCCTAATGACAGGGGTAAATCCGCCGCACCGCGACGAAATTGTGTGATACGTTGCTGAAGCTGTTGGCGTAGATCATCACCTTGCTGAATGCGTAATAGTGCCGCTTGCAGAGCAACGGCCTGCGCAGGGGGCATCGCCGTGCTGTAGATCAGGTGGCGGGCATATTGCAGCAGATATTCAGCCACCGGCTCCTGACACAACACCGCGGCGCCACTAAGGCCAAATGCCTTGCCAAAGGTCACCACCAGCAGCTCGGGTTTCACCCCTTGTAACGCGCAGCTGCCACGCCCCCCCTCGCCATGCACACCAATGCCGTGCGCATCATCCACCATCAGCCAGCCCCCTGCGGCGGCGCTGTGTTGCTGTAACGCGGCCAGCGGCGCGCAGTCACCGTCCATGCTAAAAACGCCTTCGGTGACCACCAGAGTCTGGCCGCAACAGGGCTTGCTCAGCAGCTTTTGCAGTGAATCCGGCTGATTATGCGCAAAACGCCGCAACTGAGCCGGCGAGTGCGTAGCCGCCTCCAGTAGCGAGGCGTGGCTGAGTTTATCGGCCAATATGCGGTCATCGGCATTGGTTAGGGCCGCCAACACCGCCTGATTCGCCCCATAGCCGGAGATAAAGAGCAGTGCACGCGGGTAACCCAGCCAATCGGCCAGTTGTTGTTCCAATCGGGCATGGGGCTGGCTGTAACCGGTCACATGGCCCGAGCCACCACTGCCAACCCCGTAGCGCTGTGCGCCCTCCTGCCAGGCGGCAATCACCGCGGCATCCTGGCTGAGTCCCAGATAATCATTACCCGCGAAGTTGAGATATTGCCGCTCGCCGGACTGCAACCAGCGCCCGTTAGCCCCATCATTGACCTGACGGCTGCGGTAGGCCGCCGCAGCACGCCGCTGTTGCAACCCTTGCTCTATCTTGCTTTGCCAGCTCATTACACCGCCGCGTTATAAAATTGAACGCGGTCTTCAGGTGATGAATCGCTGTGCAACAATTGCTCGGTCAATACTTGCTGCTGCTCGCGATCCCCTTGCTCAGTGGCGGTCTGTTGGGGATTCAGCCCCAATTTGCGGAACAGTTGCCTATCTTTATCCTCTTCTGGATTCGGTGTGGTAAGCAATTTGCAGCCGTAGAAAATGGAGTTGGCACCCGCCATAAAGCACATGGCTTGTGTCTGTTCGTTCATCTGCTCGCGGCCGGCAGAGAGCCGGACGTAAGAGGTGGGCATCATGATGCGCGCCACCGCGATGGCGCGGATAAACTCAAACGCATCGACATCATCGTTATTTTCCAGCGGCGTGCCTTTCACTTTGACCAGCATATTGATGGGGACACTTTCAGGGGGCTTGGGCAGATTCGCTAGCTGCACCAGCAATCCGGCGCGGTCACGGACTGTCTCCCCCAGTCCAAGGATGCCGCCGGAACAGACTTTGATACCGGCATCGCGTACTTCGCTGAGGGTATCCAAACGCTCCTGATAGCTGCGGGTGGTGATGATGCTGCCGTAGAATTCCGGTGAGGTATCGAGATTGTGGTTGTAGTAATCCAACCCTGCATCTGCCAGACGGTGAGCTTGCTGTTTATCCAGTGTGCCGAGTGTCATGCAAGTTTCCATGCCCATCGCCTTGACGCCCTCAACCATTTTCTCCAGATAAGGCATGTCGCGCTCATGGGGATTTTTCCACGCAGCCCCCATACAGAAGCGGGTGGAGCCGGCCGCTTTGGCCTTTTTAGCGGACGCCAACACTTGCTCAACCTGCATCAGCCGTTCGCTCTCCAGCCCGGTTTTGTAACGCGAGCTTTGTGGGCAATATTTGCAATCTTCCGGGCAGGCACCGGTTTTAATCGAGAGTAAGGTACTGACTTGCACCTGGCGGGGATCAAAATGCTGACGATGGATCTGCTGAGCTTCAAACAGTAAATCCAGCAGCGGTTTCTCAAACAGGGCCTGGGCTTGCCCGACTGTCCAGCGGATATAATTTGCCATTACGGCTTCTCCAAAGAAGAGAAAAAAGTGTCGTCAGTGTAAATAAACTCGATATACTGTCAACCATTCTTGTAGCAAATTGGTTTACAGTAAACTCTCATGACACCTTCTGACCTGGCTTTTGATCAACGCCATATCTGGCATCCCTACACCTCAATGACCGACCCTCTGCCCTGCTATCCGGTGGTTGCCGCTGAGGGGGTTGAGCTACAGCTGGCAGATGGTCGAAGATTGATTGATGGCATGTCTTCATGGTGGTCAGCTATTCACGGCTATAATCATCCGGCACTGAATCAGGCCGCACATCAGCAGTTAGATAAGATGTCGCACGTGATGTTTGGCGGCATTACCCACCCCCCCGCTGTGGAGCTGTGCAGGCAGTTGGTCGCCATAACTCCCCCGGCGCTGGAGTGCGTTTTTTTAGCGGATTCGGGTTCGGTGGCGGTCGAAGTGGCGCTGAAAATGGCACTGCAATACTGGCAGGCCAAAGGGGAACGGCGTCAGCGGCTCCTGACCCTGCGCCATGGCTACCACGGCGATACTTTCGGTGCGATGTCGGTTTGTGATCCTCAGAACTCAATGCACAGCTTGTATCAGGGCTATTTAGCCGAAAATCTGTTTGCCACTGCGCCACAATGCCGTTTCGATGAGGCGTGGAACCCTGACGATATCACTGATTTCGCCACCATGATTGCCGCGCACTGTGACGAGATTGCGGCGGTGATCCTAGAGCCGATAGTGCAAGGCGCAGGCGGGATGCGAATTTATCACCCCACCTATCTACGGCAGGTTAGAGCGCTGTGCGATCAGCATCAAATTTTGTTGATTGCCGATGAGATAGCCACTGGCTTTGGCCGTACCGGCAAGCTTTTTGCTTGTGAACACGCGCAGGTCGTGCCCGATATTCTCTGTCTGGGTAAGGCGCTGACCGGCGGCTATCTGACATTATCCGCCACACTGACCAGCCGTAAGGTAGCAGAAACCATCAGTAATGGTGATGCTGGCTGCTTTATGCATGGGCCAACCTTTATGGCAAATCCATTAGCTTGCGCCGTGGCTTCCGCCACTCTTAATCTGTTGGCGGAGAATCGCTGGCAACAGCAGGTGAGCGCGATAGAGAGCCAATTGAAGCAGGCGCTACTGCCGCTGGCAGAGCATCACGCCGTGGCGGATGTGAGGGTGTTGGGGGCGATCGGCGTAGTGGAGATGAAAGAACCGGTTAATGTCGCCCGTCTGCAACGGGGATTTGTCGAACACGGCGTGTGGATTCGGCCTTTTGGCAAGCTTATTTACCTTATGCCGCCTTATATCATCTCACCCGAAGCTTTGACCCGACTCACCGATGCCGTGATAAGTGCGGTAGCGGGTATGGAAACAGCCCTTTCGGGCTGTTAATTGCAGTTACGCCCGTGGTGCGCCAATACTGACCCACATAGGGCCTTTTCCGACCGGATACCGACTCAGCGTCGTCAATTCGCCGCTGTTCTGATCAATCCGATACACTGCGATATGATCAGATTTTTGACCCGATGCGATTAGGAAGTTGCCACTGTGGTCAATATTAAAGCCGCGCGGCTGCGCTTCTGTCAGATGATGCCCTACCAGTGAGATTTCACGGCCATCTTCCGATACGCTGAAAATAGCTAACAGGCTGGCAGTTCGGTCGCTGATATAGAGATGGCGACCATTTGGCGTGATATGGATATCAGCAGCCCAGCGGGTGCCCGTAAAATCAGCAGGCATGGCGTCCAGAGTCTGAATCAGTTGGTACTCCTGCCCGTTATCACTGATTTGATACACATCCACTGAGCTATTAAGCTCATTGACGCAATAGGCAATCTGCTGATTCGGGTGGAAGGCCATGTGGCGCGGCCCTGCACCAGCAGCAACTTTAATATCAGCCTGTGCGTGCGGCGTTAACTTGCCATCAGTGCTTAAATCAAATAACCGCACTTTGTCCTCTTTCAGGCAAGGTATCAGCAAGATTTGATTCGTTGGGTCAATATTCGCTGAGTGCGGTGCTGGTAAATCATCCAATTGCTGAATAGGTGCCTGAACCACGCCATGCTCATCAATAGGGCTAATGCTGACACAGTTGAAGCTGTAAGAGGCAGAGAACAGGAAACGGCCTTGTAAATCAGTGCCAATATGGGTCGGGCTACCGGGGAGCGGTGCCATACCTGCGGCAGTCAGGGTGCCATCATCGGCAATGTTGTAGCTGACAATAGCAAAATCAGGGCGCACCCCAACATACAGATGGCGCTGATTCGGGTTGATGACCATCGGCTGCACCTGGCCCGGAACCTCAACCTGTTGCAGCAAGGTTAATGCACCGGCGGAATCTAATTGCCAGACATGGATCTGCTGACTGTCTGGGCTTGCCACGTAAACCACTTGCTTCATCTCTACTCCTTAGTCGAGCCTGTTGGGCAACACTGTTTAGCCGAATGAGTCTGATTCATCCCACTCGGCCTTAAGCAAATATCGATTATTAACACACTATTTTAGCCTAGCTTACCTGACTGAGTGGGCATAACAACACTCTATAGCAACACTCTGACCTCGTGGCGATAAGCTTACCCTGCTTACTCTTAGCCGATATACAGTCTGGTTTAATCAGTGGCTTATCCGGTGTACTATCAGAAAATCATATTGAAACATACTATTTCACTCGCCCCTTCAATAAGTCTGGGACTGCTATGACCTATCGCGTAATTGCACTGGATCTGGATGGAACACTACTGGATCACAAAAAACGTATTCTGCCGGAATCTTTATCAGCACTGGCTCAAGCCCGTGCCGAAGGGGTTAAGGTGGTGGTGGTAACTGGCCGTCATCATGTGGCTATTCATCCGTTTTATCAGGCGTTAGAGCTTGATACACCCGCCATTTGCTGTAACGGCACCTATATTTATGATTATCATGGCAAAAAAGTGTTGGATTCAAATCCATTGCAGCCTAAGCAAGCGGTTCAGGTCTTGCAGTTGCTAGAGCAAACCCATATCCACGGGCTGATGTATGTCGATGATGCAATGCTCTACCAGCAGACCAGCGGGCATGTCACCCGCTCACTGAGTTGGGCCGAGTCATTACCCGCCGCCCAGCGCCCGACACTGCTCCACGTCGATAGCTTATTAGATGCCGCCCACAGCGCCACCGCCATCTGGAAGTTCGCCACCTCCCACGCCGATACCGCACAGCTGAAAGCCTTTGCTACCATGGTTGAAGATGAGATGGGGCTGGCCTGTGAATGGTCATGGCATGATCAAGTGGATATCGCCCAGGCGGGCAACAGTAAAGGTATGCGCTTGCAGCAATGGGTTGAGTCTCAGGGCATCAGTATGCGCGAGGTGGTGGCTTTCGGAGATAACTTTAATGACCTGAGTATGCTGGAGAGCGCTGGTCTGGGCGTGGCGATGGGTAACAGCGCTGACGCCATCAAGCAGCGGGCTGATTTGGTTATCGCCGACAATGAGCAGCCGGGCATCGCCGCTGTTATTCGCCAGCATGTTTTGCTCAGATAGCTGGCTGGCCCAACCGCCCCACAGTGAAGTTGATTCAGCATCCCGGCCTGCTGGCCGGGACATTAACCATAATCTGGACTCAATCTTCCCGTGGCGTAATCTTGCCGTAATCCTGTTCGTTGTTGCGGGTTAACCACAGTGACAGGGCTTTCAGAGAGTCTGGTGTAAACTCGTCGCAACGCGCGGTGATCTCCTCCGGTAGCATCCAACGAACTTCATCAATCTCTTCCACCTGCAAGGCGAATGGGCCATGAGATACACAGCTGAACAACGCCCCCCACACACGACAACAGGCCTCTTCAAAGTAGAACTGCCCATGCTCGGCAAACGGAACACCCGCGATACCTAGCTCCTCTTCTGCTTCGCGCCGCGCAGATTCAAGGTAATTCTCGCCACTTTGCACCACACCACCGGCGGTCGCATCAAGCTTGCCGGGATAGAAATCTTTGCTCTCAGTTCGGCGTTGTACCAGAATTTTGCCCATTCCATCATGCACCACAATATAGGTAGCACGGTGGCGTAGTCGTTGAGCTCTCATTTGTTGACGACTGGATTGAGCAATAACCTCGTTTTGCTCATCAACAATATCAACCCACTCGATGACTGCTGCTGGATTTTGCTCCACCATCCTCTAAAACCTTCTATCTAGGCGCGATGAGACGCGCGCAATTGTTAATCAAGAGATTCCCCTGACGCCTCAAGGCCGCACTCTGCTACGCGCACCCTGAATGGGGGTAAATACTATTTATATTATTGGTTTTTTCAATGCCAACTGGGCGATAGGCTCATCATTTTGTAGGGTCAGAACCTGTAAAACAGCGCCGTCCAACATGCCATAACTCGCCGGATATCCCCCTTTAGGGATGCTAACGGAGCCAGGATTAAAGCAAATCACCTCATCCTGCCACTCTGCCTGCGGCAGATGAGTATGACCATAGACTAAGACATCCCCATGACGCAACGGGGGAAGTGCACCGGGATGATAAAGGTGACCATGCGTCAAAAATAGACGTGTTTCCGGCATAATAATCTGCTGCCAACTGGCCATGATAGGGAACTGCAGCAGCATTTGATCGACTTCACTATCGCAGTTGCCGCGCACTGCAATAATCTGCTCTTTATGGGGATTAAGGTACTCAGCTACTGCTGCTGGTTGATACCCCACCGGTAGCGCATTACGCGGGCCATGATTGAGTAGATCACCCAATAACACCAGCCATTGGGCATCACTGCGGGCAAAAATCTCCAGCACCTTTTCAGTCGCTGGTAGTGAACCATGTAGATCAGAAGCAAACATTAGCTTCATAACATCGTCTTCTCAGGTCTAATCTCAGCAAATCAGGCGACAAGCACTGCCGCAGCACTTAATGAGAGCTAAAAGAGCCACTATTCTATCATCCAATCTGTCGGATTAATCTGATAAAAACAGCTATCTGTCATTAGCGTATTTTATCGCAAAAAATCGCGCTGGCAGAATAAAATCATGTCAGCGTGAAATGAGGTAAAACGAGGGAGTAGCAGTTATTGCGCCTGTTGGGACACTAACTCAGCCAATGTCATAGAGTTAAATAAATATCCCTGCATTGCATCAATATTAGTCCCCTTGAGCTGTTCCGACTCATCTTGATTTTCGACGCCAACAACAATAACCCCAAGACAGTATTTCTTAATGTTATTGATCAATATCGGGAAGGTATGTTTGTTGTGCTGCCAGAAGAAATGCTTATCTATTTTCACATATTCAAAGATATTGGCCGTGACCGCATTTAACGTAGAACCCCCGCTGCCCAAATCATCCAACCATAATGGATAGCGCTCGGCCAACTCACGTAACAATGGGTTATTCATGCCATCAGATAAATTGGAGAAGGTCTCCATGATCTCTAACCGCAGGAAGGGCATGTCATCTAACATCTGGCCGGTTGAGTCATCGCTAACAATCACGCTGGCCAAATCAAAATCGATATTAATCGATAACAGAACATTGTTAGCAATAAACCAATCGCTATAGGTTTTCACCGCACGCAATTGATCCTGGAATAACTCACGCTTTCCATCGACACTCATGTCCCTAATAAACTGTTCTATATCAATGGGTAAATCGACCGACTTAGCTGAAAATCGGCTCAATAACTCGACTGCTAATAAGCTACCGTCTTGCTTATATATGGGTTCACATACATAAGAACAATTAACTTCGATATTTAGCTTCATGAGCACCTGAAAAGTGTATGGACAACAATGAGATCACCAACTGATCTCAGCCAGAGGATTTATAAGCCACCACAGGTTTTTATAAAACAGACAACGGTTATTTATAAAACCTTCAACTTCACAGGGAGAGCCTGTTCGCTCCTCTATTCAGATTTGTCTGTTTACTCTAGCAGATTTCTGTGAATTCAGTGTGTTAAAAGTATTCAATGCCGTGGCTTATCACTATTGCCCGTGCGCAGAAGCAGGACAGTTCAGCGCTAGCCATGATCTGGTATTACCTGTGTGTTAACTCTCTATTAATCGGACAGATCGACAGATTTATTTAGTTATTATTTTTATATTATCAAAAAATTCACTCAGGATGTGCTCAAGGTCGTGGGAGAAGTGTGCAGGATCACCTATGCTGAAGTAAAAACGGCATAAACGGAGATTGGCTATGCGTATCTTAATAACCGGAGCGACAGGACTCATTGGGCGCCATTTAACGGCCTTTCTTTTGTCACAAGCCCACCATGTCACCGCTCTAACCCGAGATCCGCTGCGGGCAAATCACCTGCTCGGCACACAAGTCACTTATTGGTCGACGCTAGATGATCAGCATGACCTCAATAATTTTGATGCGGTGATCAATCTTGCTGGTGAACCTATTGCAGAAAAACGCTGGACCTCACAACAAAAAGAGATTTTGTGCCAAAGTCGCTGGCAGATAACCGAAAAACTCACCACTTTAATCAAGGCCAGCAGTGCGCCACCGACGGTGCTTATTTCTGGATCGGCGGTAGGCTTTTATGGTGACCAAGGGCAAGCATTGGTCACTGAAGAGGAGACGCCACACGAAGAGTTTACTCATCAGTTGTGTGAGCGCTGGGAGAGTCTGGCTCGCGCCGCTGAAAGCAGTCATACCCGCGTATGTTTACTGCGCACCGGTATCGTACTGGCCCCGCACGGTGGGGCATTAGCTAAGATGGTGCCACTGTTGCGCCTCGGTTTAGGCGGCCCTATTGGTGATGGTCGCCAATATCTGCCGTGGATACATATCGATGATATGGTTCATGGCATCTATTTTTTACTGACGACCAATGGCCTAAATGGCCCCTTTAATATGGTCTCCCCTTATCCGGTGCATAACGAACAATTTATTGCCACCCTGGCCGAGGCATTAGGCCGCCCGGCGGTCATTCGTACTCCTGCGGCGGCAATTCGTTTATTACTGGGCGAATCCGCAGCCTTAGTATTGGGTGGACAACGGGCAGTACCGAAAAGATTAGAAGAGGCTGGTTTTGCTTTCCGCTATTTTGAACTGGAAGAAGCACTTCGTGATGTACTGAAAAAACCTATAACGTAAAATTGACCAGCAAGATATTCCTTATAGGGGGAATATCTTGCTGACAAACCTATCTTATAGCTCGAAGATTGGCGGACGACGGCCCGATGCTCTGATCTACAAGGCACAAAATTATGCCGCAATGATATTTTTCCAGGCTTGTTGGAGAACATCATTAGATATTTGGCTGGCCGGTTCCTTACGACCATCGTGAATGACATCTGGGATGTGCATCATATTATCGACCAATAAATCCAGCCCTTCCCCCTCTATTTTATGGTCATTAGTTTGCAGAACAAAACCCGCCAATATATTGTGACCTGGAGAGTCACCTTCTATCACCACCTCTTTTTCAACCCCCAGTATTCTAACCAGTAAGTTGTTATTCTGTTTTTTAAACCATAATTTTCTATGATCAATATCTTTAAGTATTACACTATTTTTCCCGTGGTTATCTCGAATTGTAGTTTTCCCAACCCCCAACTCAATAACATAAATATCATCTCCCTCACCGCCTTCCATCTTATCTATTCCACTGCCTGCGGATAGTATATCCTGCCCATCACCACCGACTAAATAGTCATTACCACTACCAGAGAACAACTGGTCACTCCCCTCTCCGCCAATAAGTCTATTATCACCACCTTTGGCATAAATAATATCATCACCTAAACCACCATCAATATTATGGCCAATACAGCTCAGATCGCTAATGGAATCATCACCCGCCATAAGATCTAGTGTACTATTTAACAGGCGATAGCCTTCAGGAAGGATAATATCCTCGCCGAGCGCTGTCGGATTAACTATTACCGGGGAGTCGGGATGAATTTCATACCCACCGCCTCTATTCTCAATAGAAAAAGTATTGTGATTCTTATCAACGAATGAAATTAATCGCTTAGAATCTTTATACTTAAGATCATCAGGGCAATTAAGTGCTATCTTCAAGAATGTATTAGGTTTATCACGGTGAGTGAGACTTAAGTCCCCCAGGCTATTTTCAGTGACCCGCAGTTCATAACCCGTTATATCACCTAGCACCAAATTAACTCGATTATCCTCTCGGCTATAATTAGTCAGCAAACGACAATCAATAATTAGCGAGTCACTATCACGCTCTTCTGGAAGAGATAATTTCGGAATATAGAACGTATTATCCCCGCCATTAGCAACAACGGAATCTCCGGGGCCTAAATTTTCAAAATGATAACCCGCTCCATCACCAAAAAACTTATGTTTTATTAATTGACTACTATTAAGTGAAGCTCGAATGAAAGTAGGTAATGTACTGGTTTTATCATTAACGGTAATAGTGTCACCCCTACTCCCTCTTTTATATACAGTCACTATTGGCGGTTCAGATTGTTTGTTCTCTGCTTGAGTTAAGTATTCAACCATTGGATTATAGTGTGCATTCATTTTAAGTGATAACGGAAGTTTATTTTCAGCTATATCCAATGTCTGAGGCCACTCTGGAAGCAATATCAGATTATCCGCAGTTTGGATAATATAGTGATGAGACAGGACCTTCTTATCACCCGCCTCATTAGTCTTATAAGCACCCTTTAATCTAATTACGCCACTTTCATGATACTCATCACCAAGGGATATAACTATATCACTTCCATCTAGCAAAATATTACGTATTTTCTCGGCATTATAAGGCAACTGAACTGTACTGACTTCATCTAGTCCATCATCCATAATGACCACATCAATAACGCTGGTGACGGGGGGAGATATAATATAATTATCTGAGCCTTTGCCACCAATCGCCACCCCTTGTTGTAACACAAGAATATCATTTCCTCCCAGCCCCTCTAGTCGGTCATAACCATCGCCTCCACCACCATTTAAGTAGTTTATATTGTCATCACCAATCAACTTGTCACTCGTATCCGCCTGGCCATAAGCATTTTCAATATTATAAATAGTAGCAAGTCTCAATTTATCATTTATATATTTCACAAAGCCTTTTGCTAAATTAATCTCATAACCATCAGCACTAAAACGAACACCCATGGCTATAATGGTGTCACTCCCCCCCTGACCATCGAGAATACTGGCAGGACGATGAACAGATGCTTCAACATCACCCATCAAATAAAAGGTATCTTCTTTATCTCCACCAACGAATATTTTATGACCTTGAGAAACATCGAAGCTATTTCTATGATCTGCATGAGCGAAAATTAGGTCATCTCCACCACCAGAATTAAAATGTGTACTCAAGTCATTATACTCTTTACCACTGGCTAGAATAACCCTTGTGCTGGACTCCCTGTCGAGCCAAATATCTCGCGCTGAGCCAATTGTATTATAGAAATTAAAAAGATCTCGGTTGAAAATAATCGCATTATCTTGTTCATCTTTATTATTTAAATCTGTAACCTCTAGCTCTATTATTTTATAGTCATCAACATTTACACTCTCTTTCCAGCGATTCAACTCATTCTCTGAAAGGGGCCTTCTGGAATAGCGCATTAATCCATATCTATCTTGATTCTTTTCACTATAATTATGTGAATATAATAAATCCAGAAAGCTATCAGTTATATACCCATTTTTATAATCGCTCTTAAAGTACTTATCCTCCATCCCGATAAAATAGGTATCTGCCTTATAAATATAAACGTATTTCTTAACTGGGGTTAAATCTACAGGTTCATTGACATATGCGTAGCGATTATATCCCAGTGGTTTTATGCGCTGCTCAAAGGTATCATTAACCTGTTGTGTAATATAGGTGCTTAATTCCGCCTTGCTCTTCTCTTCCAGCCTTTGCTTAATATACTCTTCAGGCTCTGCACCAAATGCCAGACGTATGCCGGTTTTAAACTCCTCCCAACCATTAAGCTCAATTTCGCGCTTAATATACTCCACCTGGCGAACCGCATTATATATCATACCTGCTAACATGATGGCCGCCCCAATAGCAATGCCAATAGGGCCAGCAATACTCCCGCCCATGACTAATGCTATCGCGGTTGCTGTACTTACCGCAGCACCAATCGTTGAGAGCGAGCCATTCACAATATAGTCTGTTTTTAAATCTCGATCAGTTTCTCGTTCAGCTTTGCTAAAATTATCAATCGCCTCATAAATTTCAAAACCAGCCGCAGCTACATTTAAACCCGCCCCGGCAAACTTTGCCGATTTAGCCGCCATCTTATAGCCAGCACGCCCTCCCCTCGAATGGACTCCCGATAAGAGTTTCTTATTAAAGTAGCCCTGTAATTTATCAAACGTGGGCTGCATAAGATCGGTGCCTAAATCTACGACTGTAGAACTCCAACTGATTGCTAATTGCTTGGTTATTTCAGCTCGCTCCTCATCTGTTATATCCAGCGCTAATAATCTTTTTGCCATTGTTGCTGTGGCAATAGACAAGGTCAACATCCCTATTGTTTGAGCACCAGCACCCACTTTTTGCCCAAGTGATTGAAAACGATTTACAGACAAACCGTGAGGATTAATATCTTTGACCTGATCATCACCCGCAGTTTTCATTAGGCTTAAATTTTTACCAACCTGATTTTTATCTAAGATTCGACTGGGACTTAATATGTCAGTTGTTGGCACTGCCAGTAAATCAGTATTTTTTGCACTTATCTTTTGTAGTTCAAGTAGATCCGAATGTATATTTTGGTAATAGTCTGGTTCACTCACTGCTTTTAGTATTTCTCTGCTAAGCAAGAGTTCGTCAGGATGAGTTATGTCTATCCCCTGCCAGTTTTTTGTATTTTTACTTAGGTCGGTAGCACTGATACTACCGTCAGCTAAAGCATCTAATAAAACCACAGTTTTAGATGTAGGCTTATCTAGCGATCGCTCCAAGTCACTGTCTTGATGATCACTGAGTTTAGGTTGTGTTAGATCTGTATTTTCAATAACATCAGCTATCTGTCTACTCTCATTTTTCTCTATATTTAGTAAATAATCCTTAGCCAATAACTCATCGAAACTTCCACTATTAGCTTCCCTCATTACCCAATTAGAAAAGGACTCTTCCTTGGGGATCTCTCCTTTACATTTTTTATCCAAAAAAAAACCAAATTTTTCACTAGCATCCAAGTCTTTGGTCGCATTCTCTATTAATTCTGGAGATATCTTACCCTGTTGAGAGAACTCTTTTTCTAATAGATCAGGGAAATCTCTAATTGCACGAGGGATCGATATATACTCCTGCGCTATGTTTTTTATTAGGACTCCCAACACCATCTTATCATTAAAAATAATATTACCCTCTATATCTTTACTATAAATAACGCGATGACTATTGTCTTTAACACCAAAATCATAATACAAATCAACACCTGTATTTATACCTAATTTCTCCCCCAATACATTAGCAACAATACCTTGATTGAAAGCTTTAACTGATGCATTAATGCCGTTTTTCCATATTCCTCTGGAAAAATTTAAAGCAAAATAGCCAACATAATTCTCATTAGCTAAATTACAACCATAAAGAACAATGTGTTTAGGATTGATTGATTTTAGCCTCTCTTTTATTTCCAGCATGCCGATAATAAGTTCATCTGAAGTATTAGAAGCAAGGCGAGAATTTGTGATGCCAATCCTAGCACCTCCATGTCCACTCAACTGCCAACGAACATTATCACCTTGCATTTTCTCCAAATCACCATAGACAATTCGATGCCTCTTATTTTTAATATCATATTGGATAATGATTGTTTTATCTGGATGTTTTGCAGCTGAATACTTCACGGCATCACGAATGCCTTCATCATCCTCCAGTTGGAAAATAATTTGATAGTCATAATTCATTCCCTTGGAACTAAGGGGATTCTTTTCACTTAGTAAGTGAATGTATTCAGATGAAACCTCACCCCACTCAGCTATAGGCTTATTCATGGTGTCTCCAATATTAATTTATGATATGTTATCAGTATTAATTATTAATGCTTAATTATCATTAATAATGTATTAACTTTAAGCACAGGACTTGCTAAAAAAATAACTTTCTTTACAGGAAAAAACAGTAATATCACACATGAATTTTTTATCTAATATAATTAACTTATAAACTCTTTAATTTATTTTTACATGAGATGTTATATTGCTTATATTGATATCATTATATTCAAATCATAATGATTTGAATTTTTATTATTATGGAGATGAAAAGCTGAGAGGTTGGTAGGGCGATGAGATGAGTAGAACACCCATCTCATTGGAGTAGATTACTTCAGTGCACCAGAAAGGAACTGCTGTAAGCGGAGGCTTTTAGGGTGCCCAAAAAGTTCAGCCGGCGGGCCTTCCTCTTCAATGACCCCTTTATGCAGGAAGATAACATGGTTCGAAACATGGCGAGCGAACTCCATTTCATGGGTCACTACCACCATGGTTTTCCCCTCTTCTGCCAGTTTTTGCATAATACGTAATACTTCACCGACCAGTTCAGGGTCTAGCGCTGAGGTGGGTTCATCAAACAGTAATACATCCGGCTCCATTGCTAATGCGCGGGCAATAGAAACACGTTGTTGCTGACCGCCAGAAAGATGTACCGGATATTTCGCCCGCGCCCGCTCATCAATGCCAACTTTATCCAAATAACGAATAGCCCGCTCTTTCGCCACCGCTTTGCTCAGCCCTAATACTTGAACCGGTGCTTCCATGACATTTTCCAGCACTGTCATATGGCTCCATAAATTAAAATGCTGGAATACCATCGTTAACCGGGTACGCAGTAATTGCAGCTCTTTTTTATCGAAGACTTTTAATTGCCCATCTTTATCTCGAACTAAGCGGATATTTTGATTATTTACACTGATCGTGCCTTCGCTGGGTTTTTCCAGAAAATTGATACAGCGTAAAAAAGTACTTTTCCCCGAGCCGGAGGAGCCAATAATGGAGATCACATCCCCCGCTTTGGCTGAGAGGGAAACACCTTTTAAAACCTCGTGTTCACCATAGTGCTTATGCAATTCGGTCACAGACAGTTTGGTTTCAGCTATTTTAGTTTCTGATGCGTCAGTCATAGTTTCTAATGTGTCCATCATGGTTTCTCCGTACTTAATGCGATGCCTGCGGTTTTATATGAGCCAGCCAACGTTTCTCTGCCTGGCGGAACAGGCTAATTAGCGTAAAGGAGATAATCAGATAAAGTACGGCAGCAATACCAAAAGCATAAAACGGCTGATAAGTCGCGGCGTTAATATCACGCGCTATTTTCAGTATATCCGGCACTGTGGCTGTAAAAGCCAGCGCCGTAGAGTGCAGCATTAAAATCACTTCATTACTGTAGGCCGGTAAGGCAATACGCAGGGCCGAAGGTAAAATAATGCAACGATACATTTTAAAGCGCGAGAAACCATAAGCTCTGGCTGCTTCAATTTCACCATGTGGCACCGAACGAATGGCACCGGCGAAAATCTCAGTAGTATAGGCACAGGTATTTAGCGTCAGCGCTAAAATAGTACAATTTAATCCACTGCGGAAGAATGCATTAAGTAGATCATTGCCTCGGATTATCTCCAGACTGTACATACCGGAATAGAATACCAATAATTGCACATATAGTGGTGTGCCACGGAAGATATAGGTGAAAATCCAGACCGGTAAGCGAATCCAGCGCCGTTCGGCCACCCGAGCTACCGCTAAAGGAATAGCTAGCAGCCCCCCCATAACTACCGAGGATATTAATAACCACAAAGTGACGGCCATTCCGGTAAAGCGATAGCCATCACTCCAAAGTAGTGCTTGCCAATACTGGTGCAGGATTTCAATCATAGTTCAGCCCTCTTCACCCCTTGGGAATAGCGCCGTTCCAACCATAGCAATACACCATTTGATAGCGTGGTGAAGATCAGATAAACCGCACCCGCCACTAGAGCAAAGAAGAAGGGTTGATAGGTCCCCTTTCCCGCCAACTGGGTTGCTTTAACCACATCATTTAATCCCAAAATAGAGACCAATGCTGTTGCTTTTAAAATGACTTGCCAGTTATTACCAATACCTGGTAGTGCATAGCGCATCATCGCCGGAAACATAATTCGGCGGAAAATCTGGCTTGGGGTGAAACCAAATGCGGTGGCCGCTTCAATTTGGCCGGCAGGAACCGCCATATAAGCACCACGGAAGGTTTCCGTGAAATAAGCACCATAGATAAAGCCGAGGGTAATAATCCCGGCGGAGAGAGGGTCTATATTGATTTGTTCAAAACCGAGCGATTCAGTCACGCTATTTAGGGTTATTTGCAAACCATAGAAGATAAGCAGCATTAAAACTAAATCCGGTACACCGCGAATAAGCGTGGTGTAGCACTCAAATAAGCCAGATAACAGCCGATTTGATGATAACTTTCCACCGGCACCCATCAGGCCGATAATCACTGACAGCAGCACTGAGCACAATGCTAACTCCAGCGTCACCAGCGCACCCTCAAATATCAGTTTCGAATATCCATCCAGCATCTGGGTTATCCTGTTTTACTGAGTAAGGAGTCTGGTAAATGACTATTATTAAGTACCCTTAGTGACCCCTGCCGGAATAGACAGGGGCCATGACGGCAATAGAATTAACCGCCGTAAACATCAAAATCGAAATATTTTTTCGCCAGTTTGTCGTAAGTGCCATCTTTACGCATTTCGGCAAAGGCTTTATCCAACGCGGCTTTCAGTTCTGCATCATCTTTACGCAAGCCCATTCCGGTGCCTACGCCAAAGAATTGATCATTTTTAACTGACGGCCCAGCAAAGGCGTAGCCTTTACCGACCTCTTGTTTCAGGAAACCCTCACTGCCCGCCACTTCATCCTGGAAAGCGGTGTCAATGCGACCTGAAGCCAGGTCAGCGTAGATCAAGTCCTGGTTTTGATAGGCAACAACATCGATGCCTTTGGGCTGCCATTCAGCATTGGCGAATGCTTCCTGAGTCGACCCTTGTAACACGCCAACACGTTTGCCCTTCAAGGCCACCAAAGTCGGTTCGATCTTGCTATCTTTTGGCGCAATTAAGCGGGCATTGGCGGCGTAAAGTTTGTCGGTGAAGGCAATCTCTTTTTGCCGTTTTTCAGTGATGGAGAGCGAGGAGATAATGGCATCAATTTTTTTAGCTTTGAGTGATGGAATTAATGCATCGAAGTCACTCTCAACAAAAGTACATTTAGTATCAATGCGTTTGCATAACTCTTTTGCTATATCGATATCAAAACCGACCAGTTCACCACTGGCATTTTTAGATTCAAATGGTTCATAAGTGGGATCAGTACCAATCTTGACATCTTTAGGAATGGCAGCAAAAGCACTGCTCGCGGCAGCCAATGCTAAAACTAAAGGAAGAACCAGAATCTTCTTATTCATACATAATCCTCAAATTGATTTTCGATGCCATAAAGCACGTTAGATTTCTGCACAGCCCAGAGTTTTCTTAAATTAATAGCTTTTCATAGATCAATTTGCAGTAATCGTGCCAGTAATTATCTGGAGGGAAAGCAGATTCCATCACTGCTTTCTTAGCACGATCATCACTAAATCAGGGCATCAGGCTATGAACAGAAATCAAATTGGCAATTTATATCACAGCACAGATCGTGCAACGGGATCATTATGGTGCATTACTCGCCCCATTTCAGTGCGATGTTGCACAAATGTATCAATTAAGTGGGAAATGTTAATTATGGCCTTGCCAACGAACAAAAAGATCTTCAGGTAGCTCAATATCAAATTGATCGATAACCCGATTAACGGTCTGATCAACAATGTCCTGAATGGTTTGAGGGTGGTGATAGAACGCAGGCATCGGGGGCATAATCACCGCACCCAACTCAGCGGCCTGCACCATCAGCCGTAAATGGCCTAAATGTAGCGGGGTTTCGCGAACACACAGCAGCAATGGCCGGCGCTCTTTCAATATCACATCAGCAGCACGAGTCAATAATCCATCGGTGTAGCTATGGACAATGCCAGATAAGGTTTTGATTGAGCAGGGTAAAATAACCATGCCATGGGTCTTGAATGACCCCGAGGAGATACAAGCCGCAATGTCTCGTGAGTCATGCACCACATCCGCCAGCGCCTGCACATCCTTAACACTGAATTCGGTTTCAAGCGCCAGAGTCTGACGCGCCGCATGACTGAGAATCAAATGCGTTTCCACGCCCTCGACATGTTGCAGCACCTGTAACAGCCGCACGCCATAGATGGCCCCGCTGGCACCACTGATACCGATAATAAGTCGTTTCATGGAACACTGCCTCACACTGACATTATGCTTTTCAAACTAAGCATAACATAAAGAAATAGGGGCAAACTTTGCCGTATCAGGCAGGGATTAGCAAGTTATAGCCACTCACTCTCGACTGTTTTGCCGATGAATCGATAACAAAAAAGGTGCACCGCGCCTGAGCGCAGGTTGCACCTTTTTAATTCATTTGCCTTTACCGCTCAAACGGCACTGGATGTACCGGTAGATTTTGATATGCGGCCTATAGTGCGGCAACTCAAAACACGAGGGAGTAATTACCCTTCATTATGCATTTCAAGATTTTCTGCTTCGTTATGATTACGTAATGCCTGTGCATCATCGTTACGTAACGACTCCAGATACTCCAGATAGCTCTGATCCACATCTTTGGTGACGTAAACACCATTAAAGACTGAGCACTCAAACTGAGTGATATCTGGGTTATCTTCGCGTACTGCTTCGATAAGGTCAGGAAGATCCTGGAAAATCAGTGCATCGGCACCAATCAACTGGCGAATCTCGTCCACTTCGCGGCCATGGGCAATCAACTCATTGGCGCTAGGCATATCGATACCGTACACATTCGGGAAGCGAATCTCAGGAGCGGCAGAAGCAAAATAGACTTTCTTCGCCCCAGCTTCACGTGCCATCTCGACTATCTGTTCTGAGGTCGTACCACGTACGATTGAGTCATCCACTAATAGCACATTCTTATCGCGGAACTCGGCACGGTTGGCGTTCAGTTTGCGGCGCACTGATTTACGGCGCTCTTGCTGGCCCGGCATGATGAAAGTGCGGCCTACATAGCGGTTTTTCACAAACCCCTGACGATACGGTTTATCCAGAATACGGGCAATTTCCAGCGCGATATCGCAGGAGGTTTCCGGGATAGGGATAACCACATCAATATCCAGATCTTCCCACTGTTTAGCAATTTTTGCGCCCAATTTCTGCCCCATGCGCACCCGCGCACTGTAAACAGAAATTTTATCCATAAAGGAGTCAGGACGGGCAAAATAGACATACTCAAACAAGCACGGATTGAATTTTGGATTTTCAGCACACTGACGGGTGAACAACTGGCCCTTTTCGGTGATATACACCGCTTCGCCCGGCGCTACATCACGCAGGAATTCGAAGCCAAGGGTATCAAGTGCCACACTTTCAGAAGCAACCATGTACTCATTACGGCCATCAACCAGGGTGCGTTTACCAATCACCAGCGGACGGATGCCGTTAGGGTCACGGAAGGCGACCATGCCGTGGCCGATAATCATCGCGACGCAAGCATAGGCACCACGGATCAACTGATGCGTGGCGGCAACAGCGGCAAAAATGTTGTCAGATTCCAGCGGGTAGTGTTGGAAACGATCTAATTCACTGGCAAAAATATTCAGCAGAATTTCTGAGTCAGAGGTGGTGTTCACATGACGGCGAGAAACTTCGAATAATTTCTTTCTCAGTTGGTGAGCGTTAGTCAAATTTCCGTTATGAGCCAGGGTGATGCCAAACGGTGAGTTAACGTAGAAGGGCTGAGCCTCGGAAGCACTGGAGCTGCCAGCGGTCGGGTAGCGAACATGGCCAATCCCCATATTCCCCTGTAAGCGCAGCATATGCCGGGTTTCAAATACATCCTTCACCAAGCCATTTGCTTTACGCAGCCGGAACCCATTATGGGCATCAATGGTAACGATGCCCGCAGCATCCTGGCCTCGGTGCTGGAGCACCGTCAGCGCATCATAAATCGACTGGTTTACCGGTGCAAAACCGGCGATACCGACAATACCGCACATGTTGTCTTTTCCTCATAAGCCGCTTCGAATCGGTAATTGATTCGGTAAGAAACTCGACGTGCTCTGCAGGTAGTCAAAGAACCACCTGATGATATAACTGAACTGCGGGATTAATTGTGACTGTTTCCAGTCTTCACTTTGTGAGAAGCCGGTAAACGTGTCGAGAAAGAACAACATGGCTGAGACAATCAGAACACCTCGCAGCGCCCCAAAACAGATCCCCAATACCCTGTCTGTTCCTGATAACCCGGTACGTTCAACCAGTGAACCAATCACATAGTTAACAATAGCCCCGACGATCAATGTCGCGATGAACAAAATGCCGATGGCAATGCCGTTACGTACCACTTCATCCTCAAAACGGGTGAAGTAGATAGCAAGGTAAGTGTAAAAATGGCTGGCGACAAAAAACGCACATCCCCATGTTACAAGTGACAATGCTTCACGGACAAATCCCCGGATTAAGCTGACTAACGCAGAAAATCCGATAATCCCTATAATGACGTAATCAATCCAGACCATGACTATTCCAATGACGAAATCGCCGCTGCATCCTGTTCGCGGCGAATTCTAACAGAAAAAGAAAACGTTTGCGTAGGGGTTTCTGACCCCGCGACAAATTAAAGTGCGGCGATTTTAAAAACAACAATCGCCGCACAAACTTAGCGCCCAAACCCCGTGCGCACTGACATCCTACTGCTTAGCTAAATCTTAACGCCCCGTGCTATAGGGCCTGACCTGCCCATTCAGCCCGCTTAATGAATTAAGCTCCGGCAGTGCGGATTGCAGTTTTTGTTTTGATGCATCCGGCCCGACAAATACTCGTGTTATCTGGCCCTGAACCGGGGTCGCAGGCACCGTAAATGCCCGATGGCCTGACAGGCGCAATGTAGCGACCACCTCATTCACTTTAGCGGCATTTTTGAGCGCCCCCAGTTGGACGACATAAGCCTGCCCTACCGGTGCCTTCTCTTCTGCGGCCGGTTTGCTCTCCGGCTTAACTTCTGGTTTAACTTCTGGCTTAACCTCCGCTTTAGGCTTAACTTCCTGCGGTTTTTTCTCTGCCGGAGTCGGTTTGATTTCGACCGGTCGCTTCTCGACAGGTTTCACCTCAATCGGCTTATTTTGCATCGCTGGCGGTGCAACGATTGTCGGTTCAGATGGCAGGTTACCGGCATCATTAGCGGCTTGAGAGGCGGAGTCATCTTTAGGGACTTCCACCGCTTGCGCTGCACCTTCTGGTGGCGCGATAGGCAAAGGCTGACTGACCGGTGGAACCGCGTCAATCTCCTGGCTATCACCGGGTTTTGGCACTAATGGGATAGCAGCAAACTCATCCTCATAATGCTTCTTTTTACCATCCAGCAGCCCCGGCAGCAAAATCACGCCCAACGCCACCAGAATGATGGTCCCGACTAAACGGTTCTGGAACTTACTTGCCACTCGCATTCCCCACGTTCATTCGTTTATAAATTCGATTTTTATCAAAAGGATACGGTCATAGATTCAATGCAGCCATCACATGGGCGACAGTATGGAAAGAGCCACAGACAATGACCACATCCTGTGGTTGTGCATCTTGCATGGCCTGACGCCAGGCAGTTTCAACATCACTAAATTGGCGAGATAGCGTGAGATGCTCAGCCAACTGCGCCGCAGTAGCCCCACGCGGCCCCTCTAGCAGTGCGCAATACCACTCGTCGACCTGTTCGGATAAGCACGCTAAGGTTCCAGCAATATCTTTATCTGATAACATCCCAACCACTGCCCGTACTTTACCCTGTTTCGGCAATTGAGCGAGTCTGTCGGTCAAATAACGTGCAGCATGTGGGTTATGGGCAACATCCAAAATCAACAAAGGTTGCTCACTGACAATCTGGAAGCGCCCTGGCAGGCGGGCAGCCTGCAAGCCCTGGCGAATAACTGATTCGCTCAATGGTAATCCGCAATAGTGCAGCACCGCCAATGCGGTGGCCGCATTCGCCAACGGCACATTGGGCAGCGGTAAATCACGCCACTGCTGATCGTCGCACTGCCAGCTCCAACGGTTCGCTTGCTGACTAAATTGCCATGCTTTATCACGCTGATAGAGTGGTGCGCCAAGTTGCGCGGCGACATCGGCAATGGATTGCGGCATATCGGGTTCACCCACCACGGCGGGTTTTCCGGCGCGGAACACACCCGCTTTTTCGCGCCCAATGCTTTCGCGATCAAAGCCCAACCAGTCGGTGTGGTCTATCGCGATACTGGTGATAGCCGCGACATCAGAATCAACAATATTGGTCGCGTCCAAACGCCCACCCAGCCCCACTTCCAGAATCACTACATCAAGCTTAGCTTGCTTAAATAGTTGCAGCGCCGATAAGGTGCCAAATTCGAAGTAAGTCAGCGAGATACCCTCGCGCCCGGCCTCAATTTGGGCAAAAGAGTGGCTATGTTCGGCCTCAGGTAGCTCTTGCCCCTGAATACGGACTCGCTCGGTGTAACGCAAAAGATGAGGTGAGCTGTAGACCCCTACCCGCAGGCCAGCTGCCAGTAGAATTGATTCCAGAGTACAACAGGTGGTGCCTTTGCCATTAGTGCCGGCAATGGTAAATACTTTCGGGGCAGGTTTAAGCAGATCAAGACGCTCAGCAACCTGTTTAACACGCTCCAGACCCAACTCGATTGGCTGAGAATGCAAGCGCTCAAGATAGTAAAGCCACGCGGCCAAAGGCGACGTGGCTTGGGGAGTTTGATGATTGTTCATGAGTCCCGTCACTGACCTTTATTCACAATAACCGGGCACCACCTTATCAGGGTGATGCCCGTTGGGAGAATCAAGCTTCTGCCTGAGTATCCGTCGCAGCACTACTATCTTTGGCGTCAACCACGTTTGGCTGTGGCTGATGAGTCAATTTAGACAAGATGCTGGCAATCGTCTGACGCATAACCGGACGGCGCACGATCATGTCAATAGCGCCTTTTTCAATCAAGAATTCACTGCGCTGGAAGCCCGGCGGCAGTTTCTCTCGTACGGTTTGCTCGATAACCCGTGGGCCGGCAAAACCGATCAGGGCTTTAGGCTCACCGATATTGATATCACCGAGCATCGCCAGACTGGCGGAAACGCCCCCCATGGTAGGGTCTGTCAGCACTGAAATGTAGGGCAAACCGCGCTCTTGCATTTTAGCCAGCGCCGCACTGGTTTTTGCCATCTGCATCAGTGACATCAATGCTTCCTGCATACGGGCACCGCCACTGGAGGAGAAGCACACCAGCGGGCAATTATCTTCCAGTGCCTGCTCTACGGCGCGGACGAAACGCGCCCCCACTACTGACGCCATTGAACCGCCCATAAAGGCAAACTCAAATGCGGCGGCAACAACAGGCATGCCCTGCAAGGTTCCTTTCATGGCAACCAAAGCATCTTTCTCGCCAGTCTCTTTTTGAGCGGCCGAAATACGATCTTTATACTTTTTGGAATCCTTGAATTTCAGGATGTCCTTCGGCTCCAGCTCGCTACCCAATTCAACTTCACTACCTGCATCCAGCAGCATATGTAACCGTGCACGGGCTGACATACGCATATGGTGATCACACTTAGGACAAACTTCCAGATTGCGCTCTAGCTCGGCACGGTAAAGTACCTGACCGCAACTGTCACATTTCGTCCACACCCCTTCAGGAATACTCGCTTTACGGGTTTGTGTGATATTACTTTTGTTAAGAATTCGTTCAATCCAGCTCATCGATGACCTTTCTGTTTGAACCTGGCCGTTGCCAGTCCGCTGTTCATGCTTTAACCATCTCCCTGAAAACGCCCCAATAAAAAATGCCTGAGATACACGCCAGCACAGCGTGGCTAAGGCACAGAAATTCGGGTTGTCCGCAGGAACAGACCATAAATGTCACTCATTAAACCATATTGGCTCGACAGTGTAGATAAAAAACTGGTCGAACCCTTGGCTTAGGTAACGTTTTTACTGATTTTTTTGACGTGCCGCCGCGCGCCGATGCCGCCAAATCTCAAATACACCGGGCAAAATTGACACCACAATAATGGCGACAATCAGCAATTTCAGATTGTTCTGTACGATAGGCACATTACCAAACAGGTAACCAGCATAGGTGAATAACAGCACCCATACCAACGCCCCAATCACGTTATAGGCCGCAAAGTGACGATAGGACATTTTCCCCATTCCGGCAACGAACGGTGCAAAAGTGCGAATAATGGGCACAAATCGCGCCAGAATGATCGCTTTTCCACCATGTTTCTCGTAAAACTGATGGGTTTTATCCAGATAACTGCGGCGAAAAATTTTGGAATCCGGGTTGCTAAAGAGCTTTTCACCGAACACTCGGCCGATGGTGTAGTTGATAGCATCCCCCAAAATAGCCGCCGTCACCATCAGGGCCACCATGATATGCACATTGATATCATTGGATGGCAATGATGCCAGCGCGCCGGCGACAAAGAGCAAAGAGTCGCCAGGCAGGAATGGCGTCACCACCAGACCGGTTTCACAGAATAAAATCAGGAATAAAATGCCATAAACCCAGACCCCATACTGCGCCACCAACTCAGCCAGATGAACATCAATATGCAAAATAAAATCAATAACGAAACGTATAAATTCCATAAATACTCTCGAGTGGTGAGCAAGCTTAAACTTTGATTGAGACTAGCTGAACTTCCTTAAGTATTCCTTAGCTTAAGGTCAGTGTTCAGCCAAACACCCATCATTTTATCCTAATCAATCATCTGCCAAAAAAAGCGGCCCCATCGGCGCTGCGGGTAAACCAAAGCGCTCAGGATAGTCAACAGAGACCAAATATAGCCCTTCCGCTTTCGCGGTTGCCGCCGCGCGAGTTCGGTCTTTTAGCGCCAGCAACTCGGCCATCCAGGTCACATCCTGATTACCGCAACCAATTTCGATCAGGCTGCCGACAATATTGCGCACCATATGATGCACAAAGGCATTGGCCTTGATATCTACCACGATATACGCGCCGTGTCGGGTAACTTTGATATGTTTTACATTTCGCCATGGTGTGCGCGACTGGCACTGCACGGCGCGGAACGAGGTAAAATCATTCTCGCCAAGTAGACACTGCGCAGCCTGCTCCATTCTTTCGGCATCCAGTGGCTGATGGCAATGGGTCACCCCTTGCGCCAATACCGCCGGGCGATAGCGATGGTTAAAAATAATATAGCGGTAGCGGCGGGCCGTGGCACTGAAACGGGCATGGAAATCTTCATCAACCGTTTTTACCCAGCGCACTGCAATATCGCCCGGCAGATGGCTATTGACCCCCATCGTCCAGGCGGCATCTTTGCGCACTGCCGTGGTGACAAAATGCACCACCTGCCCGGTCGCGTGCACCCCCGCATCCGTCCGCCCTGCACAAAATACGCCAATAGGCGCATTAGCAACTTTCGAGAGTGCCGCCTCCAGGCAAGCTTGCACGCTGGTGACCTCTTGCTGACGTTGCCAGCCGAAATAGCGGCTGCCGTTATATTCGATACCCAGCGCAATCTTCAAACTGGCCGTTTCTGCCACTGCGCCCTCTTGCTGTGCAACTGTTTTTTGCTGAGCCAACTCAAGTTCGGACATCAGTAAAGTTGCTCCTGCAACAGGCGCTCCGCCGTTTCAATCGCCATTAATGCGCCACCAAAACGAATGTTGTCGGCCACCGACCAGAACTGTAATACCTCGGGAATACCATAGTCATTGCGCACACAACCTATGCTCAGGATATCACTGCCCGATGCATCACTGACCTGTGTGGGGTAATCATCTTCTTCAGATAATTGGATATCTTCGCAGCTCTCCAGCTCGCTACGGGCTTCATCCGAGGAGATCGGGCGCAGCGCTTCCAGATGCACCACCTGCGCCTGGCCATAGAATACTGGCGACTGAATGCAAGTCACCGAGATAGGCAAACCGTCGTCTTGTAGCACTTTGCGCACCTGATCTACCAAGCGGCGCTCTTCGCGTACACTGCCCTCTTCATCCGCCATCAGCGGCAAGACATTAAATGCTAGCTGTTTGGCAAAGAAGCCCGGTTCAGCAGGGATGCCGTTGAGCAGCTTAGCACTTTGTCCGGCGAGATCGTCCACCGCGACTTTACCGTGGGCTGAGGCAGAAATGAGCGCCGTGACATGCAGGCGGGACAAACCCGCTTGTTCTGTCAGCGGCTTGATAGCCGTCAACAACTGGCTGGTCATGCTATCGGCCACCGCAACAATATTGCGATTGCGGTAATCCGCCAGCACTTGAGGATTGACACTCGGCACCACCAGCGGCACATCATGCTCCATTGAGAACAGACCACTGCTGTCGATAACCAGACAACCGGCGTTACCCGCCTCTTCCGCATATTGCTGCGAGGCTTCAGGGCCGGCGACAAAGAAAGCCAACTGCGCCTGTGACCAGTCAAATTCAGCAACATTTTCAACCAGTATACTTTTGCCGTTAAAGCGCACGGTAGCCCCAGCACTGCGCTCGCTGGCCAGCGGATACAACTCACCAACCGGGAACTGGCGCTCATGGAGCAGCTCCAGCAAAGCTTCACCTACTGCGCCCGTCGCTCCTAACAGAGCAATATTCCAGCCGTCAGACATGTTGGTTTTCTCCACTAACGTTCATTAAAATACAAGGATTTATACAAATACAAAGAGACGGTAAAATACCCTCTTGAGGTTGATGACCCAGCTCTTACAGCGGTGAGAATAGGCAGATCGTAAAGACGCCGTCTGTCCTTTGAAAAAAAAGCCATCCCTGGCGCGGACGCTTTACTCTTTTCCCCATCCTCACCTTTCAAATCGCGTTATCGGGTTACAATAGCTGAGTCATAAAACCTAATTTCTGCAACAGCTCGGCACTGGCCGCATCATCACACTGCACACAAAGTGATGACCATTCGCGTCGCTCCTGATAGTGCTTACGCAGGCGATCAAACTCCCCCGGCAGGCCAGCAACACGGCGTAGCGGCGCATCGTCGCGGCGCACATCATACACTAAGTGCATCAATCGTTTTAATTTGCCTTCATCCAGCTCACCATTGAGCTGTAAGTGGCTGAACTCTGGCGCTGGCAATAAGGTGGCTAGCGCTACCGATTGTGGCTGCCCCAGATGCTGACTGAAAGCTTCGAACACTTGCGTAGTGCCGCGCGCTTTACCCTCCAAGGTGTATCCGGCGATGTGTGGTGTGCCAATATCGACAAGGGCCAGCAGCGGTAACGACAGCTCCGGTTCCGGCTCCCACACATCCAATACCACACTGAGTTTTTTGCCTTTTTCCAGCGCGCGGAGCAGTGCCGCGTTATCCACCACCGCACCACGGCAAGCATTGATCAGGATACGACCATCCGGCAGGGCCGCCAGTAGCTCATCATTCGCCATATGCAGGCTTTGATAAGCACCGGTTTTATTCAGTGGCGTATGAAAGGTGAGGACATCCGCTTCGCGCACCAGTTTTTCCAGCGGCCAAAAAGTGTCGTTATCGCCACGATCTGCGCGGGGTGGATCACAGAGCAGTGTGCGCACACCAAGGGCTTGCAGGCGAGCATTCAGTCGTGATCCCACATTCCCTACCCCAACGATACCGACCGTTTTATCGCGCAACTGGAAGCCATCACGTTCGGCCATCATCATCAGTGCGGAGAAAACATATTCAACTACCGCTATCGCGTTACAACCCGGAGCGGCGGAGAAGCCAATCCCCTGCTGCCGCAGCCAGTTGTCATCGACATGGTCAGTACCGGCAGTCGCCGTGCCCACAAAACCAATTGAGGTGCCTTGCAGCAGTGCCTCATTAACTTTGGTGACCGAGCGCACCATCAGCGCATCGGCGTCAGCCAGCGCTTCACGGGGGATTGGCCGCCCCGGCACCGACTGCACATCGCCTAAACGCCGAAATAGATCCTCCGCGTATGGCATATTCTCATCAACCAGAATCTTCACGTTATTCTCCGGCAGCTCACTGCCCTACAGATGAAAAACAGGGGCTTAGTATATACCCAAAAAACGCAGAGCCACAGGTAGGCAGCCAGTAAACGCGTCCAGATGAGCTTACATCAGTAAGTGATTCGGGTAAGTGCGCGCAGCTAACACCCCTGTGGTTTCAAGAGCACAGGAATCCCCAAAGTCATTGGAGCCACAGGTAGGCAGCCAGCAAACGCATCCCGATGAGCTTACATCAGTAAGTGATTCGGGTAAGTGCGCGCAGCTAACACCCCTGTGGTTTCAAGAGCACAGGAATCCCCAAAGTCATTGGAGCCACAGGTAGGCAGCCAGCAAGCGCATCCCGATGAGCTTACATCAGTAAGTGATTCGGGTAAGTGAACGCAGCTAACACCCCTGTGGTTTCAAGAGCACAGGAATCCCCAAAGTCATTGGAGCCACAGGTAGGCAGCCAGCAAACGCATCCCGATGAGCTTACATCAGTAAGTGATTCGGGTAAGTGCGCGCAGCTAACACCCCTGTGGTTTCAAGGACGACGGGGATTTGCGCGGCGAAAACGCTCTGGTGTCGTCCCTGCCACTTGCTGAAACATCGCAATAAACGCAGATGCCGAGCTGTAGCCTACATCCAGCGCCACATTTTGTACGGTTTTTCCCTGTTCTAACAATGAGATAGCATGGAGAAACCGCAGTCGCTGCCGCCATTCGCTAAATGCCATTCCCAGCTCTTGCTGACAACGGCGCGATAATGTCCGCTCAGTGGTATAGACCCGCCTGGCCCAGAGTGCCAGCGAGGTGTTATCCGCAGGGCAGCGCTCCAGTGCGGCCAGGATTGGCGACAATAGTTTATCTTGCGAAGTGGGCAGATAGGTGCGCTGCACCGGTGACACCCTGAGCTGATCAATAAATACGTGGGCTAATCGCCTATCTTGCTCACTTTCCGGCATCAATAAGCCGCGAGAGAAGCAATCCTCCATAATGGCGCTAACAATTGGGCTGATATTCATCAAACAGGCGGAATCGGGTAAGCCATCACAGAGATCGAGGGCAATATCAATGGCACGAAAATGTAGTGATTTGCGGTTAAAGCTGGAGTGCTCGACCCCGGCGGGAACCCAGACACTGAATTCAGGCGGTGCTAAAAAGCGTTGACCGCCAATACTCATCGCCAACACCCCTGATTTTACACAGATTAATTGCCCGTAGGTGTGGGTATGCGGCAGGAATTCAGTATTGGCATGATATCTCTCACAGCGGAAGGACAAACTCTGCGGCTCGATGGCGGCCACCACGGGAAAAGAGGGTTCTGTCATGATGCATTGGCTCCGGCAAGCCCCATTCCTGCGGCTTAAATTGTCCTGATTACCCCAATTATTGTCTGATTATCGTTATATAGAATAAACCAGACAGCGGTAAACTGCACCGCATAAGTGTATGGATGAGAATTATTAGCATGAATGTGTTATTCCCCCTGTTCGCGGTGATTATTTGGTCAATCAATGCCGTGGTCAGCAAAGTATCGGCAACCGCCATTGATCCCGCCGCAATCTCTCTCTACCGCTGGGTGTTAGCGCTACTGACATTAACCCCATTTTTGCTGTTGGGTGTGATCCGTAACTGGTCAGCGATACGCGTCTATTGGTGGAAGCTGATGATTTTGGGGTTACTGGGCATGGTGCTGTACCAAAGTCTGGCCTATTACGCGGCCCACAGCGTTAGCGCCCTGTTTATGGGAATACTCAGTTCATTGATTCCGCTGCTGACGGTGCTGATTAGTATTGTGTTGCTACGTGTGGCCCCGACAGTGGGCATCGCGCTGGGTAGCCTGTTGTCATTGGGGGGATTGGTGTGGCTAGTCAGTGCGGGCAACCCCGCACAATTGCTGCAACATGGCATCGGCAAAGGTGAATTGATGATGTTAGGCGCATCGGCATCCTATGCCCTCTATGGGGTGTTAACCAAGCGCTGGGCCATTCAGTTACCAAATTGGCAATCCCTTTATATGCAGATAGCCTTTGGTGTCCTGCTATTAATCCCTAATTTCCTGCTGGCAGCGGATGTCCAATTAACCGCGCAAAATATCCCGCTGGTGCTATTTGCCGGCATTCCCGCCTCCATTATTGCGCCCTATTTATGGATTCAGGGTGTTATGCGCCTTGGTGCAAACACCGCGTCAATATTTATGAATCTGACGCCCGTATTTACCGCCATTATTGCCGTAACTCTCCTTCATGAGCAATTGCACAGCTACCACCTGATTGGCGGCGGCATTACCCTCGCGGGTGTCATACTGGCTCAGCGCCTGCGCAAGCCGCTGCGCAGAAAAAGCGCACAATAAAGCCCAAAAAAAGCCCGGCATGAATGCACCGGGCGATAGCATAGAAAAATGTTATATCAGAATGCCGCCAGCCACAGGCGCAGCTTCATCCCCCAATAACTGCTCCAGCCGCTGGTGTGCTGCACCATCTTGCCCTGATAGAGGATCACCAGCGTCGGCGTCACACTGACTTGCCATTGGGCTGATAGCTGGCCGGATGAGTCGTTAACCACTGGTAATTGATAGCCTTTTTTGCTCAGCCAGCGCTCAAGCTGCGGGGCATCTCCGGAGCGCAATGCTACGGTCAACACATTCTCGCCCTCCTGCGCCAACTGATTGACACTGGGGCTGGTGAATTTGCACACCCCGCACCATGTCGCCCAGAAATAGATCAGCAGCGGTTTGTTTTGGCTCATCGCCTGTAAAGAGACCGTTTCCCCGGTGAGCGTTTGCAAAGGCGTATCTGACCAATCAGACGGTGCCTGCGGGCTGCGCAGCCAATCCATTCCCAGCGAAACCACCGCCACCAGCAGCACTAAAACCGCCAGTTCTTTGCTCCAGCGCTTTAAGCGGCTCATTTATCCACCGATGCCAGTTGCTGTTTCACTATCTCCTCCAGCTGTTGATAGGAGATAGCGCCCGGCACCAGTTGGTCGCCAATTAGAGTGGCGGGGGTGCCCTGAATGCCCAGTTGATCGGCCAATTTTAGATTACTGCGCAGCACATTCAGACTTTGCTCACTCGGTTCCACTGGCGTGACACCGGTTTTTTTCTGCGCCGCGGCAATGCTATTGGCATCATGGAGCCCTTTTTTCGTCATCAGGCGTTGATGAAATGCCATAAATTGATCCGGGTGCTGCTGCCAGAGAGTCAACGCCAGTCGGGCGCTGGTCACTGAGCTTTCCCCTTTAAATGGTAGAGGCTTTATCACCACCGCCAGTTGCGGATACTCCTGCACTATTTTTTCCAGCAGTGGATCAAAGGTTTTGCAGAATGGGCAGTTGTAATCGGTAAATGACACCAAGGTCAGTGCGGGTTTTGCCGCACCGAACCGTGGGCTAGCGGGGTCTAGGTATAGGGCTTGCTGATTGGCGGCGATAAACTGACTCAACTGCTGCCCCTGCGCCTGATTGGCCTGCTGCTGCCAGGCATTGACTGATTGTTCCAGAATATCCGGGTTCGCTACCAGGGTTTCGCGGATTAACGCTTTGATCCGCAGCTCTTGTGCGGGTGTGAAGGGTTCTGCCGCCCAGAGTGGCGTGGCGATCAGCGCTAGTAACAAAATCATCAAAATTTTCACTCTTTATCTCCTTTGGCATCGGCCAAAACTTTCAACAAAACATCACGATCCAGCAGCGGGGAGAGCACTACCCCTTGCGGTTGCTGCGGCCCATAAATCTGATTGAATGGGATAGCCACAGTGCCGCGCTCGCGCAAAAATTGGGTGATAGCAGCCGAGGGCCGTGTCCAGTCACCCCGTAGCGCCACCACGTCCGGCGCTTGCAGCGCCTGCTGCACATCATCGCGCATCAGCACATGTATCTTGTTGACCTTGCAGGTCACACACCAATCAGCAGTGACGTCGACAAACACCCGTTTATGCTCGCGCAGTGCCTGTTTAATGGCGGATTCTGTTAACGGCTGCCATGGGATGTTGTCATGGAGCGGCTGACGCCACAGGTTAGCCGTCAGTGAACCGGCCAGCAGTAGGGCACCTATGATCAGCACACTGATTAAGCTGACGATGATGGCAACACGGGCGCCATAGCGCCAGCCAATGGCGAGTAACAGCGCCAGTAGCAGCACGCCAGCCGTGATAATCACCGCTAGCAGGCCAATATGGCTGATCATCAGAGTGAGTAACCACAGACTGGAGGCTAGCATCAGCACCCCCATGGCAATGCGCAGATGGATCATCCAGCGGCCGGGGCGCGGTAGGCAAAGAGCTAATGTTGGCCACGCGGCCACCGCCAGCCACGGCAAGCTCATACCGACCCCGAGCGCGGTAAATATTCCCCACAGCGCAGGTAGCGGGGCCGCCAGGGCAAACGCCACTGCCGTGCCGAGAAATGGCGCGGAACAAGGGGTTGCCAGCAGGGTCGCCAGTGCGCCCTGCCCAAAGTGCCCCGCCATGCCACGGACGCCTGATTTCTCAATGCACGGAGCAGCAATACGGCTGTTCAGTGACGAGGAGAGCTGGATGTCGAACAGGCCGAGCAGATTGGCGGTAAAAAGCGCGGTGACCAGCACCATAAAACCGATAAACCACGGACTCTGGAACTGAATCCCCCAACCCAGGGCGTGATTGCCTAAACGTAAGGCGGTCATTAGCAGTGCCAGCAACCAAAATGAGCTGATGATCCCCGCCGCAGAGGCCAAAAACTGCCAACGCACCTGACGGCGAGTTTGCTGCTCTGTTTGCAGGATCGAACCCAGTTTCATCGCCAATACCGGCAGCACGCAGGGCATCAGATTCAGAATCAATCCGCCCGCCAGCGCCATGAATATCCACGACCAAAAGGTGGTGGATGACGCAGGTAATCTGAGTGCCGACCCAATGTTCAGCGTGGTTTCTTGCGCCAAGCCAGCATCGCTAATCACCATGGTCAGCGGCTTGCCGCGCAGATCCGCCGTCCCTTCCCCCCAACCATCCGTGGCTGCAACCCGCACCGACAGTTGGTTACCTTGCACGCTAACGATGGGTTTGCCGAGATCCACATCATCCAGCGAATCGAAGAACAACGCGGGCTGCTGCCACCCCTCCTCACGCAGCGCCAGAATCTGCACTTCGCCGTTGCCATAGCCCACCTGAATCTGTTTGGTCAAGGCATTAGCAATCGGCACTTGCCCCATCGCCTGGGCAAAATCGTGCATAAATTGCTGCTGGTTTTCAGCGCTTATCGGTGAGGAGAGATCGAGGCTAAATGGATAGTCGGTCAAAATGCAGACATTGCTACAGGTCGATAGGGTTAATGTTCCGCTCACTCTCTTGGGCAGCGGCCCGGAAATGACGATCGGCAGCATCACCTGCTGATGATATCCCTGAGTTGAAATCCCAGAAACATCAAAACGTTGTGGTACTGGCCAGTGCCATTTTACTGCATCAAGCGGCAGATCCCATGCAATGGTGGGCGCAATCCCCCCCTCTCCTGGCGAGCGCCAGTAGGTTTTCCAGCCATCTTGCAGTTGAACGGCAAGTAACATGCGGGTTTCACCGCCCGTTGATGGTTCGGCACGTAGCCGAACTTTTGCGTGGTCATTTTGTGGACTGACCAGCCAGCCGCTGTCTGCCGCCCAAAGGGTGGGCATCCATAGCAGCAACAGACAGAACAGGGCTGTCTTGCTTAAATTGAGCACTGTTTTTCTCCAAAAATAGATTAATCACAGCAACAACTGGGTTGCCGTCATGACGCCAAAAACGTCTCTATTCTCGGAAAATGCATAATCGCAGATGCACCCTCAAATCACTGGGTGAGATAACTCTGGGCGGCGGGAATCTCATGCGGGTCGGTGCGGTCGGCATCAACAGCAGCAGTAACAGACCCAAAGAGAAAATGGCTAACTCGAACAGTACCGGCGGTGAGGCCAAGAGAGATTTGGCACTTAGCTCGCAAGGTGTGGGGGCTTCATTGGTGTCGGCAAGGGTCTGTGATGACGAGCTAGGGAGGAGAGTTTTTTCCAACGCGTGCAGGCTGGCAATGCGTTGCGTCATACAGACCAGTATGACCAGGCAAGCCAGACAGAGGAACCACTTAGCAGCGCGTTGTCTTTTAACCATTATCCTTGTTTAACCATTATCCGGGCGATTCATCTCAAAAATTATTGAGTCAGTCCCATACAGGATGAGCGCTCATCTTAGCGGCATAATCAAGATTATCAATGTCTGAACCTAAACTATCACTCAACATTACAATTAATGACCAAGGCATTTACTTAAAAAATGTAATGTAGGCGACACATTTACAGGTATCATGTCGGCGGCCCGCCCTATCGCTGGCTAATCCCACTATTTTCCATCGTATCGTCTCCACAGCGAAGGACCGGTTATATGCAACCTTTGAACGGCCCAGGTGCCCCCCTTGCCAGTGATCGCAATGTCGCACCGACCAAGATGACCCATCAGGGCCAAGTGGACGATCAGGCACTGACTCCTGCTCAACGCACCACACTGGAAAAACTGATTGTGCGGATTATGGCTCTCAGCCCGATTAAGTCAGCCGAGATCTGGGCCGCCCTGCGTCACGATTTATCCCTTAGCAGCACCAGTGATTTGCTCGCTCGCCACTTCCAGCCAGCGGAACAACTACTGCAAACTCGCCTATTGCAGACACAGGAAAATCACGCCAATCACCAGTTACGCCAACAACTGACTGAACTGCTGCCGCAGGGTAATAATCGACAGGCGGTGAGCGACTTTATTCGCCAGAATTTTGGTCACACAGTATTAAGCCAGTTAAGCCATTTCGAATTACAGCAAGTATTAGTGCTGCTGCAATCCGGCACGCTAAATATTCCGCAGCCACAGCTGACCACCATAACTGACCGGCCACTATTACCGGCAGAACAGCAAAATATTCAATCGCTGGTGGCAAAACTCAGTGCCGTCACCGGCGAACAGCCGGCAAAAATATGGCAAGCGCTATTTGATATGGTGGGGGTGAAAAGTAGTGACCCGCTACCAGCGCGCCATTTCCAGATCCTCAGTCAGTTTTTGCAGACTAAAGTGGCTCTTAGCCAGCAAACTGCGCCGACACTGGTTAATCTGCAAACCGCGCTAAAACAGCCCGCCACTGCGCAAGAGCAGCAGTTATTGCTCGATTATAGCCAGAACCGCTTTCAGGCCAGCCCCTCGACGCCACTGACACAAGCGCAGCTGAACGATATTATCAATGTGCTATTTTCCGCCCGATTAGACCGGGCCAATGCGGCACAAAATTTAGCCGAAGACCAAAAAATCCTACAGCCACTGATTAACCCAATGATTGTCGCATTACCGCAATCAGTACAAAACTTACTGCAAAAACCGTCACTGGTGATTGTCGCGGTAGCCATAGTGATCGCCTGTTTACTAGTAATATTCCTATAAGCGCCAATCAAACCCGTTAATGGTATAAGAGTGAATAGATTTTCCGATCGCTCACAACCGATGCTGACAGGAATATAACGATGAAGATTTTGGGCCTTATTGGTGGGATGAGTTGGGAATCGACCATTCCTTATTACCGGATGATTAATCAGCAGGTTAAAGAGCAATTAGGCGGGTTGCACAGCGCCAAAATTATTCTCTACAGTGTTGATTTTCATGAAATTGAACAGCTGCAAGTTAAAGGTGACTGGCAGAGCGCGGCAAAAGTGCTGTCTGATGCTGCCGTATCATTAAAACTCGCGGGAGCTGAGGTGGTAGTGGTATGCACAAATACCATGCACAAAGTGGCCGATGATATTGAAGCCGCCAGTGGGTTGCCGTTATTACATATTGCTGATGCCACAGCCGCACAAATTAAGCAGCAAGGGATCAATAAAATAGGCTTATTGGTACCCGCTATACCATGGAGCAAGATTTCTATCGTGGCCGCTTAACTGAAAAACATGATATCGAGGTTATTACGCCAGACAGTGCTGACCGTGAAGTCATTAACCGCATTATTTATGAAGAGCTGTGTCTAGGGGTTATCAATGATATCTCCCGCCAAGAGTATCGCCGAATTATAGGAAAATTAGAGCAACAAGGTGTGCAAGGCATTATCTTTGGCTGCACTGAGATTACCCTGCTGGTGAATGCACAAGATGCCAGTGTGCCGGTCTTCGATACCACAGCTATCCATGCCAAAGCCGCCGCAGAGTATGCACTGAAACCCTAATTGTTATTAGCGGCTAGTTATTAGCGGCTAGTTATTAACGCCAATGTTATTGCCGTTGCGGTTATAGCAAGTCAGCAACGGCAAGCATGAAAATATCAGCCTCTAATAACATTTTTACCCGCAGCCTTGGCGTTATAAAGCATTTTATCCGCGCGGATTAATAATTGCTCCTGCGCTTCATTTTGCGCCAACTCGACCACGCCCAAGCTCATTGTCACGTGAATATTGCCATCCACCGGCATTACCTCAATGAGCTGTCTGATCTCCTCAGCAATGGTTTTAGCCTCGTTTAATTGCGTGTTCGGTAACACGATCATAAATTCATCGCCCCCCCAACGGCCCAAAACGTCGATTTCCCTAATATTATTCCTAATCACATCAACAATATGTGTCAGCGTTAAATCCCCGACAGAGTGGCCATATTGGTCATTAATAAATTTAAAATTATCTAAATCCAGCGAAAGCAATGATAGCGGCTGGCAAAATCGCTTAGCACGGTTATATTCATGCTTCAGAACTTTCTCCAGTAAATAGCGGTTGGCGGCTGAGGTTAATACATCGGTTTCGGAAAGGCTTTTTTTGATATCTAATTGCTGCTGTAGCTGGTAATTGATTTTACGTAACTCTGACGTTCGCTCTTCAACTAATGCTTCCAGCGTTTTGTTTTTTAGCTCTAACTTTTCAAGGCGATGTTTTTTATCATGAATATTCCGGTGAGCCCCGATCATCCTTGATACCGAACCATCGCGATTACGTTCAATCACTTTGCCGCGATCTTCAATCCAGATATAGTCGCCCTCATGAGTCCGGCAGCGATACTCTATCTGGTATCTTTCGGACTGATTATTAATATAGGCATCAAACTGAAACATGACCCGCTCAAAATCATCGGGATGGATAATTTTTTCCCACGTATGTACTGTATTTTCAAATGCATGAACAGGGTATCCCAGCATTTCATACCAACCGGAATTACGGTAAACAAATCCATTGTTTGCATTCCAATCCCAGATACCATCACTTATTACTTCCAGTATTTCATGAACAACGCGCTCGTTTAAATCGGCAATCTTCAGCTTCTGATCACTTTGATTATGGCTCATTGAACTACCCTGCTGTGTTGGTAAATTAAAAAGCAAAAATAGGTTTGTTTAATTATTGTTCTAATATTGTGAATTAACGCTTTTAGGCAGGCAAGGGGTTTTTAACGCTAAATTTGACTTTAAGCAACTAAGAGCACATTAAAAAAAAGTGAGATTTAAGCTAATACGTTAGCATTCAACCACCTACTTTTTATATTGTTATCCACTTTAGTTATTTAGTATAAGATGTTTTTATGAATAACAAGTGATCCCCTCTCATTCTTTTATACAAAAAGATAAAATTAACAAGAAAGATACGTCTCTCTGATGATGACACGCCATTTTTTGCATAAATTATATTTTATAGCGAATAAAAAAGCCCACGATCTCTCGCGGGCCTAGTTATTCAGTATCAACTAGCAGAAATATCTGCCACTGACCTTATTGCTGGTATTTACGCATAACCAGGGTGGCGTTAGTCCCACCAAAACCAAAGCTGTTAGACATCACCGTGGTCAGTTCACGTTGAGTTGGCTTGGTGACGATATTCATCCCCGCCGCTTGCTCATCCAGATTTTCAATATTGATGCTTGGTGCGATAAAACCGTGCTCAACCATCAACAGGCTGAAAATAGCTTCATGGACACCTGCGGCCCCCAGAGAGTGACCGGTCATCGCTTTGGTTGAGGAGATAGCTGGCGTGTTATCACCGAATACTTCACGAATCGCGCCCAGCTCTTTCACATCACCAACCGGTGTAGAAGTGCCGTGTACATTCATGTAGTCGATTGGAGTATCCACACCTTCCATTGCCATCTGCATGCAGCGAACTGCACCTTCACCTGATGGTGCCACCATGTCGGCACCGTCAGAGGTGGCACCGTAGCCAACAATTTCAGCATAAATGTGTGCACCACGGGCCAGAGCATGTTCCAGCTCTTCAACCACCACCATGCCACCACCGCCTGCAATCACAAAACCATCGCGGTCTTGATCATAAGTACGGGAAGCTTTGGTTGGCGTTTCATTGTATTTGGTCGACAATGCGCCCATCGCGTCGAACTCACAGGCCATCTCCCAGCACAGTTCTTCCCCACCACCGGCAAAGACCACATCCTGTTTGCCCAGTTGGATCAGCTCCAAAGCGTGGCCAATACAGTGGGCAGAAGTTGCGCAAGCGGAGCTGATGGAGTAGTTCACCCCTTTGATTTTAAAGGGTGTTGCCAGACAAGCGGAGACACCAGACGCCATGGCTTTTGTCACCATGTAAGGGCCTACGCCTTTCAGGCCGCGGGGGGTACGCATGGCATCAGAGCCGGCCACCTGGTTGCGGGGAGAACCACCACCAGAACCAACAACCAGCCCACTACGGAAATTAGAGACCTGCTCATCCGACAAACCAGAGTCTGCAATCGCTTCTTGCATCGCAAGGTAAGCATAAATTGAGGCGTCGCTCATAAAACGCAGCACTTTGCGATCAATGAGATCTTTTGGCTCAGCGGCGAGTTTTACATCGCCCCAGACATGGCTGCGCATACCTGCGTCTTTAAATTCCTGAGCGAAAGTAATGCCAGAACGGCCTTCCTGCAAAGATGCCAGAACTTCCTGCTGGTTATTACCAATGCTGGAGACAATACCCAAGCCAGTAATGACTGCACGCTTCATTCAATACCTCTTCCACTAATTTTACATTCGGGATTTTGCAACGCACTTTAGCGTACAGTTGTACGCCGAACAAGTCCGATCAGCGTAATATAGCCAGATAATTTTACAATTTGCACGCGGCGGGTCACATAGTTAGAATCGCCCCACCCCTTGAGATACGAGTCTTTTAACGTGAGCCAAGCGCCAATCCAAACTGCAACATTAAGCTGGAATGAACAGGGTACACCTGTATCGGAACAGTTTGATGACATCTATTTTTCTAATGACGATGGGCTGGAAGAGACGCACTATGTTTTTCTCAAGGGCAACGGCTTTCCGGCACGTTTTGCCCAACACCCACGGGATAACTGCATTTTTGCTGAAACCGGCTTTGGTACTGGGTTGAATTTTCTGACATTATGGCGCGATTTTGCCCAATTTAAGCAGCAAAATCCCACCGCCAAACTTCAGCGTTTGCACTATATCAGCTTCGAGAAATACCCCCTACAGATCGCCGATTTGGCGGCTGCCCATGCACGCTGGCCGGAACTGGCGACCTTTGCCGAACAGTTGCGAGCGCAATGGCCCCTGCCCCTTGCTGGCTGCCACCGTATTTTGCTGGCTGAAGGGGCTATCACGCTGGATTTGTGGTTTGGTGATGTCAATACCTTGCTGCCACAGCGGGATGCCAGCTTGAATAATCAAGTGGATGTCTGGTTCCTCGACGGCTTCGCACCCGCCAAAAATCCTGATATGTGGAATGATACCCTGTTCAGTTCGATGGCGCGTATGGCCAGATCGGGAGGCACTTTTGCCACTTTCACCGCCGCCGGATTTGTGCGCCGAGGGTTACAGCAGGCAGGATTTGAGGTCGCTAAAGTGAAAGGCTTCGGGCAAAAACGTGAAATGCTGACTGGCACCTTACCACAAAGCCTCGATACGCAATGCGCCCCTTGGTATCACCGCCCCTCTGCTGCCCATGGTGATGATATCGCAATTGTCGGCGGCGGGATTGTCACTGCATTAACCGCATTGGCTTTGCAGCGCCGTGGGGCGAAGGTCACACTCTATTGCGCCGATACACAACCGGCACAGGGGGCATCCGGTAACCGGCAAGGTGCGCTCTACCCGCTGCTGAATGGCAAAAATGATGCACTGGAGGCTTTTTTCACCAGCGCCTTTACCTTTGCCCGCCGCCAATATGACCAATTGATTGAGCAAGGTATTCGTTTTGATCACCAGTGGTGCGGTGTTAGCCAATTAGCATTTGATGAAAAAAGCCGCGGCAAGATTGATAAGATGCTGCAAAGCCAGTGGCCGGAAGCTCTCGCCCAAGGGATGAACCGCGAACAACTCAGTGCGCTGGCCGGATTAGATTGCGCCCACGATGGCATACACTACCCTGCCGGTGGCTGGCTCTGCCCATCAGATCTCACCATCGCGCTCATAGCGCTGGGACAACAAAACGGCATGGTTTGCCATTATCAGCATGAATTGCAGCAGTTAGCGCAGATTGATGGGCAGTGGCAGCTAACCTTTGCACAAGCCGCCAAACAGCATGCCACCGTGATTCTGGCAACCGGTCACCGCTTACCCGAGTGGGAACAAACTCGCCATCTGCCGCTCTCTGCCGTGCGCGGCCAGGTATCGCATATCCCCACCACGCCCGTACTCAGTCAGTTACGGCAGGTTCTGTGCTATGACGGCTACCTAACACCTGTGAACCCCGCCAATCAGCATCACTGTATTGGGGCCAGTTATCAGCGCGGCGATGTCGCCACTGATTTTCGGGCTGACGAGCAGCAAGAGAACCGCGATCGACTCTTACGCTGCTTACCACAGGTGAGTTGGCCGCAACAGGTTGATATCAGTGATAATCAGGCCCGTTGTGGGGTGCGCTGTGCTATCCGTGACCATTTACCGATGGTCGGTGCGGTGCCGGAGTACGCCGCAACTCTGGCGCAGTATCAGGATCTGCCACGCAAAATTCAGCACGGTGATGAAATAGCCCCAGCCCCAGTGTGGCCGGAGTTATTTATGGTGGGTGCATTGGGGTCACGTGGTTTATGCAGTGCGCCACTGGTGGCTGAAATTCTGGCAGCACAGATATTTGGCGAGCCGCTACCACTGGATGCCTCTACCCTGGCGGCACTGAATCCTAACCGCTTCTGGATTCGAAAATTACTGAAAGGCAGACCGGTGCAACAGAGCTAAACCCTGCTATTTCAGGGCCAAAGGTTATTTAATAGCCTGTTCCAGCAAACGATCCCACAATCCCAGCACCAAAACCTGATCCGGTGGCGATAACTCACCGGCTTTGATGGCTTTTTCCAAACTGGCTTGCACGCGGGCATGTAACTGCTCGGCGGTGTGTTCACCGAACTCTTCCGACTCCGCCACCGCTAACGTCAGATGACCGCGCAGGTAACCACCGGCAAATAAATCATCATCACTGGCGTGCTCTACCATGTCATCTATCTGCGCCAAGATGTGTGTTTCAAACTCTGCGATCATCACTCTTATCCTAATTATATCAATCTGTTATTAAACTAAATCTTCCGGGTAGGGAAATAGTTCTGGGGTCAACGGCGGTGTATTGTAAAACGATTGTAACGCCTGAATAAAGCCTGCAGGTCGTGGGGATACTCCGTTTTCCAGATGCCATAGCACCTGTTCGCGCACTTTACGCTGGAATGTGATTCGATCCGGCTCACAATCCCCGTTCAGATTGTCGCAACTGACATTGAAAGGGAAACCAGCCGCTACACAAAACATCCACTCCAGTGCCTGCGGCTTTATCTCTACCACTTCAAATTGGCTCTGGGTTAACGCATCGCGCCCATCCGGGCAGTACCAATAGCCAAAATCCACAAGCTTGCGCCGCTCTTCGCCGGCAATACACCAATGGGAGATTTCATGCATCGCGCTGGAGTAATAGCCGTGGGCGAAAACCACCCGATGGTAAGGGAGTTGGTCGTCGGCGGGCAGGTAGATAGGTTCATCCTCCCCTTTGACCAATCGCGTATTAAATGAGTCACTAAAGCTGGCATTAAAAACGTCGATCAACTGCTGATAATGATGGGTCATGCTTGAGTCCGTAAGAGCGGTATCGCGAACGACATCAGGTTATCCCTGATAGTTGATACCTTAAGTTAAGCGAAAACGTGTAATCCCAGCCAGGAGGAGATCTCGGCACCGTGGCTGTCGTACAGCAGCTTGCAGCTCATGACGAATGACACCACGACAATCATTGGGCGAATTAATTTCTGCCCTTTCGTCAGCACCATATGCGCCCCCAGACGCGCCCCCAGCACCTGCCCGACCAACATCACCAGCCCAATACTCCACACCACTTTGCCGCCGACAATAAAGAAAGTCAGGCCGCCCAAATTAGAGGTGAAATTCAGGATTTTGGCATGGGCGGTGGATTTCGCCAGATTGAAACCGCACAAGGTGACAAAGGCCAGTGCATAGAAAGAACCCGCGCCGGGGCCAAAGAAACCGTCGTAAAAACCGACCCCACCACCGGCTATCAGGGCAAAGGGCAGTGCAGACAAACGGCGCTTTTGGTCAAATTCGCCGAGCTTAGGGGTCACCAGAAAATAGACGCCGATACCTATCACCAGCAACGGCAAAATTTGCCGCAGAATATCCGCCCGCATATGCTGAACCAAAATCGCGCCCAGCATCGAACCGACCAGAGTCAGTACAATGGTCAGCTTTTGATCCTTTAGATTAACCGCGCCACGGCGGATAAAATAGAGGCTGGCGGAGAACGACCCGCCAACAGATTGCAATTTGTTGGTCGCCAAGGCCTGCGCCGGGGGTAAGCCCACCGCTAACAGCGCCGGGACAGTGAGTAAACCGCCGCCACCCGCGATGGAATCAATAAATCCGGCCAATAACGCAACTACAAACAATATCCCCAGAACCGCAGGACCAAGGGTAAACCAATCCATGATTTATTCCGTAGCAAAATGGTTGTCCAGCAACGCCTGACATGAAGGCGGCAGTGGTGGTGGTAGGGTTTTACCCGGTTTAGCACTTGGCTGATGAGGCTGGAACCAGCTCTCCAGCTCGGCACCGCAGCCATCACCCGCTGGCGGTGTCTCTTGATCCAGGCACTCCAGGCTATCGGCTGGACAGCGCAAACGCACGTGCATATGAGCACGGTGACCAAACCACGGGCGCACTTTATGCAGCCAATGGCGATCCGTGCCCGCATCCAGACAGAGCTGTTTTTTAATCGCTGGATTGACGAAAATGCGGGTCACTTCACTATCGTTAGCCGCTAGTTTAATCAAATTTTCAACTTGTGGCTGCCAAAGTGCTGGCACCACCCCTTTACCGTCCGCGGCAACCAAATCAATAGGTTGCGGTTTTAGCAACTGCTGTTGGTTCCAGCGCTGTGGTGGCAACTGTAACCAGATGTCGACATCCAGACCTGACTGATGACTGGCATGACCGCTGCTAAAACGCCCACCTGCGGGCATCGCCATATCACCAATCAACACCGTACCAAGCTGATTTTTCTGAGCTTTATCACTTAGACGGTGAATAAAGTTCAATAGATCAGGATGGCCAAAATAGCGGCGCTGATCCGGGCGCATCACCTGATAATCTGCCGATTGAAGCGGCAAAGGCATGGCACCAATCACGCAGCCATTGGCAAAACCCCCAATCGACTGTGGCGATCCCAGCACCGGATTCACTATCTGTTGCCACGGCGTCGCAGCCATGACTGGGGCTGTTGCGCCCAGCAACACTATGCCGGCAAGTGCCACCGCACTCGCAATCCATCTGTTCATTGTGCCTACCAGCGCGGAACGTCTGAAACCACATCACCACACTGGGCACGCTGGCGCAGCAGGTGATCCATTAGCACAATTGCCATCATCGCTTCAGCAATCGGGACCGCACGGATGCCGACGCAAGGGTCATGGCGACCACGAGTGACCATCTCCACCGCTTCCCCCTGCCGGTTAATGGTTTGCCCCGGAACCATAATACTGGACGTAGGTTTCAAAGCGATATGCGCCACGACTGGCTGGCCGCTGCTGATACCGCCCAGAATGCCGCCAGCATGGTTGCTCTGGAAACCTTGCGGCGTAATTTCATCACGATTTTCGCTACCACGCTTGGTCACCACCGCAAAACCATCGCCAATTTCCACCCCTTTCACCGCATTGATACTCATCAGCGCATGGGCCAGATCCGCATCCAAACGATCAAAAACCGGCTCGCCCAAACCGACTGGCACCTGTTCAGCCACCACAGTGATTTTGGCACCGATCGAGTCGCCCGCTTTTTTCAGCTCGCGCATCAGCGCATCCAGCGGCTCCAATTTACTGGCATCCGGGCAGAAGAACGGATTCTGCTCGACCAAATCCCAATCAATCAAATCACAGCTGATATCGCCAATTTGTGCCAAATAACCCCGCACCTGCACACCAAATTTCTGCGCCAGATACTTTTTAGCAATGGCACCGGCAGCAACGCGCATCGCCGTTTCACGGGCGGAAGAGCGGCCACCACCACGGTAGTCGCGCACCCCGTATTTCTGTTCATAGGTGTAGTCAGCGTGGCCTGGGCGAAACACGTCTTTAATCGCGCTGTAATCTTGCGAACGCTGATCGGTATTCTCAATCATCAACCCGATACTGGTCCCGGTGGTTAGCCCCTCGAACACACCAGATAAAATACGCACCGCATCCGGCTCGCGGCGTTGGGTGGTATAGCGTGAAGTGCCCGGACGACGTCGGTCGAGATCCAACTGAATATCGGCCTCGGTGATGGGAATACCCGGCGGAACACCATCGATAATACATCCCAAGGCGATGCCGTGAGACTCACCAAAAGTGGTGACGCGGAAAAATTGCCCAATACTGTTCCCAGCCATCACGGCTCCTTACCCTTTAGTGATAAATAAATTACTCATAATTAATCTGCCAGCACAATATCATCGTGCTGGCAGAGGTTATAAGTGGCGCTTAATTAATCGCGATACATGCTGAAATGTGGTGCGCAGTCAATCAGTTGCTGTTTGGTCAGCATAAAGACGCCATCACCACCGTTGTCAAATTCCAGCCAGGTGAACGGCACATCTGGATATTGATCCATCAAATGCACCATGCTGTTGCCCACTTCACAAATCAGCACGCCATCATCTTGCAAGAAGTCTGGCGCACAGGCCAGAATTCGGCGGGCCAGTTTCAGGCCATCACTGCCCGCAGCCAGCCCTAACTCAGGCTCGAAGCGGAACTCCTGTGGCAAATCGGCCATATCTTCAGCATCAACATATGGCGGGTTCGTTACAATCAAGTCATATTTGATCGGCGGCAAGTCGCGGAACAGATCCGAGCGAATTGGCGTGACCTGGTGCTCCATCGAATGCTGCTCAATATTGTGCTCAGTCACCGCCAATACGTCGTTGGAGATATCAACCGCATCCACTTCAGCTTCAGGGAAAGCATAAGCACAGGCAATAGCAATACAGCCGCTACCGGTACACATATCGAGAATATGTTTAGGTTGATGGCGAATCAGCCCATCAAAGCGGTTATTGATTAACTCACCAATCGGTGAGCGAGGCACCAACACGCGCTCATCAACATAATATTCCATGTCACAGAACCAGGCTTTATTGGTCAGGTAAGCCACCGGGATACGCTCGTTGACCCGGCGGATAACCCGCTCAACAATGCGGTGACGCTCGCTGGAGGTCAGACGCGCACTGCGCATATCTTCTGGAATATCAATCGGTAAAAACAGGCTTGGGAAAACCAGTTGCACCGCTTCGTCCCACGGATTATCAGTACCGTGACCATAAAAAATATTGGCGGCATTAAACCGGCTGACTGCCCAGCGCAGCATATCTTGAATGGTGTGCAGCTCATTTACTGCTTCATCGACGAAAATCTTGTCCAAGGTTATCTCCAACTGGTGCGTAAAATCATGATCTATGCCCCTAGTTTGCCATGAAGCCCGCGACAAATCAGCAGCAATACATCAGTAGAATGATAACCGAATAATGAAGAACGCATTAAAGTCGCCACTCAGGCCAGATTTTTATTTAGGCAGATGGCCATCAACAGGTAAACTGGGAACAATTGCAACATGCCAATGAACTAATAATGAAAAACAAATATCACCTGACAACCGATGAACTACAGCTTTTTAAAGAGTCGATAGCCGGGGCAAAGAAGCTGAAGCAAGATACCATCCTCCACCGTGAGCCGCCTAAATTGGGTAAGAAAATCGCCCCTGAGCGATTACTCCAGGAGCAGGTTGATGCTAGCTATTATTTCTCTGATGAATTCCAGCCGCAGCTGGATATGGAAGGCCCGACACGTTATGTGCGGCCAGGTGTCGACCATTTTGAAGTTAAAAAATTGCGGCGTGGCGATTACTCACCCGATATGTTTTTGGATTTACACGGATTAACTCAGAAACAGGCCAAACAAGAGCTAGGTGCCTTGATTGCCGCCTGCAAACGCGAGCATGTGCATTGCGCCTGCATTATGCATGGTCATGGTAAGCATGTCCTGAAACAGCAAACCCCGTTATGGCTGGCGCAGCATCCCGATGTGTTGGCATTCCATCAAGCCCCTAAAGAGTGGGGGGGAACCGCTGCACTGTTGGTGTTAATTGAGTTAGCTGAATAATTGAGATTTATTTTTGCATTTTAGGCTATAACTATTTTTATTACAGCCACTTAGTTCTGCTTAGTGTTACGAGATTATCTCTGTTCAATGATCTAATTTGAATGCGAAGTTACTCGTATTTCTAACCTTACTAAGGAGTTATCAACATGATGGAAAATAGCCCTATATCAACCCAAAAGATTAATCTAGACGGGGTACCAAACGCCAACGGCGGTATGAATTACAATTATCATCCAACTGATGGTAACAAAGAGATCAAACTCCCCTCCGGATCTCACAATAATACCCTAATATTGGGTGCTGGCATCACGCCTGATAAGCTGCACTTCGAAAACATTGGTACGGAACGCTCCCCTACAATAAAAATCACCTTTAACGGTAACCGTTCCGGTGACTACCTGATTATTAATCAGAGCCATGACTTGAGGTTACCAAGATTTGGCTTGCCGATGAATCCAAGATTTGGCTCGCAGACAAATATAGAGGTGGGTGGTGTAAGTCTGCCAATACCGAATATCCATACAGCATTGCGCCAAAATCTGCAGCCCCTATTCCCAGATTCGCTCCCCCGAGGTTCTACAAACAATACTGAAGGCAAAAATAGTTATACTTTTAATTTGGGCGATGGTGGCAGAATGATGACGCTCCCCTTAGGATCTGACAATAATACCCTAATATTTGGTGCTGGCATCACGCCTGATATGCTGCACTTTGAAAACATTAGCACCTCCACTTTCTACCCCAAAACGAAAATCACCGTTAAAAATAGCCCTTCCGGCGACCACCTGATTATTAATGAAAGCTATAGCTCGAAAGCCTATTTTCATAACCCACTGAAAAATATAGAGATAGGAGGTGTAAGTCTGCAAATGCAGGATATCCATACAGCATTACGCCAAAATTTACAGCCCGAATTTCCCAATTTGATCCCCCTGGATTTTACAAAAATCGGCAAAGATGAATATAGTTATACTTTTAATTTGGGTGATGGTGCCAGAGAGTTAAACCTCACTCCCCAATCTCGCCATAATACCCTAATATTGGGTGCTGGCATCACGACTGATAAGCTGCACTTCGAATACATTGGCACGAAACATTACCCTAAAATAAAAATCACCTTTAACGGTAACCGTTCCGGTGACTACCTGGTTATTAATGAAAGCCTTGGCTCGGAATCCACAACGCGTAACTTGCTGAGAAATATAAAGGTGGATGGTGTAAGTCTGCCAATGCGGAGTATCCATACAGCATTGCGCCAAAATCTGCAGCCCCTATTCCCAGATTCGCCCCCCCGAGGTTTGACAAAAAACACCAAGGGAGAGAATAGTTATACTTTTAATTTGGGCGATGGCGGCAGAATGATCACGCTCATCCCCGGAACTCGTAATAATACCCTAATATTTGGTGCTGGCATCACGCCTGATATGCTGCACTTTGAAAGCATTGGCAGCGTTGTATATCCCAAAACGAAAATCACCCTTAAAAATAGCCCTTCCGGCGACCATCTGATTATTAATGAAAGCCATAACTCGAAAGCCTATTTTTATAACTCACTGAAAAATATAGAGGTAGGGGGTGTAAATCTGCCAATGCAGGATATCCATACAGCATTACGCCAAAATTTACAGCCCAAATTTCCAAATTTGATCCCCCTGGATGTTACAAAAATCGGCAAAGATGAATATAGTTATACTTTTAATTTGGGCGATGGTGCCAGAGAGTTAAACCTCACTCCCCAATCTCGCCATAATACCCTAATATTGGATGCTCGCATCACGCCTGATAAGCTGCACTTCGAAAGAGTTGTCACCGATTCACTCCTTAAAACGAAAATCACCTTTAACGGTAACCGTTCCGGTGACTGCTTGATTATTAATGAAAGCCTTGGCTCGGAATCCACAACGCGTAACTTGCTGAGAAATATAAAGGTGGGTGGTGTGAAACTGCCAATGCGGAGTATCTATGCAGCATTGCGCCAAAATCTACAGCCCCTATTCCCAGATTCGCCCCCCCGAGGTTTGACAAAAAACACCAAGGGAGAGAATAGTTATACTTTTAATTTGGGCGATGGTGGCAGACTGATAAAGCTCCCCTCCGGATCTCACCATAATACCCTAACATTGGGTGCTGGCATCACGCTTGATAAGCTGCACTTCGAAAGCATTGGCAGCGTTGTACGTCCTAAAACGAAAATCACCGTTAAAAATAGCCCTTCCGGCGACTACCTGGTTATTAATGAAAACCTTAAATCAACATCCTCAGGTTGTAACTCACTGAAAAATATTGAAGTGAATGGCCAAATTTTGGTAATGGCGGATATCCGCAAGGATCTGGGACAAGGGCTACAACCCACATTCCCTGATAAAAACGCCACCGCCAAAGAGGCAACCAATATAACGACAGGGATGGATGCCGATGACGGCAATATCTTCAGAGACAACAAAGGTAACGGTGATAAGCTACTAAATTTCAATGAGTTTAGCAGAGTGGAAGGGGTAAAAAATACGTTGAAAGAAGAAAGCACTACAAAACAAAATGCTCATATATCCCCTGAGCTTACTCCCACCACCTCAGATGCAATAGCATCATTCGGTGCTGAAAATGAACTGCAATCAACTTCCTGCTATGGCAATCCAGCAGTAACCGTCAGGTCGGTGGTACCTTTGATTACCGCTGGAGTTTAGACTTAATCAGTCTTCGTAAGGCTCTCCAGTATCATCAATAAATATCCTCCGGCATAGCCGGAGGTTTTTCATATGCGCCTATAAGGCTCTCTTACCTGCCGCGCCCTAACAGGCGCATCGCGATCTGACATTTGCATCACAATTCGTTACTTACGGCCCGTAAACGGGCTACCCGGATAGGGGATCGACAACTGCTCACCCATTTTATCCTCTTCCAGTTGGTGTTTTATGTATTCTTGTATCCTGGCTGTATTTTTACCCACCGTATCAACGTAATACCCTCGACACCAAAACTCCCGGTTACGATATTTGAACTTCAAATCGCCAAACTGCTCATAAAGCATCAGGCTACTCTTTCCCTTTAGGTATCCCATAAAGCCCGACACACTCATCTTGGGTGGGATTTCCAGAAGCATATGGATGTGATCCACACAACATTCCGCTTCCAGAATATTCACGTTCTTCCATTCGCACAGCTTTCTTAAAATACTGCCAATCGCTTTGCGCTTTTCCCCGTAGAACACCTGTCTTCGGTACTTCGGCGCAAATACTATGTGATATTTACAGTTCCATCGCGTGTGCGCTAAGCTCTTTTCGTCCCTCATAGGGACCCCCTTTTGATTTCTTGTTGAACGTTTGCAGTTGCCAGACCGCAAACTGTTTTAACAAATCAAAAGGGGTTTTTATAACTGACTCAAAGCTGAAAGCTTTACGGAACCCCCAGCCTAGCTGGGGGTTTTCTGTGCACAAAAAGGGCGCAATATGAATTGCGCCCTTATCGGTTCATATTTATATGCTGCTATGAATCAACCGTGGCAAGCCTTTGCCAGAAGCTGTGTCGGGCTGACTTGCCAGTCAAAAGTCCCCTTACCTGTCTCGCCATTCAGCGAGATACAAGCAATTGCCGAGGTCGCAAACATTGGCGGGCACTGCCCCGGACAAAGTTCCGCCACCAGATAGCCCACCAGCGGTAAATGCGAGATAACCAGCACCGCTGCATGGTCCTCTTTCGCCAGCGCTTGCAAATAGCAACAGATGAAAGCCGCATCCCCGCCTGGCGTTAATTCTGGCATCACTTCCTGCTCTGCCGGTAGAGGCATGACCCCTCGCACCACATCCAATGTCTGCTCAGCGCGCAAATAAGGGCTCACCAGAATCTGGTCGATATCGACCGATTGCTCGTTTAACCAGCTTGCTATCTGACGTGATTCATCCTGACCACACAGAGTTAGGGGCCTTAGCGCATCACTTGCTGCGTCAAGGGCCGCGTCACCGTGACGCATAATGAAAACTTGCATATTGCACCGTTTTTGTTAACAAAATAACGCTATACAGAAACGCTTTGCGTGCTGTACCGCCGAAACCTTTACCCGTGAGTAAAGAAACTTCATAACGATAACGCGCCGTCTCTCTATGGCGGCCGGGCATTTTGCCTGAAACTTAAAGTAAAGAAAATGGCTGTTTTCACACCGGTCATCCCGGCAGCCAACCCTGACTGGTTACATAATAACCATATCAATAGCTTAATCCAAACTCCACTACCTGCCAATAAGTAGCGATTAATTCATTTTGCTACGAATAGTCACTTCAGGTGATTCTGGCTTAAGGTAGCGCGGGTTGCTCCCTGTGTACAGCCACCTTATCCGCAACAATTGCAGGTAGTGATCCTGCTCACACTCTAAACAGAGGCGTTGCCCGACACCTCATTTTCGCTGTTTTCCTGTGGGTAAAACCGCTGCTGTTGCTCCGCCATCGTCACCAGCAACTGACAAGGCTCAAAGCGCTCACCAAACTGCTGCGCCAACAATCTAAGCGTTTTCACCACCTTATCAGCACCCAGACTATCCAGATAGCGGAAAGGCCCGCCGAGGAATGGTGGGAAGCCAATACCGAACACCGCACCAATATCACCGTCTCGTGGGTTACGAATAATGGACTCATCCAGACAACGGGCGGCCTCATTCAGCAGCATCATCGTGCAGCGCTGCGCGATTGTCGCAGATCCTAGATGAGCTTTGGCTGTGACACCCAATAAAACATAAACACTGGTATCAACTTGCTTACCGGGGTTTCGCTTCCACTTAACGCCGCGACTTTGGGTTGGATATAAGTAAAATCCACGGCTATTTTTGCGCCCTTTACGTCCATCCTGCAAAATAACGTCAAATGATGGCGGCGCGGCAAAGCGTGGCCCTAATTGCTCAACCAGAATCGGCATGATTTTGGTTCCGACATCAATGCCGACTTCATCCAGCAGCGTAATCGGGCCAACCGGGAAGCCGAAATCGACCAGTGCGCTGTCGATGGAGTCGATAGGTTCCCCCTCTAGCAGGCAGCGAGCCGCCTCATTAATATAGGGGGCCAGAATGCGATTTACATAGAATCCGGCGCGATCAGCCACCACAATGGCGGTTTTACCCTGTTTACGGGCTAAAGCCACGGTGGTTGCTATTGTTTCTTCGCTGGTTTTTGCATGAGGGATCACTTCCACCAGCGGCATTTTATCGACGGGGCTAAAGTAGTGCAGGCCGATAACCTGCTCCGGCCGCTGTGCCTGAGCGGCAATTTGGCTGATCGGTAGTGACGAGGTATTGGACGCGAAAATGGTATGTGTCGCAGCGAAGCTCTCGATATCCGCAACCATTTGTTGCTTCAATGATAAATCTTCAAATACCGCTTCAATTACGATATCAACAGTCTCAAAACCGCGGTAATCCGTGCTGCCGGAAATCAGCATCATCTGCCGTTGCCGCTCCGCCGGGCGCATCCGCTTACTACGCACCCGTTTACCTAAAGCGTCCCACGTATATTTCAGCGCCTGATTAATCCCCTGCGGATTGATATCTTTGATACGCACAGGTAAACCCGCGCGGGTCGCGGTGACACTGGCAATGCCACCGCCCATCAGGCCGCCCCCCAGCACGCCGACACGATGAATAGCGCGGGGTTGCGCGTCACCACCGGTCTCTTTTTTCAGTGCGGTGGTGGCAAAAAACAGGCTGCGCAATGCCGCCGATTGAGGCGACATCGCCAGTTCGCCAAACGCGGTGGCTTCAGCCTCATAGCCGCTGGCACTGCCGTGATCCAGCCCCTTACGCACCACATCAATAATGCGTTCAGCCGCCGGATAGTGGCCTTTGGTCTTCGCCAACGTTTTCTTGCGCACAATGCTAAACAGCAGCGCCTTGCCTAACGGGCCACTGAGCAGGCGCTCTTGCCAAGGCACTACCGGCTTGTCACGCCAGCCCGCTTTGGCCCTGTCGATAGCCACATCCAGCAAGATATCTTGCGGCACAGCATCATCCACCAGCCCCATTTTAAGTGCCTGACGGGCGCGAACCTGCCTGCCGGTCAGTATCATATCCAGCGCCTTACTGACCCCCACCAGACGCGGCAGCCGTTGTGTTCCACCGGAGCCGGGCAACAGCCCCAGTTGCACCTCCGGCAGGCCCAGCACCGTTTTATCGTCCAGCGAACAGATGCGACTATGGCACGCCAGCGCCAGTTCCAAACCACCACCCAGACAAGCACCGTGAATAGCCGCTACCACTGGCACGGGGAATGCCGCGATTTGCGCCAAAATTGATTGCCCTTTTTGGGCCAACTTCCGGGCATCCTGCGCAGTACGGCAAGCTGCAATCATAGTGATATCAGCGCCCGCGATAAAAGAGTCTGGTTTGCCAGATATAATCACCAGCCCCTGCAATTGTGGTAAAGCCTGTGCTTGTTGCAGAATGTCGGTAATTTGTTCTGCAAATTCAGCCTTTAAGGTATTCACTTTATCGCCAACAACATCAATGGTGATAATACCGATATTGTCCGGTCGAATATCAAGGTGAAATGCAGAGGGAGTCACCGCCGCAGTATCGATAACAACTGACTCATCAATAGGATTAAGTGCATTGTCCTGACTCATTACTCCACCTCCAAAATCATCGCGGCACCCAATCCGCCCGCAGCACAGGCGGTGGTTAGCCCTAGCCCGCCACCGCGGCGGCGCAGCTCATTTAATGTCTGGGTTATCATGCGTGCACCGGTTGCTGCAAAGGGGTGGCCGTAAGCAATCGAACCACCCAATACGTTGAATTTGCTCATGTCTACTTCGCCAATCGCCTGACTGCGACCCAGTTTTTCACGGGCGAAGGTATCACTGGCGAACATTTTAAGGTTAGCCAGGGTTTGTGCGGCAAAAGCTTCGTGCATATCAATCAGGGTCAAATCCGCCAGTGTGATCCCAGCGCGCTCTAGCGCCAACGGCGTGGCATAGGAGGGGCCTAGCAGCATATCTTGCCAAACATCAATCGCGGAAAAAGCAAAACTGCGCAGATAACCCAGTGGCAGCAACCCCAGCTCTTTAGCTTTTGATTCACTCATCATCATCACCGCCGCCGCACCATCAGTCAGTGGTGTGCTATTCGCCGCCGTGACACTGCCGTGCTGGCGGTCAAACGCCGGGCGTAATTTGGCATATTGCGCCAACGTGGAATCTTTGCGGATATTGTTATCTTCGGCAATTGCATCACGGTAAGGCGGAATATAGGCCGTCATCACCTCATCGCGCAACAGCCCTTGCTGCCAGGCTTGAGCTGCCATTTGGTGAGATCGCAGCGCTAACGCATCCTGATCTTGGCGGCTGATACCATAGGTTTTCGCCATCTGCTCGGCAGTATCCCCCATGCGTAAGCCCGTTGAGTATTCAGCGACTGCCGGGGCCACTGGCAGGAGATCACGTAATTTTAACCGGCTGAACAACTTTAGCCGCTGGGTTAGCGTTCTCGCTTTGTTGACATCAACCAGGGTGCGCGCCAGTGCTTTACTGACCCCAATGGGCAGGACGGAAGAGGAGTCGGCACCACCAGCTATCGCCACCGTCACTGAACCGGCAATGATACTTTCCGCTACATTCGCCACCGCCTGAAAGCTGGTCGCGCAAGCGCGTGAGACGCTGTAGGCATCGGTGTGCACACTCATGCCCGTCCCCAATACAATTTCGCGGGCGATATTTGGTGCTTCTGGCATTTGGACCACTTGGCCAAACACCAGTTGGTCGATTAACTCAGGAGCCACGCCACTTCGTGCCAGCAACTCACTGACCACAATTTTGCCTAAGTCGACAGCAGGCACGCCATGGTAAGCAGTTGCCTGCTTAGCAAAAGGGGTTCGTAGGCCGCTTACAATGGCAATACGATCGCCCTGACGCGTCACTAGCGGTAATGGCTTACTCATAAAGGCTCCTGATAAATAAAAGTGGCTGTTATTAAAGCATAACAAATAACAGGTCTGACCTGATCTAATGATTGTTAACCAAACATTTACATTTGGTAAACCTATAGAGCAGGAAAGTGAGAGCAGGAGCAACTTTTTGAGGTAAAAAACCTCGTGGGGAAGAGTCGAGGGTGGAGTCACATCAATCGAAGTGATGGTCTAGCGCAACAAATTCACGCAGCAAGGTGCACAAAAACAAAACGCGCAGCAAAAAGCTCCGCGTTAGATGAGTATTCAGCTTATCTGAACTCCCTCACAGCGAGGTATTGATTAACGCAAACCCAACTGGAAAATCATGGTTTCAGCCTGGCAGGCAAAAGTGAAATCGACGGTTAAACGCACGCCGCCTTCACTCTCTTCCAGCTTATGCTCAATCAGGCATGGGTCAGACTCAACAGCACGCGCTTTTTCAGTCAGCGTTTTCAGCATGGCTTCTGCTTCGGCGCGGTTATCAAATACACAGCTGTAGGATGCAGTACAGTCAGTATTGTCCATGACAGTGCCAACATCGACACAGCAACAGGCCGCAGTCTCTTCAGCACTACACAGATTTTTTATTGGACGATCGTTGGTATCTGACATCTTCAATTCTCCTCAACGGACATTTCAAAATAGGTGCAAATTGCCTACCGGTTAGCGCAAATAGCAGTAAGTACAAAGCAAATAGAACCTGGCGCAAAAAAAAATTTCTCTGGCGCTATTTTACTACCCCAATCCCGAAGGCACTAGGACTTACTGTTTATAGGCCTATTAAGTGATGGATATCACAGTCGTTTTGTTTATTTGCTCATCAATAGCGTGTTTATTGATACCAATTTGTAAGTTTTTTGTTAACTGCGTCTATTTTTTGCGATCAAATCCGAACAAATATTAAAACATCCTTGCAACATGCACACAGGTCAGACCTATACTTCAGCCACTGGTCTGCTTTGTCTGACCGAAAACGGACCCTACAATCCCGCATTCTCTTGTTACGGTATGTAACATTAATTAAAACAATGAGGTTTTGGTCATGAACCAGAAAAACCTGTTTACCCGATCAGCTCTGGCAGCTGCAGTAGCAATCATCTCTTCGAACGTTTCTGCGGCGGGCTTCCAACTGAATGAATATTCAGCCGCTGCATTGGGCCGCTCTTTCTCTGGTGAAGGCGCTGTTGCCGACAACGCATCTGTTGGTAGCCGTAACCCCGCTGCAATGACTCTATTCGACCGCCCTTCATTCTCTGGTGGCTTCGTTTATGTTGATCCAGATGTGAACATCAGTGGGACATCACCAGTAACAGGCAGAAGCACTGATGCCAATAATATCGCCCCATCAGAGTGGATACCAAATATCCACTTTATTATGCCGCTGAATGAACAATGGGCTATTGGTGCTTCCGGCACCTCAAACTACGGTTTGGCAACTGAATTCAATGATGACTATGCTGCCGGCTCTCTGGGTGGCCAGACTGATCTGAAAACCGCTAACTTAAACTTGGCCGCAGCTTATCGCCTCAATGAAAACTTCAGTTTCGGTTTGGGCTTCAATGCTGTTTATGCTGATGCCAAGATTGTGCGTCATATCGGTGAGCTTGGTGGTTCAACCTTCCCGGCCAAAACTGAAGTTACCCGTATGGAGGGTAAAGAGTGGGGCTATGGCTGGAATGCCGGTATTCTGTATGAAGTCGATAAAGAGAACCGTTACAGCTTCACCTATCGTTCAAAAGTGAAAATTGACTTTGATGGCGATTTCAGCAGCCAGTTACCGCCACCGAGGGGCACCGGTGGTGCTGTGATCCCTGGGGCATTAACCCTGAATCTACCTGAAGTGTGGGAAGTGTCCGGTTACAACCGCGTCGCACCACAATGGGCTGTCCACTATAGCCTGGCCTATACCAGTTGGAGCCAATTTAAAGAGTTGAAAGCCACCGGAACCAACGGCCAGACACTGTTTGATAAGCAAGAAGGCTTCAAAGACGCTTACCGTATCGCGTTGGGTACCACCTATTATTATGATGATAACTGGACCTTCCGTACCGGTATCGCCTTCGATGATAGCCCGGTTCCGGCAGATAACCGTACTATCTCAATCCCTGATCAGGACCGCTTCTGGATCAGTGCCGGTACCACCTACGCCTTCAACAAAGATGCTTCAATTGATGTTGGTATCTCCTATATGCATGGACAGAACGTGCATATCACTGAAAAGACACCGACTGCTCTGGGTAGTGTGCCATACCAGTTCGACTCTAAAGGAACCGCGCTGCTGTATGGCGTGAACTTTAACTACGCATTCTGATAGCCGTTATTGGCGGTTTGATGCCCACAAAAAAGCGCCTTCCGGCGCTTTTTTTCTGTTCAGTATTAACCACTACTCATTGGCTGAATCGATCAATTCGCGGAGTCAATACTCTCCAGGTCACCCTGAATGGCCTGTGCATTCGAGTTAACTTCCGGTTTCAACTGCCCGCCATTGGCCAGGAAATCATAACGCTGGAAGTAAGCTTCGCGCATCATCAGGTAAGGATCAGAGGAGTTGCGCAGCAAACCATCGGAATCCAGCAGTTGCGCACGCGTTTCAATCCCTTCAACCATCCATTTACCTGCCGACATCCAGAAGGTCAAATAGCTCAGCACCGGATAGACGTAATCAGCCGCATTACCACCATCCTCACGGATAGTGAAGCTGCCATAGCCCGGTAATACCACATAGGGGCCGTAACCGACATTATAGTGGCCCAGTGTACTACCAAAGCGGTGCGGCACCGCTTTCGCCAGTTTCGGGTTCGCCATACCGGCGACATCAATCAAGCCACCCATCCCCAAAATTGTGTTCAGGAAGAAGCGGTTAAAGTGTTTCATGGCGTTGTAGGGGTCCCCCACCAGGAAGCTATTCACCATGCTGGCTGGCTCTTCAAGGTTACCGAGGAAGTTGCTCATCCCATTACGTGCTGGCTGTGGTACGTAATCGCGCCAGACCACGGCGACCGGGCGCACCACATAAGGGTCAAGAACCTCGTAGTTGAAATTGAACATTGCCCGGTTAAAACCTTCTAGCGGATCAGAGCGGCCCTGCTCCATGTGATCCGGCGAGCTACTGGCGCAGCCGACTAACAGCACAGTTGCAAAAGCCAGCCCAATCAGGCGGTAGTTCATATTTTTCTCCATGAAATTCTTTTCAACCCCTCACACTTAAGGAGTCTGCTTATTTATCTCGACATGAATCGTCTGAGGCTGCCCTTTCCCATCAAAATTCTGCACGTCACTCTCACCAAACCAGTCACCCGGTTGTGGATTAGCGGTGCCATCCAATGAGATACGCGCACGCACTTTCACCTGCTGCAGTGACGAAAGCAAGCGCTCCGGCATCATTGCATTACTGTCATCTAGCGCTATTGCTAGCGGGAATCGGCTCAAAGGCAGTTGCTTGACGGCAACCGGCACCGGATTGGCTCCATCGGTGACCGATATAATCACTGTTCCCTGCTGGGGCAATTTTCGGGCGGCATCAGATGATAGTGAAACCTCTATTCCCAGTGTAGCTGTTTCCTGCCCTGCCTGTGATTTAGCTTGCGCGATACTGCGTTTTATCACTTCTACGCGAGAATCACCAGCAGGCAGCAATTTTAGCATAACTTCCCACGCACCAATGGCTTGTTTGAAATCGCCCTGCTCAAAAGCATTAAAAGCTAATAAACTCATGGCGCGCAGATTGGTGTGATCTTGCCCCACCATGCTGCGCAGCATCTGGGTTGCCAGCTGATTATCCTGCGGATCACTGGAACGTGTCAGCACTTCGGCATAGCCGAGTCTGACATCCTCATTATCGGGCGCGAGTTGATAAGCTTTAGCAAAAGCTTGCGTCGCCGTGGTGGCGTTATTCAGCGCCATCCCCACTCTGCCGAGCATCATCCAGTCGTTGACGTTAGCGGCATCGTGCTGCAAGGAGGTGCGCAACCCCAGCCCTAAACGGGCGACCTCCTCCATGGTCAGCGGCTCCGCGCGCTCATTAGCAACTCTGGCACGTAATTCAGGCATTTGCCCCTCTACCTGCTGCCATGCCTGCACCTGGGTCAAACCGCCCGTTTTCAGGTATAGCCCTAGCGCGATCACCACCAAAATCACCACGCCCGGTAATAGCGCCCAGCGGTTGATTGGCGTTGTCGTTTCATCCGATTGCTGTGGGATATCAGTCAACAGGTTTTGTTGCAATTCTTGAATCAGTTCAGGCCGCTGTTCCACCACGCCCTGCGCTTCATCCTCCGCCAATTCAGCTAACCTGTCCTGATAAATGGCCTTATTCAGCTCATCCCGGGTGGTCGCCGGTGAATTCGCCCCTTGTCCCATGGCCGGAATGACCAACAAGGCCGCCGCGACCGCCAGTAAAATAATCACTATTAGCCAAAAAGCCATTATGGTTGTTTCCTGTCAGTCGGTTTTGATGGGGTCGGTTGTTCAGCCAACAGATGTTGTAACCGCCGCTGCTCCTGCACGGAAAGCGAGGTCTGCTTCTCCACCCGTCGGCGGGCGCGTAATATCACCACGGCTGCACCTATCAGAACAAACAGTGCTGGCCCGGCCCACAGAATCATTGTCGCGGCGGTAACCGGTGGCTCGTAGGTGACAAAATTGCCGTAGCGGGCCACCATATAGTCAATGATCTGCTGTTTGGTACTCCCCTGCTGCTGCAGTTCGTACACTTTACCGCGCATATCAGCGGCGATGATGGCATTGGAGTCAGCAATGCTGTTGTTCTGGCATTTCGGGCAGCGCAGCTGCTCGGTCAGCTCGCGATACTGCTGCTCCTGCGCCTCCGATTTGAAGGTGTAGGTATCGATGGCCGCAAACACACTCCAGCTCAACAACAGGCCGAGCATCAGGCTCAATAATCTCATGCGCCCCCCTGATACTGCTTATATAGCGGCAAAATTTCCTGCAACCAGATCCGATCATTCAGATCACCGGCATGGCGATAACGGATAATACCCTGACCATCGATCAGGAAAGTTTCCGGCGCGCCGTACACCCCAAGATCCAGCCCTAACATACCATCGCCATCATATAGACTCAGCGCATAGGGGTTGCCCAGCGCATTGAGCCACTGCACAGCTTTGACGCGATCATCTTTATAGTTCAGGCCCACCACACGAATGCCCTGCGCGGCCAGTTTATTCAGGTATTGATGCTCGGCCCGACAGGTGGGGCACCAGGTCGCCCAGACATTGAGCAGCATGGGTTTACCATCATGCAGCACCGCTTGATCAAATATTTTGCCCGGTTGTTCAAGGGACTCCAGCTTGAAGGTCGGCACCGGCTTACCAATCAGAGCCGACTCTAACATGGTGGGATCATCGCCATTAGCATTGGCGGTCAGTTGCACTAAAAAGGCCACCACCAGCAACAAAAACAGCACCAGCGGAATAAACATCAGCTTATTGAATGAAGTGGGAGTTTTCATTATTCAGCCTCCGACGCAGCGCCGCGTTTTAACTTTTTACTCATCCGGTAGCGCGGATCGAGCATACAGCAGATGCCGCCGATGGCCATAAACAGCCCGCCATACCAGATCCAGCGCACAAAGGGTTTGTAATACAGGCGCACCGCCCATGAGCCATCATCCAGCTCTTCGCCCAATGCCGCGTAGAGATCACGGGTCAGGCCGCCATCAATAGCCGCTTCAGTCATCATTGAACGGGCCACACTGTAGTAGCGTTTTTCCGCATGTAGGGTCGCTTCCGGCTTGCCATTGCGGGTGACATCAATGATCCCCACGCCGCCTGTATAGTTAGGCCCCTTAATATCGTGAACATCGCGGAAAACAAAGTGATAATCGTGGATATCGATACTATCGCCAGCCTTCATGCGCACATCGCGCTCGACACTGTAATTCTGGCTAAACGCAATGCCGATCACGGTCACCGCCACCCCCAGATGGCCCAGCACCATGCCCCAATGGCTGCGGGAGAGGTGGCTCAGGCCGCGCCAGAAGCTATGGCGATGGGTGGCGCGCTCATGCAGCTCCATCAATGTCAGGATAATCACCCAGATAGCCATCATCAAACCGACCACCGTCATACCGGCAATGGTGTCTTGCAGCAGCCACGGTAGCAGAATCGACAGCAGCAAGGTGACCACCAGCGCCACCGACAAGCGCCGCCACAGCTTGCTCGGTTCATCACGACGCCAGCGCACCAGCGGCCCAATCCCCATCAGTAGCGCCATCGGCGCCATCAGCCAGGTAAACATAGTATTAAAGAAGGGTTCGCCGATAGAGATGCTACCCAGCCCCAGCTGTTTGTGGACCAATGGCAGCAGGGTGCCCAACAGCACCACCAGCATGGCGGCAATCAGCAGCACATTATTCCCCAGCAGGAAAGTCTCGCGGGAGAACACCTCATGTTGAGTCCGGCTGCGCACTTGCGCACCTTTGACCGCGTACAGCAGCAAGGAGCCGCCGATGACAATCACCAGATAGGCCAGAATAAACATGCCGCGCGCCGGATCAGAGGCAAACGAGTGTACCGAGACCAACACGCCAGAACGCACCAGGAATGTTCCCATCAGGCACAATGAGAATGCGGTGATGGCCAGCAGCACAGTCCAGGCTTTGAATGTGCCGCGTTTTTCAGTCACTGCCAGCGAGTGGATCAGCGCAGTACCGGCTAGCCACGGCATAAATGAAGCATTTTCTACCGGGTCCCAGAACCACCAACCGCCCCAGCCTAGCTCATAGTAGGCCCAGGCCGAGCCGAGCACGATCCCCAAGGTCAGGAACACCCATGCAGCTTGTGTCCATGGTCGTGACCAGCGCGCCCAGGCACTGTCGAGCCGCCCGGCCATTAAGGAGGCGATGGCGAACGCAAAGGCCACCGAGAAACCGACGTAGCCCATATAGAGCAGCGGCGGGTGGAATATCAGCCCGATATCCTGCAACAGTGGGTTCAGATCGTTGCCATCAATGGGGAAGTCCGGCAAGGTGCGGGTAAATGGATTCGAGGTCAGAATAATAAACAGCAAGAAGCCGCCGGTAATCATCCCCAGCACCGATAGCACCCTGGCTACCGCATCATCCGGCATTGAACGGCTAAACAGCGCTACCGCCAGTGACCAGCAACTGAGCAGCAACACCCACAGCAGCAGTGATCCCTCGTGCGCCCCCCAACTGGCGGCGATCCGGTAATAGACCGGCAGATGTGAATTCGAGTTAGCCGCCACATAGGAGACGGTGAAATCATTCACCACAAATGCGTAGATAAGACATATAAATGAAAGCGCAATGGTGGCGAACATACCGTAAGTCAGTGGCCGGCCGGTGTCCATCATGCGGGCATCCTGACGTGCCGCCCCCCACTGCGGATAGAGGCTCAGTAGCAGTGAGATAGCCAGTGCCAGACATAACAAGAAACTGCCAATTTCAGGCATCATGAGGCATTGCCCCCACTGTTAGCGCTACTATAAGCCTCGGCTGGACGTGTATGGTTCTCTTTCATCGCTTCTTTGACTTCTGGTGGGGTGTATTTTTCATCATGTTTTGCCAGCACTTCTTTGGCGTTGATGGTATTGCCGGCAGCAAATACCCCTTGCGCCACGACGCCCTGCCCCTCGCGGAACAGATCCGGCAGGATGCCGGTATAGGTCACGGTGACAGCGCCACGGGCATCATAAACCTTAAAACTCATCTCCAGCGTCTTATTATCTCGTTTGACCGACCCCGGCATCACCATGCCGCCGATGCGCAAGCGCTGACCGATTTCTGGCTTCTCATGGCGCTCACCTTTGCCCTGTAAAATTTCGCCCGGCGTATAAAACAAATCAATATTTGAGCGCAGGGCATACAGCACCAATGTGGTGGTCAAACCGATACCGATAAGCACCACCAGCGCCAGATAGAGCCGACTTTTTCTACGTGGATTCACTGTGATTTCTCCTGTGAATGGGCTGCGTGCTGACGAATGCGCTGTTCTCTGGCCTGACGGCGCTGAATATCTGCTAATAGTTGTTTGTGCTGTCGCAGGGTATCTAGCCACAGACCCAACAGTGACAGTAATGTGGCCGCCACCGCCAACCAGACATAAAAGGCGTAGCCGCCCATGGCAAAAAATGCCGCCCAAGAGTCAAAGGCTGGTTTCATACTCGTGGCTCCTTACGCAATAAGGCGCTAACCCAAGGGCGATGGCGCTCTTGCTGCAAAATCAGATTGCGCAGGCGCATTAATGTCAGGGTGATAAAACAGAGCAAATAACCCAAAATCGCCCAGCGCAGTGGCGAGCGCATACTCGGATCGATGCTCTGCTGCATGTTGGTTGAGCCTTGGTGCAGGGTATTCCACCATATAACCGAGAAATGAATGATGGGGATATTCACCACGCCAACCAGTACCAAAATACCGGCCGCACGCCCTGCCAGCTTGCGGTCTTCGAAGGCGTTATACAGGGCTATCACCCCCAGATAGAGAAATAGCAGCACTAGCTCAGAGGTCAGACGTGCATCCCAGATCCACCAGGTTCCCCACATCGGTTTGCCCCAGGCGGAACCGGTGACCAGGGCAATAAAGGTAAATACCGCCCCCACAGGGGCCATGGCGGCCAGCACGTTATCGGACATTTTCATTTGCCAGACCAATCCGACAAATGCAGCTATCGCCATCGACATATAGATACCCATCGACCAGATGGCTGCCGGAACATGCAAATAGATGATACGGAAACTATTACCTTGCTGATAATCCGCAGGGGCAAAACCAAAGCCCCACACCCAGCCCACCAGCAGACAGAGGGCTGCCCCCATGCCCAGCCACGGAATAAATCGGCCGCATAGCTGATAGAGCCGCTCGGGTTTAGCCAATTGATGAAACCATTTCCACATTTTTCATTGCTCACGTTGAAATTGGACGGGGACTGCCGCCTGGGCAATACCGGTACAGGATACGGCGCACAATCTGCTGTGACTGTCGTTGGCTACCGCGTTTAAGCTGCTGAAAACTCACTCTCATGAAAACTAATACTGATGAAAATCGCTACTGGTTTAACTGCGGTTTGCCACTAGCGATAAACCGCTAGTGCACACTCACTCGCAATGCAGCGGCGGTAGCAAAAGGGGCGAGTGTCGCGCTCCCTGCCAGCATCGCCCCCAGAATGGCCAGATAACCATCAATCGGCAGCGCCATCGAGGCCGCATCAATAGCCGCAGTGGCAAATATCAGCACCGGGATATAGAGCGGCAACACTAATAAGCTCAGCAAAACACCGCCCTTACGCAAACCGACAGTGAGCGCCACACCAATAGCGCCAATAAAACTTAAGGTCGGCGTCCCCAATAGCAGTGTCAGGGCCATCGCAATAGCGGTATTTGTGTCTAGGGAGAGTAGCAACGCCACCAGTGGTGATAAAATAAGCAGCGGCAGCCCGGTAACTACCCAGTGAGCACACACTTTGCCTAACACCGTGAGCGCCAGCGGTGTGGGCAATAGCAGCAACTGCTCAAGCGAGCCATCGAGAAAGTCATCACGGAATAACCGCTCCAGTGATAACAGCGACGCCAGCAGTGCAGCAACCCAGACGATACCCGGTGCAATGCGTGCCAACAGTTGCGGTTCAGGGCCAATACCCAATGGAAACAAAGTGATGACAATCAGAAAAAACCAGAGCGGGTTAACGATTTCGCCACCCTTTCTGCAGGCTATTTTTAATTCACGGCGCAACACGCTGATAAACATTAATGCTCCCGCGTGTTGGTGAGACGGATTTTTCGCACCTGCTGACCGAGCGCATCCAACTCCTGATGGGTGGTGAGCAGTACCATTCCCCCGCTAGCGGCATGTTCGACAAACAGCGCCAACAGTGTGCCAACACCTTGCTGGTCAATAGCAGTCAGCGGCTCATCCAAAATCCATAACGGCGACTGACTCAACCACAAACGGGCCAGCGCCACCCGCCGTTGCTGGCCTGCCGATAACTGAGAGACCGGTAGATCTTCGTACCCCACCAGCCCGACCTGAGCCAGCGCCAGCCAAATTGCAGCGCTATCCACCTTTTGAAACACTGACTGATAAAACGCCAGATTTTCAAAAGGTGTCAGCACCGATTTGATACCCGGCTGATGACCTAAAAATAGTAGATCCTGATGATAGCGAGGGCGATCACTGCGGATATTCTTACCCTGCCAGCTCACCTGCCCCTCATCGGCATCGGCAAGTCCGGCGAGAATACGCAGCAAGCTGGTTTTACCCGCGCCGTTTTGCCCCTCAACCTGCACAATTTCGCCCGCAGCCACACAAAAACTTAACCGTTGGAATAAGTGCCGTTCATCTCGAATGCAGGTCAGTTCTTTAGCTTCCAGCATGAAGGATTCTCTTCCACCGTAGGATTGTTAGTTCAGGAAAACCGAATGATAACATAAGGCTTAAACCTTACGTAGCATGGGTCTAACGCTATCCCTACCCTTATAGAGGTAATATTCGGGATAAGATCAAATTTCTGTAGAAAAAATCGACAGTGTTAAAATTTGGTTACTTCTTTCCAGCAAAACTGAGCATGATTTCGTCAATCTCGCCCTATTTAACACAACAATTATCGGTAAAACCTCGCGAACAAAAATTAGCATCTATGCTTATTATTTTACTATTCCCTTATTTTATTGCCGCCGAGCGTCCACAATAATTTTTTCTGTCAATCAGGAAATCCCCGATGAGTGATAAAAAACCGCCTAAGGAAGAGAGTGAACTGAAAGTGGAGAGCGAAGAACAAAAGCAGGGAAAAGAAATTGAAATCAATGAGAAGAACCTGCCCTCCAAAGCGGCGGCAATTCATGAACTTATCCGTGTCGACGGCGAAAAAGAGTTAGAGCGTGACAGTTTTGCACTACTGTGGTCGGCAATTGCGGCGGGCCTTTCCATGGGGGCCTCACTGATTGCCAAAGGTATTTTCCATGCCAAACTGCCCGACACGCCAGCCAGTTTTCTGCTGGAAAACATCGGTTATACTTTCGGTTTTATTATTGTCATTATGGCGCGCCAACAGCTGTTTACCGAAAATACCGTCACGCCCGTACTACCGATAATGCAGAAACCCAGCGGCCAGAACTTTATTCTGTTATTTCGTCTGTGGGGGCTGGTGCTATTGGGCAACCTGCTGGGGACTGGGATAGCCGCCTACGCCTTTATTCATATGCCGGTATTTGATGATGCCACGCGCGCGGCGTTTGTCAGCATAGCGCAAGGTGTCATGGATAGCTCACCGGGAGAGATGTTTGCTAAAGGTATATTTTCCGGTTGGATAATTGCCACTATGGTATGGATGATCCCTGCGGCTGGCGCTGCCAAGATTTGGGTCATTTTCCTGATGACCTATTTAGTCGCTTTATGCGACCTGACTCACATTGTGGTCGGCTCGGTGGAGATCTTCTATCTGGTGTTCAATGGCTCACTACCCTGGCAGCAATTTATTTACCCTTTCGCTATCCCGACACTGGCGGGCAACATCATTGGTGGCACCTTTATCTTCGCCCTGATAAGTCACGCCCAGATCCGCAGCGATATGACTCATCAACCTAAAAACGGCGATAAAGTAGATAAAAAATCATCGTCATCACAGAAATAACTGCATGCATTTAGCCACTGTCAACGGCTGCTTTTGGATAGCAGACAGCACTTATTCACCCTAAATTGGCGACAGAGTGACCAAACGGACAGCTAACTGCTTATTATCTGGGTCAAAATGCGTATAATGCTCCAGCAGCACACTTCACCGGCAACTTGCCGATGACCGGGTCCCCGTAGTTAAACGGATATAACAAGCCCCTCCTAAGGGCTAGTTACTGGTTCGATTCCAGTCGGGGACACCATAACCGCATTACCTCGCGACACACCAAAAACTAATTCACAGCCATTCTCCCATTATGTTTGATCAACAATGTGAGGCGATAACCCATAAAGAGATATTTCTCTGGGGATGTAAAAATATCATGTTATCTGGCGGCTCATTAACTCCCAATAAGCGAAACGAATCTCATCTATCAGGTGTTTTGCCAATGGGGGTAACACCTGCTGTTGCCGGTAAATTAAACTATATTTGCCATCAGGCAGTTTTTCTTTGATTGGGATGCTAGTGACAATATTTTGTAAATAAGGTATTGCCAACATCGCTTTTGGCCCGACAAATAGATAATCCTCATTCAGTACAAGCTGTTCGGCGATAGTCGTTGAATCGCCGAAGATCACAGAACATGTTGGCTTTCTACCATATGGAAATATTACTGTTTCCATATTACTAAAATATCCGGCGCTGGCTGTCGGTATGTACCATTTAGCCGCCTGTAGATCCCGTAATGACCTGCTATTAATTAGCAGGGTTTGACGCCAATATATGTCCAAGTTATTATTTTTAAATTCGCTATAACTATATATAGCGTTAATCAAAGTTTATGCGGCCCATTATAAATAACACGTTAGAATTAGGGAATTAACTTTAATTTCAGCGTGATGCCAAAAAACATACGTGAGAATTATATTAATATAAAACAATTGGTTAAAACAAGCCCTCCTCAATACATGTTAATTCTAGTGCCTGAAACAGGGTTGAATATAGAGTGATGATTTACTTTTATTTATCCTAGAAAAGGGGTTTCTCCCCATAAGATTATCGCGATAAAAACATGAGACAAAAAGTAGGTAGCCCCCCTTTACGCTCTTTACTCCGCATCTGACTAGTCAATAACCTGATAAAAAGTGTAAAATAGTTGATTATCAAGACAGTAACCGATTATTTATCACTTTTTTATATTTATTAAATTTAATTTCAAGGAGTTAGCGAGATGAGTTTACCAAACTGTCCAAAATGTAGTTCTGAATTTACATGGCAGGAGGGGGAACAACTGAATTGCCCAGAGTGTGGTCATGAGTGGTCAGAAAGTGGTGCTTCAGCAGCAGACGAAGAGGGTCTGGTGGTGCGTGATGCCAATGGCAACTTGCTGGTTGACGGCGATTCGGTCACCGTTATTAAGGATCTGAAAGTAAAAGGCAGCTCTTCAACCTTGAAAATTGGCACCAAAGTGAAAGGTATCCGTCTGGTTGAAGGCGACCACAATATCGATTGTAAAATCGATGGATTTGGTCAGATGAAGCTAAAATCTGAGTTTGTTAAGAAAAATTAATACTGTAACCAACTATTTTCCCCCTTGCTCGGTGTAGTTCTGCTGAGCAAGGGGATGATTTATAGCAATATCTATTGTGCCACCTAGTCCCCACTCTACCCTCTGCCTTAAGCTCACTCACCTCCCCATCCCGATGAATCTTTCATTTAGATATATCTTTTTTGCATCATCCCCTTGCTAACTTCGATATATCGATCTAGATTAGATATATCGAAATTGTTTCGATATATCTAAAGGAGAGTTGTTATGTTTGGATTTTCAAAACGTGGTCATTGCCATGGCCAAGAGCATCATGAAGGGCAGCGCCGTGGCGGCGAGAGAATGCATCGTGGTGGTCGCCACCCGATGGCGGGTGGCAGAGGTGGGCGTGGTGACAAAATGCATCGCCTGTTCGAACACGGTGATTTACGTGTTGTTTTGCTGGCTCTGGTTGATAAAAAACCCAGCCATGGCTATGAGCTGATTAAGGCTATTGAAGAGGCGTCATCCGGGCTTTATGTGCCAAGTCCAGGGGTTATCTACCCAACGCTAACCCTGCTGGAGGAGCAAGATTTTGTCACACCAGTGGCAACCGGGAATGGCCGCAAAAGCTACCAAATCACCGAAGCGGGTAAGGTTGAATTACAGCAAAATCAAGAGATGGTCGATGTGATTTTCTCTCGACTGGCGCAGGTCAATCGTCGCCCAGAGGGGAATCTGGCAGAAGGTATTTCCGATGTAATGCATCGTTTACGTCATATTTTGCGCAGCAACATGGTGCGATCAGATGTCACACCAGAGCAGGTTGTCCGCATAAATGCCGCTTTAATGACCGCAGTAGAAGCTATCGAGAAAGAGTTAACGCCCGCCTCTGTGGCGACTGATGCGGATGCACAGGAGAAGAACTGATGTCCGGCTATCGTTATCGCATTACTGTTGAGCCGCTCACCGATCGTAAAGGTGAGCCAATGGATAAAGCACCGGTCACCTTTGAAGTCGAGAATCATGATGAGATCCTCGGCATCATCGACCGGCTGCAAGCGCGCGAAGATCTGGCGTTCGGCAAAGATAAAACAGCGGCATTTGCTGTGGGTCTGAAACTGTTTTCAGAAACCATGATGGAGAACCGCAAACATCCGCTGTTTGCCCCGTTGCGCACGGCATTTATGGAGTTTATGACTCTGCTGAAAAAAGGTTCACCTCGCTGCCAGCAGCAGGATAGCGAGCAGTAAAGCAGAATAAGGCCATATATGCGTTATTTCGCGGGAATATCAATTATCGGCGATATTCCCCACATTTTTACCCCAAATCAGCACCATTACTGGCAATAACCTTTTTATACCAATAAAAAGATCTCTTTCTCCGACGTGCTAAAGAGCCGTTTCCCTGGTCATCGCGGTCAACATAGATAAAGCCGTAGCGCTTGCTCATCTCCCCGGTCGAGGCGGAAACTAAATCGATACAGCCCCATGAGGTGTAGCCGATAACCGGAATACCGTCATCAATAGCCTCACCCATGGCTTTAATGTGCTCGCGCAAATAGCTAATGCGGTAATCATCCTCAATTTCACCCTGTGGGTTAATTTCATCTTTCGCACCTAGCCCATTTTCAACCAGAAATAGTGGTTTCTGATAGCGGTCATACATCATGTTCATGGTGATGCGCAAACCTAAGGGATCAATGCCCCAGCCCCATTCACTAGCCGCAATATGAGGATTTTTCAGGGATTTTACGATATTAGCCGCACTGCTGTTATGGTCGTTCATCTCCGCCGAAGCACAACGGGAGGCGTAATAACTAAAGGAGACGAAATCCACGGTATCTTTCAGGATATCATCGTCCCCAGCTTCAGTGACAATGGCAATTGCCTTATCTCTGAAGAGACGTTTGGTGTAGGCCGGATAAGCGCCCCGCGCCTGTACATCAATGAAAAACAGATTCTCGCGGTCTTTTTCCAGCGCCGCCCAGACATCTTCTGGCTTACAGGTGCGCGGGTAGAAATTCCCGCCAGCCAGCATACACCCCACCAGATTATCCGGATTGACCTCATGGGCAATTTTGGTCGCCAGTGCGCTGGCAAGCAGTTCGTGATGGGCGGCCTGATATTTGACCTGCTCCTGATCCTCATTTGGCTCAAATACCAATCCTGCACCGGAGAACGGGCTATGCAGCAGAATATTGATCTCATTAAAAGTGAGCCAATATTTCACCAAGCCATCAAACTCCTCGAAACAGGTGCGCGCATAGCGCGTGAAGAACTCGACCATTTTCCGGTTGCGCCACGAACCATACTCCGTGACCAGATGCATCGGGACATCAAAGTGGCACAAAGTGACTAAGGGTTCAATATTGTACTTTTTGCATTCGCGAAACAGATCGCAGTAAAAGGCGATACCTTCCGCATTCGGCGTCATTTCATCGCCATTCGGATAAATTCGGCTCCACGCTATTGATGTGCGAAATACGGTGAATCCCATTTCAGCCATTAATGCGATATCGTCTTTGTATCGATGGTAAAAATCAATGGCCTGATGGCTGGGATAAAACTCATTATCCCGCAATGCGAACCGCTTCTCCTGCCCCAGTTTCACCGCCAGGCGGTGCGGCCCATGGGGGATCATGTCAACTGTCGTCAGCCCTTTACCACCTTCAAAACATGCACCTTCGGCCTGGTTTGCAGCTAATGCGCCACCCCATAAAAAACCGTCAGGAAATGTTGATACCGCCATGAAATACCTCGTTATTTAGTTAATTTTCACTGCATTCTGCGCAACAGCCACCTCGTCGCCAGGAGCGGTGTTATCACCTTCACTGCTCTCGACGGGAATATCCTCAAACCCCAGCAATAGTGTGGTGACGAATGAAATCACTATCGCCAACACCATCACGCCAAACACCCAGACGATACTCATTGGATTGGCTGGATCGAAGAACTGAACACTGGTAAATAGCCCAGGGGAGGCCATCGAATGGCTGGCCAATCCGCCGATCCCGGCAACAGCACCACAAATAAATCCACTGATTAAGCTGGCGATCAGCGGGCGCTTGAGCCGTAAAGCGACACCATAAAGCGCGGGTTCCGAAATACCCGCCACAATCGCGGATGCCGCCGCCGCCAGTGCTGTCTGGCGCAGTTCTGGGTTCTTAGTTCGCCATGCCACCGCCAGTGAGGAGCCACCGAGCGAAAGGTTAGCACCAATTTCGGACGGCATAACCATGCCCTCTTTCCCGGTTTCGGCAATGGTCTGAATAATCGTCGGGGTAAAGACGCGGTGCATCCCGGTCATCACCAGTAATGGCCAGAGTGCCCCCATAATCGCGACAGAGAGCCAGCCCAGATAATCATGAACGGTATAGACCAAAGAGGAGATGCCGCTGCCGATCCAGATCCCCAACGGGCCGATAAACATAATGGCAATGGGGGCGGAAATGAGCACAATCAGCATCGGCTTAAGGAAGTTTTTGGTCACCGCAGGGGTGATACGGTCAACCCAACGTTCAATATAAGAGAGCAGCCAGGTCATGCATAGCGCCGGGATCACGGTATAGGTGTACTTCACTGCGGTGACGGATAACCCCATAAATTCAACCTGTTGGCCTTGCGCGGCCTTCGCCATCAGATCAATAAAGGTCGGGTGTACCAACACCCCGGCAATGGCGATGGCCAGCGACATGTTGGTTTTGAATTTGATTGCGGCGGAAGCCGCCACCATCACTGGCAGGAAGAAGAAAGCGCCGTCGCCAATGACATTCAAAATGATCAGTGTTGAGGAGCCTTTGCCGAAGATGCCGGTCATATCCAGTATCATCGCCAGCAATTTGACCATCGACCCACCAATGATCGCCGGTATCAGCGGTGACATAGTACCAATCAGCGCATCAAGGATCCCTGCCCCTATTCGCCTTAAAGTGATGCTATTTTTTTGCGGTGCACTACTTTCAGACAATGCGCCTTCTGGCAGCAGTTTCAGAACTTCTGCATAGGCATAGGAGACGCTATTACCAATGATGACCTGACACTGGTTTTCATTGCGCACCACGCCCAGGACACCACGGATGGCCTTTAACTTAGCCAGATCGACCACGCTATCATCATTGAGCACAAAGCGTAACCGCGTCATACAGTGGGTCACAGCTTTAATGTTACCGACACCACCAATGGCATCGACTATCTGTTGAGATACTACGGCATAATTCTTAGACATGAGTAACAACTCCCCGTAACGACGCACGCCGGACTAAGCGAACCATTTGCGGCCGAAGGGAAACTGCCCTCATCAGCATAAATGCGCAATTAGCCATTATATTCATATAGTTATAATTAACCACCTGCCGGTAATCAGCCTATTTTGTTCTTTCCAAACAGATAGGTAACCGGTTCCACATGAGAATCGTTAATTACGAGATGGAATTCAATAGATGGGCGAATACAATTTACGTTTTGTGATAGCGATCAGCATAAGTGCGGTGATTTATTCTGCTCAACAGCATGTTGCTTGCCTGTCGTAACCTGTAGAATAGTCATTATTATTTAAAAGCCAGGAAGGGCCTATGTCTACGATGCAGGAAGTGGCAAAGAAAGCGGGCGTATCGAAAGCCACTGTTTCACGGGTTCTGTCAGGCAAAGGTTATGTCAGCGAAGCGACAAAAGAGCAGGTTTATAAAGCGATCGAAGAGGCGGGGTATCGGCCAAATTTATTAGCGCGAAATCTGGCAACCAATAAATCAGAATGCATCGGTTTCGTGGTGACCAATACACTTTACAATGGGAATTACTTTAATGAAATTCTCTCTCAGGCGGCCAAAAAATTAGAAGACAGTGGCCGTCAGTTGGTATTGGTAGACGGGAAACATAGCGCAGAAGAGGAACAAGCGGCAATTCAGTTTCTGCTAGATCTCCGCTGTGATGCCATTATCATCTATCCGCGATTTTTAACTGTTGATGCCATGGATCTGATTATTGATAAACATAAGCAGCCGATTATGGTGGTCAACAGGAAATTAAGAAAAAATCATAGCCACTCTATTTTCTGCGATCATAAAGGCTCCAGCTATAACGCCACAAATTACCTTATCGAGCAGGGGCATCGGGATATCGCCTTTATTACCGGCTCACTAGATTCACCCACCGCTATTGAGCGCCTTTCCGGCTACAAAGCCGCATTAATGGCCAACTCATTGATTGTGCGAGAAACACTTATTGCACCAGGAAGATGGACACCACAGAGTGGTTTTGCGGCGGTTGAGTCATTACTCGCCAGTCAGTTGCCTTTTAGCGCAATCATCGCCAGTAATGATGATATGGCGATTGGCGCGATGAAAAAATTAACTGAAGTGGGCATTCGGGTACCAGAGGAAATATCTATCATCGGCTTTGATAATATTCCACTTGCCCCTTTTCTTAGCCCGTCATTATCCAGCATTAAAGACCCCGTCAGCAGCATGATAAATGAAGTTATCAACCGGTTAATATCCATGCTGGACGGGGGCTATTTATCAAACGAAAATAGGTTTCAGTCTGACCTCATGCTCAGAGACTCGGTCAGTTATGGGCCTTTCTTTAGCCCAAAAACCAGTTAACCTAAACAAAACTATCTAGCCTGAATAAAACTATTTAGCGCGAACACCTTCGACGGATAAAATCAGCTCGACTTCTTGTGAGGCCGGGCCTAAATCGGTGGTGATATTAAAGTCTTTCAACTTAATATTGCCGTTCGCTTCAAAACCAGCGCGGTACCCGCCCCATGGGTCATTACCTTGGCCAGTCAATTTACTTTCCAGTGTGACTGGCTTAGTGACGCCATTCAGTGTCAGGTTACCCACCACGGAATAACCTTCGCCACTCTTCTTCACTTCAGTTGACTCAAATGTCGCCTGTGGGAATTTACTGACGTTTAGGAACTCTTTGCTGCGCAGATGTTTATCACGCTCAGCATGGTTGGTATCAACACTATTGGTATTGATCACCACATTCACTTTATCGGCAGTCGGATTTTTCTCATCAAAAGTGAAAGAGCCATCAAAATCGTTAAAGCTACCGTATAACCAGCTATAGCCTAAATGTTTAATCCGGAATTCGATAAAAGCGTGTTGCCCCTCTTTATCGATTTTATATTCGGCGGCTACGGCGCTGCCTGCGGTAAACATCAGTGCACCTACAGTCAGGCCCAATAGGGTCTTATTAAACATGTTCATTCTCCATAATAGAGTTGGTTAATCGGTGCTACGTCCCAGCATCCGTTTAAGGGTAATATCACCATCAATAAAGTGGTGCTTGATCGCGGCCAGCCCATGTAATAGTGAAAGCACTACCACGGCCCAAGCCAGATAAAGGTGTACAGTGCCAGCGGTATCAGCCTGATCAGGTAAGCCGGTTAATGTCGCAGGTAGAGTAAACCAGCCAAATACATTGATAGGTTGTCCATCAGCCGTCGAGATCAAATATCCACTGAACATAATACAAAATAGAACAATATATAAAGTCAGATGAGCCAATATCGCGCTAACTCGCGTGAAACAGCTATAGCTGGATAAGGGCTTTGGTGGCGGTGAAATAAAGCGCCAAATAACCCGGAATATCATTACAGCAAATAATATACAGCCGATGCTTTTATGTATTTCAGGTGCCTGATGATACCAACCATCGTAGTAGCCCAGTGTCACCATCCACAACCCCAGAGCAAATAGCCCATAGACGGTTAATGCCACCAGCCAGTGGATGCCAATAGTGATGCGACCAAACTGCTCCCTGGTATTTTTCCAAAGCATAATGATTCCCTTTTGCTCAATTTATTGTGCAATAGTCAAACATTATGAAACATAAAATCAACACTTATTTGATATTAAATATACTTCTCTAACCGCTTTCAGTTATTTTGCCGGAGTCGAACAGGAGTTTGTCAGTTTAATTGGCTGACTTTACTTAACTTGACAGTGAGATAACAAATATAGAGAAATATAAAAGAGGTTATATTAGCCCTAGCGCCTCGCAGTCAGCATAAAAAATAAGATTATGTGTGTTTATTGCGCGCACCCGGTATTTCATCTCCATGCCGCTAATATTGGTTTGCGCAGGATAAATAGCGCGAGACGTGGCAATAAGTACCCCGACCAGAGTGATGACATCCGTCTGATCGGGGGAGATAGGCTTTAAGATGACGTAATAGAGTGCTGCAACATCCAGTTAAGCACTTGAGTGGCTAACTGATCGCTCGCCAGACCAAACGCCTGAACCACCTCATTCATCTCCGTGCCTTTTATCGGCTGGCGGATCTCAAAATGGCGGGTGGCAATAATCCGACGATCCGAAATTCTGACCAGTCGGGCATCAAAGCGGATCAGCACTTCACTCTTATCCGTTAGATAGACGCCCTGAAATGCAGAGAGATCACCGCTCAACTCAACATCAGCCTGCAAACTGTCATCATCACTACTGACGGCACGAATACGGCCATCTGCGCGGAACTCCTGAATCAAGCGATTACGCACCAAAATCGGCGCGGGGTCACTCCAGCGTGAGTTTTGATAGACCGCAATCTCCTGCCCCTGCGGCTGCACAGCGATACGTGAACTGTTCAAGAACTGGCTGGTTGCCGGTTGAGAAACCCGTAGCGACCAATTGACACTCTGCGCTCGCGGGGCATTCGTCGCTGGCGGCACCGGCAGAAGATAGACCTGTGAGACCGGCGCGGTGGGTAAAATGGTGCAGGCTGATAGCAACATAGCCAGCATTGATAACATCAATAACCAAGTGCGGCGGCCTAAATAGCGCATTACCTTAAGAAATATCATCGAGGCGTAAACTCCTGTGTTCTTTCACGGCCACGCAGCAAGGCCGCTGGGTTCTCTTCCAGGCGGGAAACCGCCGCACGTAATGTGGCTAATGTTCTGCGCAGCTCATCAACCGCTGGCCCCAACTCACTCATCCCTTGCATACCATTACTGAGCGAGGTTTTATTTTCACTCACCAATTGATTGAGGATGGTACTGGTTTTTTGCAACGACGCCATAGTCTTAGCGGCATCACTGACCAGCTGTTTGCCCTGCCCATCCATTAATCCGTTGGCATTACGCAGTAAACGATTGGTCTGTGCCAGTGTCTCATTGGCCTGTTTGCTGGCCTGCGCCAACTGCTGCAACATGGTGCGGATATCGCCACGTTGGTCAGCCACGGTCTGGGTAATCAGCGCCAGATTATCCAGCGTCCTAATGAGGCGCTGCTGATTATCGGGTTCCAAGAGTTGATTGAGGCGCACCAGCACTTCATTGGCGTTGCTCATGAAATTCTCACCGTTAGCCAATAGTTGGCTCATCGGCGACGGGGTAGCAATGATGATGGGGATCTCACCATCTTGCCCCTCCAGCAGTGGGCTTGATTGGTTACTGCTGCTAAATTGAATATTTGAGGTGCCAGTAATCCCGGCGACTGTTAGCCGCGCTTGGGTGTCCTGGCGGATGGGCGTTGATGCCGATACCCGAATCCGCGCCCAAACTTTATTGGGATTTTCGCTATCCAGACGTAACTGAATCACTTCGCCGACGCGGATCCCGCTGTACTGCACGGTGCTGCCCTGAGAGAGGCCACTCACCGGTTCATTGAAGACAATATCGTACAGTTTGAACTGCCGATTAGCGCCAGCATTGGTCAGCCATAGGCAAAATAACAGCGCGGCACTGACCACAATGAGAGTGAACAAACCAATGACAACATGATGAGCACGGGTTTCCATATTACCACCTCTCTCCACTATTGGTGGCTGCCTGATAGGCAGCCCGGCCACGTGGGCCATGAAAATACGCCTGAATCCAGTCATCATGGGTCGCAGCGACGTTATCCAATGTATCCACCACCAGCACTCTCTTTTGCGAAAGCACCGCCACACGATCACACAGCGTATAGAGCGTATCCAGATCGTGAGTCACCAAAAACACCGTCAGATTGAGGGCATCGCGCAGTGTACGAATCAAACTGTCGAAGGCCGCCGCACCAATGGGATCAAGACCCGCCGTCGGCTCATCAAGAAACAAAATGTCGGGGTCCAGCGCCAGCGCACGGGCTAAAGCCACCCGTTTGACCATACCGCCCGACAAAGATGCCGGATATTTACTGCCAGCACCCGGCGGTAACCCCGCCAGCGCCAATTTGACCTGCGCCAGGCGCTCCGCTTCCGCCCGTGGCAAACCGGCATTTTCGATTAACGGCAACGCCACGTTTTCAGTCACCGTCAGAGAGCTAAACAGCGCACCCCGTTGAAACAGCACGCCAAATCGGCGTTCGACCATAGAGCGTGCCATCCCCGACAGCGCCATTAAATCCTGACCAAAGACGTGGATCTGCCCACCAGTGGGGCGGCGCAACCCGACGATACTGCGCAATAGTACCGACTTTCCGGTTCCCGACCCCCCGACCACGCCGAGAATTTCGCCGCGCTGAACATCAAGGTTCAGGTCTTGGTGCACCGTCTGTTTGCCGAAGCTGTTCACCAAACCACGGATTTGAATGATTGCATCTTGCTTCATTTGGCTCACCACCCCATCTCCATGAAAAATAGCGCGGCGACAGCATCAAGCAGGATGACCACAAAGATAGAGTGCACCACACTGGTGGTGGTATGAACCCCCACTGACTCCGCGCTGCCCGTGACTTTGAACCCCTCCAGACAGCCAATGATAGCAATCAGGAAAGCGAAAACTGGCGCTTTACTTATCCCCACCAGAAAGTGCTGCAATCCGTTGCTGTTTTGCATGATCGACAAAAACATGGTCGGCGAAATATCCAGCGTTAAGGCGCACACCACCATGCCACCAAAAATACCGCAAATCATGCCGATAAATGTCAGCATCGGCAGCGAAATCAATAGCGCCAATACCCGGGGCAGCACCAGCAGTTCAACCGGATTAAGCCCCAGTGTTTGGATGGCGTCGATCTCTTCGTTGGCTTTCATCAGGCCGATTTCAGCGGTGAAGGCACTGGCGGTGCGCCCTGCCATCAGGATGGCGGTGAGCAATACCGCAAACTCGCGCAGGAAAGAGAACACCACCAAATCAACGGTGAAGATGCCCGCGCCGAAGGTGGTCAACACGGTGGCACCGAGAAAGGCGATGACAGCCCCGACCAGAAAGGTCAGCAGCATAATGATAGGTACAGCATTCAGGCCAATTTGCTGAATATTGGCGATAAGCGAGGTCATTCGCCAGCGGGAGGGGCGAAATATTGTGCTCAGCAGAGCTTCGAGTGTTAGGCCGACAAAGCCCAGTAAGGATTTGATATCTTGCCATAAATTGTCCATTGAACGGCCAATATTGGACAATAACTCCAGCCAGAACGGGGGGGCTTTGGTGGCGGGTTCCGGCGTTAAATCGGGTAAAACGTGGCTAACCGTTTCCAGTAAGACTCGGCGCTCATCAGGTAATGTGGGAGCCAGCTTGCGTAATTGCTTGACACGCTCCTCGCCGAGGAGCAGTACCAGCAGCGTCGCCCCCGCAGTATCCAACGCGCCCAATTGGCTGAGATCAAATACCACGGCCGCAGGTAAATTCGCCCGCAATTGGGTCACCTCCGGCTCCAAGGCACGGTAGTGTGCCAAGACCCAATCCCCTTTAGCCGCAACGCGGACCGGCTGAGCCGAGCTGTCGATATCGAGTTGTGCTGTGAACTGCCGCTCGGTCATAGAGAAAGCCTTACTCTTTATTAAGATAGGGTTATGACATCATCAGCATACCAAAGGTCACTGCCTTAAGTAGATATATCACACACTTTAGTAAGAGTAATGAGTAATAGTTGAAAGATCATTGGCGACCTTTCAGCCCCACGATCAGTGCGCCAGTTGCAGGACGCGTTTCCCCGGCATGGTGAACCCAACGGCCAGCGCCAGTAGCATCAACAATCCACTGGCAGTACCTAATACCAAGCTGTGCGAGGCTGAAAAAGCTAGCTTAGCACTGGCAAGCAGCGGTTCATTCCCACCGAGGCTATTTACCACCTGGATGGTTTCACTGATAGATGCCGTTGCCTGAGCAACTAAGTCAGTCGGTAAATCTGCCGGTAACACAATCGAGGCGCTATAAGCCCGCGAGAGCATCAAACCAAATATGGCGACCCCTAACCCGGCCCCCAACTCATAAGCCATCCCCTCTACCGCGCCCGCCGCGCCCGCTTTTTCAGGGGGGGCTGCGCTCATAATGGCCGCCGTTGAGGCCAGCAACGAAGCTTCAATACTGAAACCGAGCAATATCATCCATCCCCATGCCAGATAAGTTTGAGTGGCAAAATCAGTCCAGGCTAGCCCCAGAAAGCTCAGTGAGCTTAATGCAATACCAGCACTGGCGACGGTGCGCAGCCCCAATCTGGCAACCAGCCAACCGGATAGCGGCCCGCTCACCCCACTAGCAATCATTAGCGGCAGTAGAAATATGCCCGCGTCGAGCGGACTTTTGCCCAAGACAAACTGCAATTCCTGTGTCAGCAGCAACTCAAAACCCACCAGCGTGATCATGGCGGTCATCGCCATCACCATACCCACCGCGATCACCCGCTGGCTAATCAGACGAAAATCAATCATTGGGGCCGACGTGGATAGCTGATGGCGAACAAATGCAAACAGCATCACACCACCAAACAGCGCCGTCAGAGAGGTGACAACCATATCGCCACCACCACGTAGCCCGGTTTTCGCGGCATAGACCAGCATCAGGATCGCGGTAATCAATACCAGTGCCGGAGCCAATTTCCATGTCTGCTCAGTGCGCATGGGTTGGCTGGGGATCACCACCAAGGTCGCAATCACCACGGCGATGATAATGGGAATATTAATCAGAAAAACCGAACCCCAATAGAAGTGCTCCAGCAATATTCCGCCCACCAGCGGCCCCATCGCGGCCCCCATAGTGCCAATCGCTACCCATACCCCCAGCGCCAGCGCCCGCTCGCGCTCGTCGGTAAAAATATGGCGCACGGCGGATAAAGTGGCTGGCAGGATCATCGCCGCGCCGATCGCCAGAAACGCGCGCGCCACAATAAGTGCTGCAACCGAGGGCGCAAGGGCTGCCGCCAGTGATGCCAAGCCGAACAGTACCGACCCCATTAAAGCCAGCCGTTTGAAGCCAATACGATCCCCCAGCGCCCCCATCGGCAGCAACAAACACGCCATCACCAGCGAGTAAATATCGATGATCCACAGCAATTCGCTGCCGGTCGCCGACAGGGCAATACCCAGCCGAGGAGCCGCCACATGCAATACGGTTGCATCAATCGAAACGGGGAGATACATCAGAATAATAACGTAAAAAATCATCCACTTTTTAGACATACAAACAGCACTCAAATAGGGCATAAGTTAATGTTGAACACCTGTTCAATATCGCAATAATAGCGGAAAGTTGAACTAGCGTCCAATTCATCACATAATGACCCAAACAGTGATGGACCAGATAAGGAGCCATTTTTGGCCTATTTGAACCGCGAAGAGCGCCACAACACCATTTTGCACGCGGCGATGCGTGTCGCCATAACCGAGGGGATGGCCGCTACCACCGTGCGCCGTGTTGCCAATGAAGCTGGGGTGGCAGTTGGGCAGGTTCACCACCACTTCGCGTCAGTTTCACGTCTGCGGGCCGATGCTTTTCTGCTCTTGGTGAAACAGTCGTTAGCCGCTTTTACGATAGAGTGCCAAAATTTACCCACCATTGAACGGCTGCAACAAGTACTGGGCTATCCGCAAGATGAGATGGGACAAAGAGAGACACGTTTGTGGAATGAAGTTTCGATTTTGGCGGAGCGAGATGAGCTGATTAAAGCCGCCTATGCCGCCTCAATGTCAGACTGGCACCAGGCGACGCTAGCGGTCATTAATGCCGGCATTGCCAATGATGAATTCCGCTCAGATATTAACGCCAGTGATGTTGCATGGCGCTTAATTGGGCTGGTCTGTGGTCTGGATGGCCTAATCCAGTTTACCGAATTAGCCTTTTCAGAAGCTGAAATCCTGCGCCATCTGAATGCCATGATGGCAACCGAGCTATTGAAAAATTAATCGCTAAAAAATCGATACTCAACTCTTGATATTAGCCCGTCGCTCACTGTGGCGGCTTTGCCATCAATAACAGGCTATAATCGCTATTTAATGATCCCTATCCCCAGTTAAAAGGGGATTTATTGAGTACATAACATGACTAAACAGACGTTAGTAGCCGATGTTATCTATTACAACGGCACGATTTATACGGCTGACACCGATAACACCATTTGCAGCGCCATCGCACTGGGCCAGGGCTATATTCTGGCCACTGGCGGCGATGAACTTATCCCCCAGTTTTCCGGCGCGAAAACCCAACTTATCGATCTGGCCGGCAAGTTTATGATGCCCGGCCTGATTGACAGCCATATGCACCCGTTTTGGGGCGGAAAACAGCTGATTGGCTGTAACCTTAATTATGCTGCGCTAAGTGTTGAGCAGACGTTAGATATCATCCAGCAGCACCTCGATAATGACCCTTTTAAAGGCGAGAATGAGTGGCTGACTGTCCGCGCCTGGCAACGTCAGGCGATGACGCCAGTGGGTGCCGATATGAGCCGCGCGGCACTGGACTCCCTCAATACCCGCCGCCCAGTGGCGCTATTCTCCAATGACTGCCACACCCTGGCGGCCAACAGCCGCGCGCTGGAGCTGCTGGGCATTGATGAAAATACCCCGGTGCCGCCAGACGGCAAAATTGCCTGTGACGCGAATGGCAAACTGACCGGTATTTTGGAAGATGCACCCGCCATGCGCGCCTTTGATAGCATCCCATCGGCGACAGCAGAAAAAAATGTGCAAATCGCCGCCCATGTGCAGCAGGTCTTGAATGCTCAGGGCGTGACGACCGTGATGGATACCCGTGTATTTGCCGAGCAGTTGCTAGCGTTTCGTCGGTTACATGAACGTAATGAATTGACCCTGCGAGTGCTGGGAGCTAAAGAGGTCACCCCCGATAGCCTGCAAGGGCCAGAGGACGCCGCGCGCGTGGTGCAGGAGGTGGTGGAGTTTGGTCGTGAATGGGGCAGCCGCGAATGGAGCCCTGCGCCGGGCTTTGCTGTCGATCACCTGAAACTCTTTATCGACGGGGTGTTACAACCGCCGACCATGACTGCCGCCTTGCTCGAACCCTACCGGGCAAACCATGGCACCGCGCAGCAGCCAGATTGGCAAAATACCGAGCACTATGGCGATCTCTACTTTACCGCACCGATGGTCAATGCCGTGATTCTGGAGTGCGCCCGCGCCGGCCTGCATCCCCATACTCACACCGTAGGGGATGGCGCCATCGAGATGGTGTTAGATGCGGTGGAGCAGATGCGTGCGGCACTGCCAGGCAAGGATATCCGGCCGGGATTGGCGCACAATGAGCTGGTTGCCGCTCATCAATATGAGCGTTTTGCCAAACTGGGTGCCACGGCAGTGCTCTCCTTCCAGTGGGCCGGTTTACCGGGCGTGCTAATTGATGAAGAGCGCGCCATGCTGGGCGAGACCCGTTTTCAGCATATGGAGCCAGCCGCCCGTTTTCTCGATGCTGGTGCACGAATCGCTTATGGCAGTGACTGGCCTATTGATCGCCTGGATGAGTGGTACAACCTGCAAGTGGGCATGACCCGCCGCGCATGGGATCTTGATGGTCATCCGGCAGGCCCGCGTCTGGATACTGACCGGGATCTGACCCTGATCGAAACGCTGCGATCTGCCACCATTGATGCCGCTTATATGATTGCTAAAGAGCAGTACATCGGCTCACTGGAAGCTGGTAAATTCGCCGATATCACTATTCTGAAAAATAACCTATTTGAGCAGTCGCCAGAGAGGATTTATCAAACTGAGGTGGAGAGCACACTGATTGGCGGTAAATTAGTCTATCAAGCTGCTGATTCGGATAGATAAACGCAAGAGATGACAAACTGAATCACTGAGTTACGTCAGTGATTCAGGTAAATAATTGCGCTTAATGGCACCCGTTACCGAGTCAGGTAGTGATGGACTTTCAAAGCTGCCCCCCTTGTGTCAAAATCCGCTCCTTTATATTTTACAGCTGCATAAAAATGCAGCTCAACGGTGCTCGTTTACACCAGGAGATGATAGGGTAATGCCACAAAATATTCAGTTGCGCAGAGTGCTTAAAACCCCCGCGCTGGTCGCTTTCGGCCTTGCCTACATGGTGCCATTAGGCGTATTTACCACCTATGGACAGGTGACCGTATTAAGCCAGGGCCACTTGCCCATTGCTTATCTGGTGACAGTTGCCACCATTTTGTTTACCGCCCTCAGTTATTGCCGGATGACCAGCGCCATGCCGCTATCAGGTTCGGCCTACTCTTATGTTCAGCGCAGTTTTGGCGGAAAAACCGGTTTTCTGGTGGGCTGGGCGCAAATTCTGGATTATCTGTTCCTGCCGATCCTGAACTATTTGGTTTTAGGTATTTTCCTGCACGAGGCATTCCCGGCTGTTCCCGCACCGCTCTTTATCATTGCCTCTATTGTCAGTGTCAGCTTACTCAATATCCTCGGTGTGCGACTGCTCACTTCGGTGAATTTCTCGCTGATCGCCGCACAGATGGTGTTTATCGTGCTATTTATCGCCCTTTCATTCAGTCAGGCAGATCTAAGCCCGGCAGCGCTGATGAAGCCGCTGCTGGTGAATGCCGGTGATCTCTCTGGTTTGTTATCCGGTGCTGCGGTGCTCTGTCTGGCATTCCTCGGTTTTGATGCCATCGCCACCATGGCTGAAGAGGCCCACGACGCCAAGCGCACTCTACCGCGCGCTATTTTGTTTACCGTCATCAGTGCCGGAGCTATTTTTATCGCCGTCTCCTATGCAGCTCATCTGGCCTATCCCGATTGGCAGTCGCTGATCCCGCATCAAGATACCGCCAGCCTGATTATCTCCGAGCATGTCGGCGGTAAATGGATGTATAACTTCTTTATGGCGACCTACCTGACGGGCGTGTATGCCTCGGCAATGACCGCGCAGACCAGTGTATCGCGCATCTTCTATGCCATGGGCCGTGAAGGGGTATTACCACGTAAAGTGTTCTTCCATCTGCATCGCAAGTTCCATACGCCATGGCGGGCCATTTTGTTCGTCGCGACAATTTCGCTGCTGGCGCTGTTCCTTGATCTGAACTTAGTGGTGTCGATGATTAGCTTTGGCGCGCTGGGCGCTTTTACCTTTGTCAACCTGAGTGTGATAAAGCATTTCCTGATCAATGAGAAGCTCCGTGGCGCGTCGGCCATGTTCAAGTATGGGCTGTTACCCATGATGGGATTTGTGATGTCAGTCTGGCTGTGGGTGCATTTAGAGCAGCGCGCTCTGGAGGTGGGTTTACTGTGGTTGCTGGCAGGCTTTATCTATCTGCTGTGGCTCACCCGTGGTTGGCGTAAATCCCCGCCATCAGTGAATCCGGATGATATTTCACATCTGCTGTAAGCCGCTAGTTTAGTGGTAAAAAGGGCCACTGATGTGGCCCTCAGTATGATGAAAACAGTTGTGAGCCAAGGGGGGAGCGCACCTAGGGGCACTTCGGCGGCTTACGCCGCTTACGACCCCAACGGCACGTTTCCCCTTGGTTCAGCTTTGTCAGCAGCTATTTCAATAACCTCTACGCGCCCTGCCGACCGCCTCACCCAATTGCCACACCGCCATGGCGTAGTGGGTGCTGTGGTTGTAACGGGTAATGGTGTAGAAGTTAGGTAAACCGTACCAGTATTGATAACCCGTGCCGACATCAAGGCGCAATAGGCTAGCCTCCTGATAGTCGCCCAGTGGCGCTGTTGGGCTTAGCCCCGCCGCAGATAGGGTCGATAGCGGATATTTGGTCTTAAAACCATTTTCGAGATTGGGTGCCTGACCATTCGCCGGTATCGCGACTGCCGCCCCTTTCGTCCAGCCGTGAGATTTGAAGTAGTTGGCAACACTACCAATCGCATCCTCCGGGTCCCACAAATTGATATGGCCATTACCATTAAAATCAACTGCATAGCTCTTAAATGACGATGGCATAAATTGACCATAACCCATCGCACCCGCGTAAGAGCCACGCAGACTGAGCGGGTCATTGCCCTCAGCACGTGCCATCAGCAAGAAGGTCTCCAGCTCGCCAGTAAAGTACGCGGCGCGGCGCGGATAGGCAAAAGAGAGTGTCGCCAATGCATCAATAATGCGGGTCTTGCCCATCACTCGGCCCCAGCGAGTTTCAACGCCGATGATACCGACGATAATCTCTGGCGGAACCCCATAGATCTCATAAGCGCGTTGCAGCGCCTCTTCATGCTGATTCCAGAAATTCACGCCATTTTGCACATTATCCGGCGTAATAAATTGGTTGCGGTAGCGGTTCCAAGCCCCATTTGGCCCGGAAGGGCGACCTGAAGTGGGCGCTTGCTTATCCATCAGGCGGATAACCCAGTCCAGCTTTTGGGTCTGGGCCAATACATCATGCAGTTGTTGGCGCTCAAAACCGTGCTCACGCACCATTTTGTCGACAAAGCGGGCAGTGTCGGCGTTATAAGCAAAATCACCGTTTTGCAGATGCCCCTGATGCTCCGGTTCAAGTAAAAATCCGCTCTGTATCAAGCCATCGGATGGTGTGGCGGTGGTGGGAGGCGTCGGCTTGCTACTACAGGCAGAGAGCAACGTGAGTAAGGGAAGAATAACAGCCAGATAGCGCATCGAATATCCATGAACCATGCAAAAAAGTGATAGCTATGTTAAGTCATTGTCTGTTGCCAACAAACAGATAAATGCGCAGGAGAGCTTAATACAAGGGGCAGGAGGCGTTATCCATACAAAAAATAGCGTTGAAAATGAAACATCTTGTAGCATATATTGCGAATGATTTTCACTATGATTACCATTTTCTTTCTATACAATCATTTTGTTTCGCCACTATCAGACCAACCGCTTTCTTCTTCTGACCTTTTAAAAAGGATGTCGCTATGAAGTTACGTTTCCCCGCACTTGGCTCTGTCGCACTGCTCTCCTCTTCTATACTGGCTTCCTTAATGATGCTGGCGTTCTCTGCTCATGCCGCATCAAATGATAAAAGCATTGTGATTTATAACGCTCAACATGAAAACCTGGTGAAATCCTGGGTTGATGGCTTTACCAAGGATACCGGCATCAAAGTCACCCTGCGTAATGGCGGGGATAGCGAGTTAGGTAACCAGTTGGTTCAGGAGGGTAGCGCATCGCCAGCAGATGTTTTCCTGACCGAGAACTCGCCAGCCATGGTGCTGGTTGATAATGCCAAACTGTTCGCACCACTGGATGCGGAGACACAAGCTCAGGTTGCTAAAGAGTACCGCCCTGAGCATGGCCGCTGGAGCGGCATTGCCGCCCGTAGCACCGTGTTTGTCTATAATCCGGAAAAAATCAGCGAAGCACAGCTGCCTAAATCCATTATGGATCTGGCTAAACCTGAGTGGAAAGGCCGCTGGGCAGCCTCACCATCCGGCGCAGATTTCCAGGCCATTGTCAGTGCTATGCTGGAGCTAAAAGGCGAAAAAGCGACGTTAGAGTGGCTCAAAGCCATGAAAACCAACTTTACCGCCTATAAAGGCAATAGCACCGTGATGAAAGCCGTGAATGCGGGACAGATCGATGGTGGGGTTATCTATCACTATTACCGCTTTGTTGATCAGGCAAAAACTGGCGAGAACAGCGGCAACACCAAGCTGTACTACTTCAAAAATGAAGATCCAGGCGCGTTTGTGAGTATCTCTGGCGGCGGCGTGTTAGCCTCTAGCAAGCATCAGAAAGAAGCACAAGAGTTCGTCAAATGGATCACCAGTAAATCCGGCCAGGATATCCTGCGCACCAACGATGCATTTGAGTATGCCGTCGGTGTTGATGCAGCTTCAAATCCTAAATTGGTGCCACTGAAAGATCTGCAAGCACCGAAAGTCGAACCATCCAAACTAAATAGCAAGAAAGTGGTTGAATTGATGACAGAAGCAGGCCTGCTGTAATAGAGTCAATCGACTGATTTTTTAGCCCGCCGCGTCTCTAGCCCGGCGGGCATTTAACATGCTGAGTGCCTTGACGATTATGGCCAATATAAGTACCGATGTTGCACCGGTTGCACTGAATAGGGCAGCAACACGGCAGTATAACCGCCGCCCAGGCTCTGGGATTGTGGCTATCGCGATTATGCTTTCGCTGCTATCCCTGCTGCCATTGGGGTTTGTTATCGGTATTGCCATCGATACTGGCTGGTCAACCGTCAAAGCACTGGTTTTTCGCCCTCGCGTGGGTGAACTCCTGATCAACACCGCGCTACTGGTAGTTTTTACCCTACCCCTTTGTACCATTATTGGTGTCGCACTGGCGTGGCTGACCGAACGCACCGCCCTACCCGGTAGGCGGATTTGGTCACTGCTGGCTATCGCGCCATTAGCAGTACCCGCGTTTGTGCAAAGTTATGCCTGGATTAGTCTGGTGCCCGCCATGCACGGGCTTGGCGCAGGAGTCTTTATCTCTGTTATCGCCTATTTTCCCTTTATCTATCTGCCCGCATCAGCGGTATTACGTCGTCTTGATCCCGGCCTTGAAGACGCCGCCGCGTCACTGGGCAGCCCCCCCACTGCGGTATTTTTTAAAGTGGTGCTACCACAGCTAAAACTAGCCATTTGGGGCGGTTCGATACTGATTGCACTACATTTATTGGCCGAATATGGGCTGTATGCCATGATCCGCTTCGATACCTTTACCACCGCCATTTTTGACCAGTTCCAGTCCACCTTTAATGGCCCGGCAGCTAATATGCTGGCCGGAGTGCTGGCACTATGTTGCCTGGGATTACTGTTAATTGAGGCCACCAGCCGCGGCTATAATCGCTATGCACGAGTCGGTTCCGGTAGCGCTAGAAGCCAAACCGCTTACGCTATGGGTTCGGCGCTTACCCTATTTTGCCTGTTATTGCCGCTGGTGCTCACCGCCCTCTCGCTGGGCGTGCCCTTTATCACTCTCGCCCGCTGGCTCTATATTGGTGGCATCGATGTGTGGTTGAACCCTGAATTGCTCCCTGCCTTGAAACAAACACTGGCATTAGCACTGAGTGGTGCGGTGATTATCACACTATGCGCCGTCCCTATGGCATGGTTATCAGTACGTTACCCAGGGCGTTTGCATCGGCTAATGGAGGGCTGTAATTATGTCACCAGCTCCCTGCCCGGTATCGTGGTCGCGCTGGCACTGGTGACCATCACTATCCGCATTGCACGCCCGCTGTATCAAACCGAATTCACTATTTTGCTGGCCTATTTATTGATGTTTACGCCACGGGCATTGATCAGTTTGCGGGCCGGGATTGCCCAAGCGCCGGTTGAATTAGAAAACGTGGCGCGTAGCTTGGGCAAAACGCCGACTCAAGCCCTCTGGAGCACCACCATGCGCCTCGCGGCACCGGGGGCTGCCGCCGGAGCGGCATTGGTGTTCCTCGCCATCTCCAATGAGTTAACCGCCACGCTATTACTGGCTCCCAATGGCACCCGCACACTAGCAACAGGTTTCTGGGCATTGACCAGCGAAATCGATTATGTTGCAGCATCACCTTATGCACTGCTGATGGTGGCGCTTTCCCTGCCGCTAACCTGGCTGCTTTATTCTCAATCTCAACGTACGGCAGGACTATGAGCACGCTTGAACTTCAGCAAATCGGCAAGTCTTATCAATCGGTTACCGTGTTAGATCGCATTGACTTACAGGTTACCTCGGGTAGTCGCACCGCCATTGTCGGCCCTTCTGGCTCAGGCAAAACCACACTGCTGCGAATCATTGCCGGTTTCGAAACGCCCGATCACGGCACAGTTATCCTGCAAGGGGAACCGCTATTTGATAGCCAAACTCAAGTACCCGCACATAAAAGAGGAATTGGTTTTGTGCCGCAAGATGGTGCGCTGTTCCCACACTTCACCGTGGCGGGCAACATCGGTTATGGGCTAAAAGGCACCCGGCAGGAGAAAACTCGCCGGATTGATGAGTTGATGGAGATGGTCGCGCTAGACCGCAGATTGTCCCAACTTTGGCCCCATGAGATCTCCGGTGGGCAACAACAGCGGGTAGCTCTCGCCAGAGCACTCGCGCAGCGCCCGGTGCTGATGCTGCTGGATGAGCCATTTTCTGCGCTGGATACCGCATTGCGCGCCTCAACCCGCAAAGCGGTCGCCGAACTACTGGCACAGGCGAATATTGCCTCTATTTTAGTGACCCATGATCAAACTGAAGCGCTGTCATTTGCCGATCAGGTCGCGGTCATGCGCGCCGGTAAACTGGCCCATGTTGGCCCGCCACAAGAGCTTTACCTGCGGCCGATTGATGAACCGACAGCGACCTTTCTGGGGGAAACACTGATTCTTTCTGCCAATATCGCCAACGGATGGGCCGATTGTGCATTGGGTCGGGTCAAGGTTGACGATGCGAAACGCCATGGCCTGACGCGGATTATGTTGCGCCCCGAGCAAATTACCATCACTCCACTGCCCGCCGATCATCACTACCCGACTCACTGCCTGGCGAAAATTACCAATATTGATTTTGCCGGCTTTATCTCGACAGTCACATTATATCTCGTCGCTAGCGAAGAGAGTGTCGAGATCAAAACTATCAGTCGAGAAGGTATTCGTATCGGCTCAATGGTTGACCTGACGATTATTGGTCAGGCGCATCTCTTTAGTGATTAAAAGTGCTGATTAAAGTGCTAACTCACCTGCTGAGGGTAGATGTTCAGCCAGCAGGTCGCAGTTGACGCCGCAGTTGCCGGTATTCCAGCAAGGTCAACACAATCACCACCGCATCCAGAATGGTTATCAAAATCAGCAGTGGCGAGTGGGTAAAGGTATAGCGATAGAGTTGATAAACAATAAATAAGCTAAAAATCACCATGGCCATGGGGTAATAACCCAACTTTTTGCGCCATAATCCAATAATGATCCACAGCTTAATTACGCCATGGGCCACCAGATAAAAAGCAGCGAAATGTAAACTGCTGATAGAGAGACTTTGTGCGGCATGCAGCAAATAATTAGCCACGACATCCCCACGCTCTTCGATAAACTCAACTTGCGTAATGCGATGCAGCAAATTCAGTAAAAATTGCGGCGTGATAAAATACGTTAAAATACCGGCGATGATCTCCAGGGCCGCCAGTATGGCTTTTAGCAGCAGACTGATTTCAAAAACAGCATGGATACTCTTTTCCCCAAAGAGATTATTACGCTCAAATCGGTTTCTCATATTCAACATCGCGCTGATTCCCTGCGTGGTAATACAATGAAGAGTAGAGATAGAGAATAGCAGTTTACGAGGGATGGGTTAACTCACCGGAAAGTCAGCGATTAAATCAAACACAGCGGGGAGAGTAACAGATGCCCCCTGCAACTTCAGGGGGCATCGGCACTAAAGAGAGTTACTGCGCATCTTTACCGTAATTAGGTGAACGCGGCCCGTAGAGAATACCGTTAGGCGTTCCGGCGGTCAGCATACGTGCACTGGTAACACCGGCAATATCATGGCTACGATCAGTAAGTGTGTTGCTGATCTGAGTTACCGCAGCTTGAACCAACATGCCGATGACACCACCAGAGGAGTTATCGCCTTCATTGCTGGATGCAGTCGCACTGCCGCTCCACAACAATTTTCCGCTTCTCAAATCAACCAGTTTGGCATTCGCCGTAACCCGAGTATCACTGGTGATGACCTGATAAGAGGTGCCGTATTGCACCACGGTGATGTACAACACCGCATCTGCACCAAAGATTTTATGCAGTTTGGCTGGGCTGGCAGCACTGATGTCGCCCGCATTTGTCATGCCATTTTGCTTAAATGTCTCTTCCACTACAGCCACTGGCAGCACGTAATAGCCCGCTTCAGATAATGGGTAAGTGACCTGAGACAACATACCATGGCTGGCAGCCACTTCTGGCGATTGATTCTGTGGCAGCAGCACCAAAATACTTTTTGGTTTGCTTTGCTTAAATGCAGAGTAGTCCTGCTGTACCGGCTTGGCACAGCCAGTCAACAGCAGTGCCATCATGACTGCGCATATTGCGAAAATAGATCTCATTTAAACGCCCCTTTATCCTTGCTCATCAAAAAATCCATAAACGGAGCAGACTCAGGGAATGCCGTTTTCTCGGTATTAAATTCAGCCATCGCTAAATCTGTATGCCCGGTATTGCCATACAGCATACCCAAATGAGCATGTAAGCCCGGAGGGACTGGCATGTTCTTCGCACGTGATTTTTCGATATTCTCTTTTAAAGCAGCAATTTGCTGTTCAGGGCTGGCATCAGATTTATAGTAATCATAAATCGTCGTTTGGTAGTTATCCCAGTTGTAAATAGGTTTCGGGGCCGTGGCACAACCCGCCAATACAGCGGCAGCCAGCAGCAGGGAGAGCTTTTTCACTAATTTCATGTTGCGGTATCCATACTCGTGATGAGGAATTATTTTGCTATTAATGTCTATTTCGCCGGTTGCCATGCACCCGATTCAATGCCAGCTACCAGATTGTTGACAGCTTCACGGATAGCTAAGTCCAGCACCTTGCCATTTAAGGTTGAGTCGTAACTTGCCGTCCCACCAAAACCGATCACTTCGCGGTTGGAGAGTTCATACTCACCAGCACCCTGTGAGGAGAAGACCACTTCAGAGGTCTTCACATTGACGATATTCAGATTGACTTTGGCGTAGGCAATCTGAGATTTACCCCGGCCCAAAATGCCAAATAGCTGACGATCGCCAGTCTCTTTGCGGCCAAACTCGGTCACATCGCCGGTCACGACATAGGTCGCACCTTTCAATTGCTGGTTTTGCCCTGAAATCGCCGCTTCTGTTTTCAGCTCTTCCATATTGGTGCGCTCTAATACGTTAAAGCGGCCAGTTTGTTGTAAGTGCGTCACCAGAATGGTTTTTGACTGGTTCCCCAAACGGTCGACGCCATCGGAGAATATCCCGCTCATATAGCTTGAACGGTTGTCGAATTTACCCACAGAAATAGGGCTGCGGGGGCCGTTATATTGCGTGCCGTAAGAGGCAACTTTCGCCACTTCTAACGAACGGGAGGACTCAGAGGCGCATCCACTTAATAAGAACGCGGTTATTAACGTGGAAGCTAAAAATATTTTTTTCATCATAAAAGCAATATTCTCAATAAAAGATTAAACGCCATAACTGGAAGAAATAAATAGTGATAATTTAACTTAAGTTAAACCATCAGCCTATTAACTAACATAGAACAGTAATAATAACAAAGAGTTATTATTGATAAATACACATATATTTATCATTGATTTAAAAAGGATTTTCGCGAGCGAATAATAACAGATATAAAATATATTTTGAAATATTAAACCCAATCTATGTATCTAAATTTTACTTAAGGTTTAAAAACCGCATTTTATTTAAAGCGAAATTAGTTTATCACTTATTATTATCGCTGGTTATGCAATAAGCAATTGTATGGGTATAGTTATAATGGATGTTGTTTTTTCGTTACTGCGCCGCCTGAAAAACAAGATAATTAGCGGGTAGAATAATAAATTTCGGCTAATGCTGATAAATCGCCATCATTTGGATCAATACGTTAAATAAGTAACCTTGGGTGGCTGATGTCAGTACAATGCCAGTACTTTGAGTACCACCTTCCCCCACAGGAGTAACACCGTGTTCCACTACCCCGCCAGTTATACCCTTGATGAAGCCAGCGGCGAATACCACATTCAGTATCGCGACTTCCCTGAATTGGCCTCAGTGACCTACTCCCTGGAAGATATTGAGCTGGAAGCACAGGATGGCATTAAAAATGGCATCGCCGCAGAGATGGAAGAGCATCGCCCAGTCCCTGCTCCGTCGGCGCTGCAAGCTGGTGATATATCCGTCCACGTGCCAATTTTGGTGCGACTGAAAGCTGAATTGCACAATGCCATGCTCACCACCCATACCCGCAAAGCCGATATGGCTCGCAAGCTCGGTTTGAATGCGGCACAGATGGATCGCCTGTTGGATGTCTATTACGCCTCTAAAGTTGAAGCACTGGAGCAAGCCCTGTATCTACTGGGCTTTGAGGCAGATGTCGCGGTCAGAAAGATCAGTTGATGGCCTAACACGCCGTTAGGTGGCTTAAAATTCAGCCAACAAAGTAACAAATTGTTATCTATAGATAATTAAAAAAAACGTTAATAGCTTCACACTTCAATACATTGGCTAACAATATTTGCCATTTATGTGTGAAATTGTGATCTAATGCATAAAATTACAGTATTGTAAGTCTCTCCTTGTTGGGATTACATTAGCGCGATCCTATTTATCCATTTGATACTCAGCACAGCAATTGGGATCGTTACTGGCGAGGTAGCTCCAAGGGGAGTTGTTCAGTGAAATATTTCTTTATGGGTATCTCAATCATGTTGGTGGTTTGGATTGGCACCTTCATGATGATGGTCGAGTAAGATTGGCTCGAACCATCCACCATCTGACATCGTATAAAGGGCGCATTCGCGCCCTTTATCATTCTGATTTTTAGCTACTCATTTACCTGGCATCATTCTGCGCAATGTATCATCACGGCGAATATAGTGATGATAGAGAGCCGCCAGAACGTGAGCTCCAATCATAAAATAGCCCAAATTGGCGATTAGCTCGTGGGTCTGCTTAAGGTAGGATCGCGCTTCATCATTTGGTGTCACCCACTGCGGCACCTGCCAGCCCAGTAAAAACCAGGTTTTCCCGCCGTAAGCTTGCGCCAGTACGCCGAGTATCGGCAAGGATAAGAACAGCAGATACAGCCCCCAATGCAAAATATGAGCAGCTAACAGCTGCCAATCCGGTAATTTCGGGGTGATAGCGGGTGTCACATTTCGATGGCGCAACCAAAGGCGCATCAGCATCAATAGCCAGACAGAAATACCAAAATTGAAATGCAGGTTTTTCACTAATGTTCGATCTTCGTCAGGCACGCTGTCACTGAGCAACATGGCCGCATAGGTCAAAATCAGCATCAATAGGGTTAGCCAATGCAGGGTTATTTGGGGTAACGAATAGCGTTCTCTCATAGCCGCCCACTCCAATATGTCACAATAAATTGATTCATTAATGATGAGTATGGTGTATCACAGCTGAAGAGAACATTAAGGTGTTATTTGCGTCATTCGGCAGAAGAGCACGGTTATTCTGACTGATCACCATGAGCAATCAGCCAGAATAGTGATTACATGGCTAAGTTACGCCGTTTCTTCTGATGTCGGTTTACTTGGTTTCAGCAAGCCATCAGCGCGGAACATACTTTTAATGCCGCGCACCGCCTGACGGATCCGGTCTTGGTTCTCAATTAGCGCAAAACGAACATGGGTATCACCGTAATCGCCAAATCCAATCCCCGGCGAGACACAAACTTTCGCTTCAGAGAGCAGACGTTTAGCAAACTCGAGCGACCCTAAATGCGCGTATTGTTCTGGAATTTTAGCCCAAACATACATTGAGGCTTTCGGGTTTTCGACCATCCAACCCGCTTCATGCAGCCCGCGCACCAAAGCGTTACGGCGTTGGCGATACTGCTCGGCGATATCCCGCACACACTGCTGATCCCCCTCCAGCGCCGCAATAGCCGCAACCTGTAGTGGGGTAAAAGTGCCGTAATCGTGATAGCTCTTAATACGCGCCAGCGCATTGACCAGTTCAGGATTGCCCACCATAAAACCAATGCGCCAACCGGCCATATTGTAACTTTTGGATAGGGTGAAAAACTCAACCGCAATCTCTTTTGCGCCGGGAACTTGCATGATTGAGGGCGCTTTCCAGCCATCATAGACGATGTCGGCATAGGCCAGATCATGCACCACCAGCACATCATATTGCTTCGCCAGCGCCACCACCCGCTCAAAAAAGTCCAGCTCGACACACTGTGCCGTCGGGTTAGAGGGGAAGCCGAGGATCATCATTTTTGGTTTAGGAATGGTTTCGCGGATCGCGCGCTCTAGCTCACCAAAAAAATCAATGCCCTCGGTCAGTGGCACCGAACGCACTTGTGCACCAGCAATGACCGCACCATAAATATGAATCGGGTAGCTCGGGTTCGGTACTAGTACGGTATCACCGTGATCCAGTGTTGCCAGCATCAAATGCGCCAGCCCCTCTTTCGAGCCGATAGTGACAATCGCTTCGCTTTCCGGGTCAATCTCCACCTGGTAGCGATCGGCATACCAGCGGGAAATGGCCCTGCGTAGGCGGGGGATCCCACGGGAGGTTGAATAGCCGTGGGTGTCTTCACGTTGCGCAACACTGCACATTTTCTCAACGATATGTGGCGGTGTCGGGCCATCCGGATTACCCATACTGAAATCAATAATATCTTCACCACGACGGCGCGCCGCCATTTTTAACTCAGAGGTGATATTGAAAACATAAGGGGGAAGACGTTCAATTCGGGTAAAACGACGTTTGGAAGGGTATTCAGCCATAATTTCCTCGGGATACGTGAGCGCCCGGACCATCCGAGCGACGCAGACCAGCAAATGGTCTATTTATGAACATATCCCAGCGCCGCATAGGTGTCGAGTGGCGGCTCATAAATATCTCACTCATCGGAGAAGTGACTACGGCTGAAATTCGTGGTTAAGCATCCCCAAAACCCAATCATCACACCACTGCCCAGCCAACTGATAGTTATCCCGCAAAGTGCCCTCCAACTGAAAACCACAGCGCTCTAGCAGCCCCCGAGAAGCATGATTTCCCACCGTGACTGTTGCTTTCATTTTATGGAACAAACAGTGCTGGAAGCCAAACGCCAATACGGCCATTAGCGACTCTTTGGCAAAACCTTTGCCTTGATAAGAGGGCAACATGGCATAGCCCACCTCAGCTTGCTGTAATGGCGACCATTCAGCTAAAAATCCGGTCAATCCCACAGGTTGCCCGCTTCTCTTTTCGCGAATAACCAGGCAGAGCCAATGGTTGGCACTCTTTTCCCATGGCATCAGACGTGACTCAAACCGCGCACGAATCTCAGCTAAATCCATCGGATCAGCAATAAAACGCTGAATCTCCGGGTCTTGATATAGACCTAAAAACAGCGGCCAATCCTGCTCGTTAAGGCTATCGAGCAGCAGCCGTGGTGTTTTTAGTGAAATGGGAGAACGACTGAACATTTGAATCACAGGTGCCATTTTTCTCTCAAATTAAGATGTTAGCCAGAAAAAGAGGATCGAAAATTAAAGGGGAAATTTTGTCATAACCTCATCCCTTTATTCTTCTCCATTTTACTTGAATAATGTTTACTCCAAAGTAACAAAAAACAAACAAATGGTCAGTACCAGCCGACCCATGCCACCGCCTCAACCCTACAGCTATCGGAGAATCAGCATTATGGCTTCATTACAAATAGACGATATTCCCGCAGCAATCAAAGCGGTGAAACAGCAATTACGTCAGGCGCTACCGGATTACCAGCAGGTGTTTCAAGCCGTTGAAGAGAACATTCGCCAGCAAGTTACCGAAATTCGCCGCACTCTGGCGCAGGGGGAAAACCCCGTCCCACGCATTCATGCTGATGATATTATCAACGGCAAAGTGACTGATGAACAAAAAGCACAAATAAAGCAGCGGGGATGTTGTGCCATTCTTGGTGTTTTTCCGATAGAAAAAGCCGCCGCCTGGAACCGTGAAATCGGTAACTATCTGGATCGTAATAATTTTGTCGAGCGGCTGAAAAATGCCGCCGAAGATAATTACTTTGGCACTCTGGCTGCCAGCAAGCCACAAATTTACGGCATTTATTGGTCAACACCGCAAGTTGAAGCTCGTCAGGATCAGCGCATGAATGCGGTACAGATATTCTTGAATAATCTGTGGCACACCGAGAGCAACGGCAAGCAGCATTTTGATGCTAACCGCGTCGTGACCTATGCTGACCGCACACGTCGCCGCCCGCCAAAATCCTCCTCTCTGGGCTTGTCACCCCATGTGGATGGCGGCTCCATTGAGCGCTGGCTGGATGAAAATTTCCGCCATGTCTATCGCCACGTATTCTCTGGTGAATGGCAGAAGTATGATCCATTCGCGGCAGAGGGCCGCCCAGAAGTGCGCGAGTTCCCGTCACCGGCGGTATGCTCAATGTTCCGCACCTTCCAGGGCTGGACCGCGCTGACACCTCAACGTACCCATGCGGGGACGTTAAACGTTATTCCAATCGCCAATGCCATGGCCTATATCTTGTTGCGGGCCATTCAGGATGATGTTGCCGACGATGACCTCTGTGGTGCCGCGCCAGGTCGCGCACTGTCAGCTTCCGAACAGTGGCATCCTCTTTTAATCGAAGCGATTTCCCCTATTCCTGATTTGGAGGCGGGCGACACCGTATTTTGGCATTGCGATGTGATTCACTCAGTAGAAAACGAGCATAATGGTGAGTTTGACAGCAACGTGATGTACATCGCCGCCGCCCCATGGTGCGAAAAAAACGCCGCCTACTTGCCGCGCCAGTTAGCCAGCTTTATTGATGGCCGCTCGCCACCAGACTTCGCCGCCGATGATTTTGAAGTCGATTTCTCAGGCAGAGCGACGGCCGAAAACCTGACCCCGATAGGCAAGCAGCAACTGGGAATGACTGAATAATTGTATCCCGCCACTCTCCCTGCCGGAGCCTGACCTCCGGCAGCCCCTCGATAGCACGGATAAAGTAGCAGTCAACCGCCCTTTTCCTTATAGTTAGCCGCTTATTCACCTCAAGATCTGATTATCTTCGACCTAAGATCCCAGGCCGTAGCCAAGAGAAAATTGCGTGCACCAGATATTTGAAATGCTACTGGCGGTGTTTGATCGCGCCGCGCTAATGCTAATTTGCCTGTTCTTCCTGACCCGCACCCGCCTGTTCCGTCAGTTGCTGCAAAAAGAGAAGCACACCCCGCTGGAACTGGCTGCCGTGACGGCAATTTTCTCACTATTCGCAATTTTCGGTACTTATTCCGGTATTAATGTCGAAGGTTCGTTGGTCAATGTCCGTGTTATTGCCGTCATGTCTGGCGGAATTCTCTTTGGCCCATGGGTCGGGATCATTACCGGATTGATCGCCGGATCTCACCGCTACTTAATTGATATTGATGGTATTACCTCAGTTCCCTGCCTGATTACCAGTATTATTGCTGGCCTGATGTCGGGCTATATCAATCTGAAAGTGAAGAAAGAGCGGCAATGGCGGGTCGGTATTTTAGCGGGCATGATTTGCGAATCACTGACCATGCTATTGGTGGTCATCTGGGCCAAACCGACAGCATTAGGCATCGATATTGTCTCTAAAATTGCCATTCCGATGATTTTAGGGGCGGTGTGTATCGGGCTGATTGTGCTGCTAGTGCAGAGTGTTGAGGATGAAAAAGAGGTGATTGCGGCACGGCAGGCCAAACTCGCCCTGGATATCGCCAATAAAACCTTGCCCTATTTCCGCAATATTAATGGCGAATCCTTACGTAGCGTATGCGAAATTATTCGCAACGATATCAAGGCGGATGCAGTCGCTATCACCGATACCCAGAATATTTTGGCTTATGTGGGAGTCGGGGTCGAAACCTACGATATCGGCTATGAGATTATCAGTGATATTACCAAAGAGAGTATTCAGCGCGGTAAAATTACCATCCGCAATAACGATGAAGTTCACCGTACACCGCAAATTCACTCGCTGATTATTATCCCGTTATGGGAAAAAGGTGAAGTCACCGGTTCGCTGAAAATCTATTACTGCCATGCCCATAAAATCACCTATTCGCTGAAAGTCATGGCGGTGGGTTTATCGCAGATTATCTCAACACAAATTGAGGTTTCCCGCATCGAGCAACTGCGTGAAATGGCGAATAAAGCGGAAATGCGCGCACTGCAAAGCAAAATTAACCCGCACTTCTTATTTAATGCTTTGAATGCGATTTCGTCGTCAATCCGTATTAATCCAGACACCGCCCGTCAATTGATCATCAATTTATCTCGCTACTTGCGCTATAACCTTGAGCTGAATGATGAGCAAATCGACATCCGCAAAGAACTCCATCAAATTCAGGACTATATCGCCATTGAGCAGGCCCGGTTCGGCAGCAAGTTGACCGTGATTTATGATATTGACGACGATATTGCGCTGAAAATCCCTAGCCTACTGATTCAACCTTTGGTGGAAAATGCCATTGTGCATGGCATTCAGCCCTATCGTGGCAAAGGCGTGGTGGTCATTGCGGTCAAAGAGCATGGTGATCAAATTAAGATTTCAGTGAAAGATACCGGCAATGGTATTAATCCAGAAACCATTGAGCGCGTCGCTAATAATGAAATGCCGGGCAATAAAATCGGTTTACTGAATGTGCATCATCGGGTGAAATTACTCTATGGCGAGGGTTTACAGATCCGCCGCATGGAACCGGGCACTGAAATCTCTTTTTATATCAGCAAAAATGGCGGCAAAATCCATGCAGAACCCAGCATTTCAGCCGGAGTTTAACCCGTGAAAGCAATCATTGTTGAAGATGAGTTTCTGGCTCAGGAAGAGTTGAGCTACCTGATTCACCAGCACAGCCACATCACCATTGAGGCCACTTTTGACGATGGGTTGGATGTGCTTAAATATCTGCAAAATCATCAGGTTGATGCTATTTTTCTCGATATTAATATCCCGTCACTAGATGGCGTATTACTGGCTCAGAACATTAGCAAATTTACCCATAAACCCTATATTATCTTTATCACCGCCTATAAAGAGCATGCGGTTGAAGCATTTGAGATTGAAGCATTCGACTATATTTTGAAGCCCTACCATGAGTCACGTATCGTCACCATGCTGCAAAAGTTGGAAGCACTGCATCAGCGTGATGGTCAAAATAGAGAGCAAACTAGCAGCCCCACCCCCCGTGCAGCAGCGCATACCATCAATCTGATGAAAGACGAACGCATCATCGTCACTGACATCAATGATATCTACTATGCGGCGGCGCAGGAGAAGGTCACGCTGGTCTACACCCGCCGCGAAGAATTCATCATGCCGATGAATATCACTGAGTTTTGTAGCCGCTTGCCGGAGGAGTATTTCTTCCGCTGTCACCGCTCTTATTGCGTCAATTTAGCCAAAATCCGTGAAATCGTCCCTTGGTTTAACAACACTTACATCCTGCGGCTCAGTGAGTTGGACTTTGAAGTCCCGGTCAGCCGCAGCAAGATAAAAGAGTTTAGGCAACTGATGCGCCTTTAAATGCATTTCACTCCAGCTGGAGTGCAGCTCATTCCCCTTTCGATCTATAGCTATTAGCCCGCCCGTATACTGGTTTCATTCGGCGGGCTGATAACACCTCAACACAAGATTTCCGGTGCTCCATCAGCGCGTAACTTTTAGGCTTCCGACGCTATTTATCGCTATCAATAGCCATATTCGGGCCACATTGCATTGATGTTTAAGGAGTCCGGCATGAGCAGTAAACCGGTAAATCGTTGGCTAATCGTTGTAGGTACTATCATTGTTCAGATGGGTCTGGGCACAATCTATACTTGGAGCTTATTTAATCAGCCCTTGGGGGAGAAGTTCAGTTGGTCATTGGCGGCGGTAGCCACCACCTTCTCTATCACCAGTTTCTCTCTGGCTATTGCGACACTCTTCGCTGGCCGCCTGCAAGAGCGTATTGGTATCCGCAAGCTGACACTGATTTCCGGCATCATCCTCGGTTTGGGGTTGATTGCCAGCTCCTTTGCCACCTCGCTGGGGATGATCTATCTGCTGGCGGGGATTGTGGTTGGTTTTGCCGATGGCACCGCCTACATCACCACGCTGTCGAATCTGATTAAGTGGTTCCCGGAACGCAAGGGGCTGATTTCAGGTATCTCCGTCGGGGCATTTGGCACCGGTAGCCTGCTATTTAAATATGTGAATGCCAGCTTAATTGCCAATCAGGGCGTGTCATTGGCATTCTTCTACTGGGGCATTATTGTGATGCTATTGGTTGGGGCCGGCTCTCTCCTGCTGCGGGAGAAAGTGGCCACGCCACCCGTTGCCAACAGCCAGCCAACCGCTAACGCGGGCCGTGATTTTAGTGTTGGTGAGATGCTGGCGGTCAAAGAGTCCTACTTCCTGTTTATCATCTTCTTCACCGCCTGTATGAGTGGCCTATATCTGATTGGTATCGTGAAAGACTTAGGTGTGCAACTGGCAGGGATGGATTTAGCTACAGCGGCGAATACTGTTTCAGCTATCGCCATCTTTAACACCGCCGGACGAATTATTTTGGGGGCGCTATCAGATAAAGTGGGCCGCCTGCGGGTGATTAGTTTCACCTTGCTAGTCACCACCCTGGCGGTCTCCGTGTTGACCTTTGTGCCGCTAACTCACGCCCTATTCTTCCTGTGCGTTGGGGCCATTGCTTTCTGTTTCGGCGGCAATATCACTGTGTTCCCCGCCATCGTCGGCGACTTCTTTGGCCTGAAAAACCACAGCAAAAACTACGGGGTCATCTATCAGGGCTTTGGTTTGGGCGCATTGGCAGGTTCATTTATTGCCGCGCGGCTGGGGGGATATCACGCCACCTTTATCGTCATCGCGGTGCTATCAGTGCTCTCCTTGCTGCTGACTCTCATTATCAAGCCACCAAAAGGTGCCGCCACCGAGGCAGAAAGCACTATTCCCGCCCCTGCCGGCCCCACCGCCAGTAGCCATGCTTGATAATCATTGACTGAAAAGGCCCTCATCACGAGTACAACTCAGCCAGAGTGTGCAAGGTATGGGGGTCTTTTTGTACCATTCTAATCAGCAAAATAGCCTGCTTATTTGGCTTAGCGCGGCCTTGCTCCCAGTTCTGGTAGGTTGCAGTTCCCGCCTGTAAATAGTGAGCAAACAGCGCTTGTGAAATATTCAAAGTCTCGCGAATGTGACGTAGCTCCTCAGAGGTCAGTGTTAGGCTACTTTCAGTTGAGACCTTGTGCGTTTTCAGTGTTTTTTTACCCGTATTGGCCTCTTCCCATGCATCCATTCCCTCAACCAACTCTGAAAATAAATCTCTTTTTTCCATATATTACCTCGATAGATATCATTCAGATTTACGGCATTTAAGAAGATTACTAAGTATTTTCCGTTGTGCATTGGTTAAATCAGACATCTCACCTTTGCTATAAATGGCGAAGAGTAAAAATTGAAAACGCTCTACCCACCAATAATAAATGACTCTGACACCGCCACGTTTGCCTTTACCCGCTTTTGCATCACTGAATCGCATTTTGCGCAAACCGCCGGTCTGTTGGATAACATCCCCAGCAGTTGGATTATTCATTAACGTAATCTGCAAAGTTCTATATTCATCGTCCGATAAATAGCCCACTCTAAAGCGCTCGAATGGCGGTAGTTCTATAAATACAGCATCCATTCTATCTCCTCGTCTATCCATAACCTTTCACATGACTATGCTCAACTTGAGTATAGTTTAAGTCGGCGGCATAAAAAAGCAGAGCCTTAGCTCTGCTTGAGGTTATTGACAAAGTGCCAGCGGCGGAGAGGGCAGGTAGATCGTAAAGACGCCGTAAATCCATCCATGGAGGCTCGAACCGCGCCCTCCCTGGCGCGGACGCTTTACTCTTCTATCTGCCCTCACCTCTTGAGATCGAGTCGTCGAGATTTGTTATCAGTCTGAAGCAGATCCAAAGCTTTGCTTGCTTCAACGGGTAACACGAAAGCTAACACCCCTGCGGCTTCAAGGACAAAAGATACCCAAAGTCATTGGAGTTGCAGGTAGGCAGCAAGCGAACGCATCCCGATGAGCTGACCCAAGTCAGTGATTCGGGTAAGCGAGCGTAGCTAATACCCCTGCGGCTTCAAGGACGAAGGGTATGACCTAGCGTCTGGCGCAGATAAGCCCCCGCCCCCAATAATCCCGGCTGCTGATGGGTAATCATATAAACCGGAATGTCATGCAGGAAATCTTTGAAGCGGCCTTTATCTTCAAAAGCACCACGGAAACCGGAGGCTTTAAAGAACTCCATAAAGCGCGGCACGATACCGCCCGCGATATATACGCCGCCAAAGGTGCTGAGATTCAACGCCAAATTGCCGCCAAAACGCCCCATGATGACGCAGAACAGCGACAATGCGCGGCGACAGTCAGTGCAGCTATCCGCCAGCGCCCGCTCTGTCACATCTTTCGGTGCCAGATTCTCTGGCAGGCGGGCATCAGAGATAACGATCGCCCGATAGAGATTAACCAACCCCGGCCCAGAGAGTACCCGCTCGGCAGAGACATGGCCCAGTTCCTGACGCAATACTGCCAGGATCCGGTCCTCTTCTTCGCTATTTGGCGCGAAATCGACATGCCCGCCCTCACCCGGCAGGCTTATCCAGCGGCGATCGACATTAACTAAATGCGCCACCCCCAACCCAGTACCTGCACCATACACTGCTATCGGTTTACCCGGCTGGGGTGCAGTACCGCCAAATTGCAGCACATCTTGCTCGGACAGCACCGGGATTGCCATCGATACCGCGGTGAAATCATTGATCACTTCTAAATGATTCAGCCCCAAATTCTGCTTCATGGCGGCAATCGAAAATGCCCAAGTATGGTTGGTCATCGCCACCCAATCGTCAGTAATCGGGCAAGCAATGGCGATACAGGCATCGGTTATCGTCGCGGTATGCTCTGACAAGTATTGCCGGATAACATCTTCCAAACTGTCGTATTCCAGCCCTGAATATGTTTTTGCTTGTGATATTTCGCCCGTCGCCACAGCGCAAAGCGCCAAACGGGCATTAGTGCCGCCAACGTCACCCACCAGGGCATAGCTCGTCATCAGAAACTTCTCCGTTACAGGGATGCTTAACTTCTACTTTTACCACTGTAAAATTAGGTTGGAGAAACAACAATCTCAAAGCTGTAAACCCTTTCGCTTTGCGATGACGATCACATAAAAACGTTTCAGCCACGGCAAAATACCGCTGCTGAAGGGGAAAAAAGGTGATTAACGCTCAGATGTGTCTTGACCTTTTTCTGCTGCGGGAGCCAACATCGCAGGCTGGCGGGCACGGATAATTCGCATCCGTAAACCGTCATAGGCCCAGTTATAGCAAATGGTGTAAGGCAGGAAGAACAGGAAGAAACCGATCTCCAACATAAATGCCTGTAGCAACGAAACACCCAATATATAAGCCGCAATCGGCAAGCCAATCAGGATAAAGCCACTTTCAAAGCCCAGGGCATGGAGCGCTCGCACCCCCAGGGTTTTGGCGACCCGACTGACGGGCCAGAAGTAGTCGAACAAACTGTTGTAAACAATATTCCACAGCATCGCCACGGAAGAGAGCATGATGGTCAAGGTTCCCATTTGCAGTATTGAACGATCCAACAGCCATGCCCCAACCGGGGCACAAATCGCGATGGCGATCACTTCAAAACCAATAGCATGGATAAACCGTTCAGAGAGAGATTTGTGATGAACTTGCATAAAACACCTATTTAATTAACTGATAACTGATTATCGAGGGTGATTATCATCGTTTTTTAAGATAGATTGAAATTAGAACCCATCGATAAAATAGATAGTTTATGCACTATTCTCCTGAAGCTTTGATTGCCTTTGTTGAAGCCGCCGCACTCGGCTCGTTTTCGGCCGCCGCCCGTAAGCTACGCAAAAGTCAGTCGACGATCAGCACCGCCATCGCCAATCTGGAGGCAGATCTGGGGTTGACGCTATTTGATAGGCAGGCGCGTCAGCCAGTGCTGACGGATCATGGCCGCCGAGTGCTGTCCCACGTGCAAGAGATTCTGGCCGCCAGCGAACGGCTGGATTCGCTATCAATTCGTCTGGCAGGCCAGGTTGAAACCCGCCTGACCTTTGTGCTCTCCGACACCTACCAGCCGACACATCATGAAGATCTGCTGCGCCGTTTTGAGCAGCGCTACCCTGATATCGAATTTGAGTGCCTGATCGCCGAAGATGCCGACGTGATTGATCTATTACAGCTCAGACGCGCGCACATTGGTGTGGTGGAGGTGCAAAACAGCTATCCGCCGGACATTGCGGCTCGCCGCTTATCCGCTCAAACTGAAATGGCGATATTTGTGCAAGCTGATCACCCGCTGGCACAGCTGCCCCAGGTTCACCGTGAGCAGTTGGCCACCACCCGCCAACTCTGCCTCAACACCTACAATCGCACTGAACGCAATCAGCCACAGGGATTAATCTGGTCGGCCCCCAGTTATTTAATGTTGCTGGAAATGGCTGAGCAGGGCTTCGGTTGGGCTATTTTGCCTCGCTGGTTGGTTGAGCAATACAGCCACAGAAAACTGGTGGCATTATCGACCCTTGGTTGGCCAAAAATGATCTCTATTGATGCCGTTTGGTCGAAAAAAAGCCCACCCGGCCCGGCAGGCTATTGGTTGTTGGAGCAGTTAACCGGTGATATCAGATAGCCCCATTCCGAGCCGCAAGCACTTTGATTAGCTAACAGCGTCATCATTTACTGCCCTCCCTATTCTGGGGCGCAGCACTGCTGATCAACTCTGTGATCCTGCCAACTTCATCAATGAGTGAAAGCGCATACACTAAAGTGTCATTTACTCTCTTCAATCAGGGGCATCATGGTCTATCAAGCAGCGTCCTCCCGCTATCAGGAGATGAAGTATCATCGTTGTGGTCGTAGTGGGCTAATGCTCCCCGCCATCTCTCTGGGCCTGTGGCATAACTTTGGTGACAGCACGCTGTACGAAAATAGCCGTAATCTCATTCACCGTGCTTTTGATAGTGGCATCACTCATTTCGACTTAGCGAATAACTATGGCCCACCTCCCGGCTCTGCTGAGCTGAACTTTGGTCGAATCCTACAGCAGGATCTGCGCCCTTATCGTGATCAGTTGATTATCTCCTCCAAAGCGGGTTACACCATGTGGCCCGGCCCTTACGGTGACTGGGGTTCGAAGAAATATCTGGTCGCTAGCATCAATCAGAGCTTACAACGTATGGGGCTGGATTATGTTGATATCTTCTATCATCACCGTCCCGACCCTAATACCCCATTGGAAGAGACCATGGCCGCCTTAGATCTGCTGGTGCGCCAGGGGAAAGCACTCTATATCGGCTTGTCTAACTATCCTGCTGAGCAAGCGCGTCAGGCATTTGAGATTCTGGCGGATCTGGGTACACCTTGTCTGATCCACCAACCTAAATACTCCCTGTTTGAACGCTGGATTGAAGCCGATCTGCAAAATGTGCTGGACGAATACGGCGTGGGGTCGATAGCCTTCTCCCCACTGGCTGGCGGGTTATTGACGGATCGCTATTTAGCGGGTATCCCGCAGGACTCTCGGGCCGCCAGCAACAGTAAATTCCTTAATCCTGAGCAGCTTACGGCAGAAAAACTGACTAAAGTTCGTCGACTCAATGAGCTGGCGCTTGCCCGTGGGCAGAAACTGTCGCAGATGTCTTTAGCCTGGGTATTACGTGATGGGCGGGTGACCTCAGCACTAATTGGTGCCAGCAAAACCAGCCAGATTGATGACGCCATGGGGATGTTGGCGAATAGTGAATTCAGCGCTGAAGAGATCAGCATAATCGAAGCCATTTTGGTGTAAACGCTCTCTTTTTAAAACATTGGCAGGGGTACTCACGACCCCTGCTCCATTCGCCCCCATCACTCCCACAGATAAATCCTAAATATATATTTTACAGTTTTATCCGAATCCCAGAGGTTGGCGAACTGTTTAAGATAACGTCATAGCCAATAAGGCCTAGTAAGGATCAATCATGTTAAAAGTGGCCGCGTTTCAATCGACAATGCTGAAACTGAGTGTCGTAAGACCAAGAAGGGTAAAACCGCTGTTGCTGATAACCATATTAGCCTGGCTACCACTCATTCCGATGGCTAATGCTGAGAGCATTGAGTTATTACCCAGTGTCACTTTAAACATTGGCGAGCAAGATCGCAGCGGTAACTATTGGGATGGTTATGACTGGCGTGACCGCCAATGGTGGCATGATCATCAAGGGCGGGATTTAGGCGAACGTAACCGCCATGGACACTACTGGGATGGACATCGCTGGCAAGGTAGAGACTGGTGGAAGAAGAACTACTATTACCGTGAAGGGCGCTACTGGAAATACGATAAGCACTATGACAAACACGGTAAAAAACATTATCAAGGTAAAAAACATCATCAGGGTAAAGGCCATGGCCACGGTCATCACGGCGATGATTAACTAAAGGGGCGCTGGCGCGTTGTTGCCCCCCGCCAGCTTCCAGAGGTTAAATTAAGCTAATCAGCAGATAAGCATTTAGCCCAATCACAAATAAGACGACTAATTTACCTAGAATTTGGGTGAGTTTTGTATCGACCAAATCCCCCATCAACTCTTTATTACCGGTGAAAACCAGCAGTGGCACCAGTGCCAGCGCAATACCAAAACTCAGTAATACCTGGCTCATCACTAATATCTGTGTTGCATCTATTCCTACCAAAATGACAATAAAGGAGGGCAACATGGTCACCGAGCGGCGCAGCCACATTGGAATATAAAACCGCACAAAACCCTGCATCACCACTTGCCCCGCCATCGTACCCACCACCGTCGATGAAAGCCCCGCCGCGATTAAGCTCAAACCAAAAACAGTGGCAGCGGCATTACCCAGCAGCGGCTGTAGGGTCAAATAGGCCTCTTCTATCTCAGCGACGTCCTGATAACCGCTGAAATGGAAAGCCGCAGCGGCAGTTGCCATCATCGCCAGATTGACAAAACCGGCGATTGTCATCGCAATCGCCACATCAAATCGGGTCGAAGCATAGCGCTGAGCTTTGGACTCGCTCCCTTCCGCCTGAGTCAATGCTGAATGCAGATAAATAACATGCGGCATGATGGTCGCCCCCAGCACACCGGCGGCTAAAAATACGGCGTTACCATTGGGTAAATTTGGAATGAGCATCCCACGACCAAGTGCGGCAATATTGGGTTGAGAGAAAATCAGCTCTACGATATAGGCGGCCGCGACAAACAATAGCAAGCCGCCGACCACTAACTCGATAGGCTTTTGCCCCCTATTTTGCAGCATCAGAATCAGGAAAGTGGCAATCCCGGTTAGCACCGCCCCTTCCAGTAGCGTGACGCCCAGCAGCAATTTGAAGCCGATGGCGGCCCCGATAAACTCAGCCAGATCGGTCGCCATCACAATAATCTCAGCTTGCACCCAATATGCCCAAACCACGGGTCGGGGGAAGCGGTCGCGGATATGCTCCGCCAGATTCTTGCCCGTCGCAATACCGAGTTTGGCGGAGAGCAGCTGAACTAACATCGCCATCACATTGGCCCACACCACCACCCACAGCAAGGTATAACCGAACGAAGCACCGGCCTGAATATTAGTCGCAAAATTACCGGGATCAATATAAGCAATGGCGGCGATAAAAGCAGGCCCCATCAGGGAAAGTTTAACTCTCCTTGATGTACGGCGGGAGGTATCGACAACACGGCTATTTAGCATTCAGTAATACCCTTGGAAAATGAGGCCTTCTTTACTTGCTATCCATAATATCTAAATGATAATAATTATCAAGCGCATTTAGATCGGCAAAAATTATCTCTTTAATAGGCGATCCCAATTAATCAGCCATCTCGTCATCATTGGCTTTTGGCTACTAAAAAGTTGAGCTAAATGTGACATTACTATTTTCAAGGCAGGCGCTACAATTATTCAAGCTAGCATAGCTAACCTACTGCCACAGCAAATGATTAACAGCGTTTTTTTTGTGACCAACCCCACTAATTTGTTTGCATTTATGAAAACGAATTTCTATATTTGCAACTTACATCTCGTTTTTAATGTAGCCGTTACATAAAATGTCCACCAAAATCTAGCCTGCCTCAAATTTGGAGCACACATGTCCCATATTCTGCAGTTTGCGTTGGCCTTAGTCGTGGTGGCCATATTAGCTTTGGCGATCTGTAAAGATCGTAAAAGTATTCGCATTCGGTTTGTTATTCAATTGCTGGTTATTGAAGTGTTATTGGCGTACTTCTTCCTTCATTCGGAAGCTGGATTAGGTTTTGTGAAAGGATTCGCCGGTCTATTCGACAAATTACTTGGATTTGCCGCTACCGGTACTGATTTTGTCTTTGGCAATATGGGTGATAAAGGTCTCGCATTCTTCTTCCTAAGAGTGTTATGCCCTATCGTCTTTATCTCTGCTCTGATTGGTATTTTGCAATACATCAAAGTGCTGCCGATCGTTATTCGGATTATCGGGACTCTATTATCCAAAGTTAATGGCATGGGCAAGTTGGAATCATTCAACGCCGTCAGTTCATTGATTCTGGGCCAGTCTGAAAACTTCATCGCTTATAAAGACATTTTGGGCAAAATGTCTGAAAAACGCATGTACACCATGGCGGCGACCGCAATGTCGACAGTCTCTATGTCGATTGTCGGTGCTTATATGTCAATGCTGGACGCGAAATTCGTGGTCGCAGCACTGGTGCTTAACATGTTCAGTACCTTTATCGTGTTGTCGTTGATCAACCCGTATAAAGCGGAAGATGAAGAGGAGTTACAACTCAGCAACTTGCATGAAGGCCAAAGTTTCTTTGAAATGCTGGGTGAATATATCCTGGCTGGTTTCAAAGTAGCCATTATCGTTGCTGCTATGTTGATTGGTTTCATCGCATTAATTGCCGCAATGAATGCCTTATTCAGCTTGCTGTTCGGGATTAGCTTCCAGGGGATTCTGGGCTATGTGTTCTTCCCGTTTGCCTGGGTCATGGGCGTACCGACTCATGAAGCTTTGCAAGTCGGTGGCATCATGGCAACCAAACTGGTCTCTAACGAATTCGTGGCAATGATGGATTTGCAGAAAGTCGCATCAACACTGTCACCACGTAGCGTGGGTATTTTGTCCGTATTCCTGGTTTCATTCGCTAACTTCTCCTCTATCGGTATTGTAGCCGGTGCGATTAAGGGTCTGAATGAACATCAAGGCAACGTGGTTTCTCGCTTCGGCCTGAAACTGCTATACGGCTCTACACTGGTCAGTGTGCTGTCCGCCTCTATCGCGGGCCTGGTGCTCTAAGCTTCAGAAAAAACTCGCTAAAAAGGCGCTACGGCGCCTTTTTTTATGTCTGCGATTCAGGGCTGAGGAATCTGTTTGAGTGATGACTTATTTGGAAACTGACAGGCTGGAGAATATGTGCTGAAGGAATTTAATGTCAGGATTGATGGAAACATTGATTAGTTGGAAGCAGTTTGAGGGTATGGAGTGTTTTTTTGGGGGGGATAATTGGGTGCTTGAAATAATCATGGGTCGTGCTGGATAACTTGTACTGCTACATAATGGTGGGCCGTGCGGGATTCGAACCTGCGACCAATTGATTAAAAGTCAACTGCTCTACCAACTGAGCTAACGGCCCATTATGTATTTACTGCTTAATGACAATTCGATGCTCATCGTGCGGGATTACTCCTCCTGCAGACTCGCCCTTCGGGTCAACGCTAGCGCGTTGCTGTCTCGCTTCGCTCGGCTCGAACCTTTAACAAATTGATTAAAAGTCAACTGCTCTACCAACTGAGCTAACGGCCCACTATATTGATAATACGAGTAAAAGAAGTGGTGGGCGATACCAGATTCGAACTGATGACCCCCTCCGTGTAAAGGAGATGCTCTACCAACTGAGCTAATCGCCCACTTCTACTACTTGAAACCTAATACTTAAAACCATGAGTGACGAGTGGTGGGCGATACCAGATTCGAACTGATGACCCCCTCCGTGTAAAGGAGATGCTCTACCAACTGAGCTAATCGCCCTCATCTATCTCACTTACTGCTTCTATTCACAACACGCCGAGTTTGGTGGGCGATACCAGATTCGAACTGATGACCCCCTCCGTGTAAAGGAGATGCTCTACCAACTGAGCTAATCGCCCCGCCGTGTTGTTGGAGTCGCATTATAGGGATAGTTCGAAGTGAGTCAACGGTTTTTAAAACGAAAACAACCGTTCGCCGCAAATTTAGACAGGATGCTATATTTATCGCCGCTATGAACGTTTGTTTAGCTATATCTGTCAGTAATCATCGATTGCCTACTGGTAACATCGTTGAGGAATTACCTGAGGGTGGTAGAATGGCGCCTACTTTTTCGAATTTCGAGCAACAACCGGCGTCTGCTGGTCGGCGTAGCGTAATAAGGCATCGATCCCAATGAAAATCAAAACCCGTTTTGCACCCAGTCCTACTGGCTATCTCCATGTCGGTGGCGCACGTACCGCGCTCTACTCCTGGTTATTCACCCGTCATTTAGGCGGTGAATTTGTGCTGCGCATAGAAGACACCGATCTTGAGCGCTCAACCCAGGAAGCTATTGATGCCATTATGGACGGTATGAACTGGCTGAATCTGGATTGGGACGAAGGCCCGTATTTCCAAACTAAACGTTTCGATCGCTACAATGCCGTGATTGACCAAATGTTGGAAAAAGGCACCGCTTATCGTTGCTACTGCTCTAAAGAGCGCCTGGATGAGCTTCGTGAGACTCAAATGGCCAATGGCGAGAAACCTCGCTACGATGGCCGCTGCCGCGATAGCCACTGTACCCACAGTGCTGATGAGCCATCGGTAGTGCGTTTTCGTAACCCGCAGGAAGGTTCGGTCATTTTCGACGATAAAATCCGTGGGCCGATCGAATTCAGCAACCAAGAGTTGGATGACTTAATTATCCGCCGTACTGATGGTTCACCAACCTATAACTTCTGCGTGGTAGTTGATGACTGGGATATGGAGATCACACATGTTATTCGTGGTGAAGACCATATCAACAACACCCCGCGCCAGATTAATATTCTAAAAGCATTGGGAGCACCTGTTCCTGAATATGCCCACGTTTCAATGATCCTCGGTGATGACGGCAAAAAACTCTCTAAACGTCACGGCGCGGTTGGCGTCATGCAATACCGTGATGACGGCTACCTGCCAGAAGCACTGCTGAACTATCTGGTGCGTTTGGGCTGGTCTCATGGTGATCAAGAGATTTTCTCGGTTGCCGAAATGACCGAGCTATTCACACTGGATGCGGTGAGCAAATCAGCCAGTGCTTTCAATACTGAAAAACTGCAATGGTTGAACCATCACTATATCAATAGCTTGCCGCCAGAACATGTTGCCGTGCAGCTGTCGTGGCATATCGAGCAGTTGGGTCTCGATACCCGTAACGGCCCTGAATTGGTTGAAATTGTTAAGCTGCTGGGTGAGCGCTGCAAGACACTGAAAGAGATGGCGGAATCTTGCCGCTACTTCTATGAAGAATTTGATGAGTTCGATGCTGACGCCGCTAAAAAACATCTGCGCCCGGTTGCCCGCCAGCCGCTTGAAGCAGTCAAAGCTAAACTTGCCGCTATCACTGACTGGACCACGGAAAACGTGCACAATGCCATTCAGGGCACTGCTGACGAGTTAGCTGTAGGTATGGGCAAAGTGGGTATGCCGCTGCGTGTTGCCGTCACTGGTGCCGGCCAATCACCGGGTATGGATGTGACCGTTCATGCTATCGGTCAGGCTCGTTCACTGGCCCGAATTGATAAAGCACTGGCCTTTATCAGCGAACGCGAAGCGCAACAGCAATAACTGAGCATTCTTAATATGATCAGGCGGCTACTCAGCCGCCTTTTTTATATGGATAGCATCATTAATTGTGAGCAGGATTCCATTTATTCTGCTGTTTGTTGACTGATTTGGCGGCTTTTTCAGCGCTTAACACGAGAAATAGAATTAGCCGTTGACACTGTTTCAGCGGTTTCATATCATGCGCCCCGTTCACACGATTTATTATGTGCGCATTGGGGCTATAGCTCAGCTGGGAGAGCGCTTGCATGGCATGCAAGAGGTCGACGGTTCGATCCCGTCTAGCTCCACCAAATTTTACCTTTTTGATCAGTGCGCTTTATCGCCTAATCAGATGGGTTAAATGGGTGGCACAGAGATAAATCAGCACGAACAACCACATTTGTGGGGCTATAGCTCAGCTGGGAGAGCGCTTGCATGGCATGCAAGAGGTCGACGGTTCGATCCCGTCTAGCTCCACCACTCTTTAAAAAACCGGCTCATGGCCGGTTTTTGCTTTCCAGCGCCCATCCTTGTCACGCGCCTCGTTTTAAATGCACCTCCGTTTTGTCATTGACCCCTGTTATCCTGCACACTCTAAATGCATTGATGACTTTAGGAATAGGGTATGGATCAGCAGCAACAAATCATTCAATGGCTCTATGCTGACTCTTATCGTATGCAGGCATTGTCTATTGCCCGCGAACTCGGGCTAAATCAGTGGTGTCTGGCCGCAGGATTTGTCCGCAATCTCGTGTGGGATCAGCTCCACGGTCATCACTCTCCTACACCACTCAATGATATTGATTTAGTCTATTTTGATAAGCAAAACATCAGCGAGCGGCATGATTTACAGCTAGAGGCGCAGTTACGGCAAAACGCCGCGTCTCAGCACGCCTCCTTCCCCTGGTCAGTAAAAAACCAGGCCAGAATGCACCTGCGCAGTGGTCGTCAGCCCTATCGCAGCACAGAAGATGCCATCAGCTATTGGGTTGAAGTGGAAACGGCGATTGGTGCCAGGCTCAAAGAGTGTGGGGATATCGAATTGGTGGCTCCGTGGGGGTTGGATGCGCTATTTACCCGAACTATTACTTTGAATCCTAAAAACGGTGAAATCGACACCTATCACCAACGAATAACCAGTAAAGGCTGGCAACAACATTGGCCTGAGTTGCGTTTGGTGGTTTAGCCGCTTAGAACCCTGTTTAGGCGCTCATAAAAACGCCAAGTGATAAGTTAGTGATAAGATTATGTAAAACAGCCATAGAAGATTAAAGGTTAATACTCTGTCGTCGATAAGCATTACTCCACCCACGTTTTTCTAAGGAGTCATGATGTCGAACACGATTTCAGCAGCATCTGCGTCAGTAAGCAGCAGTAGCTCTTCCGACAGCAGCGCTGCCGCACAGATTAAGTCTATTTATCAGCAGATCCAAAAGCTGACCGAGAAATTAAGCACCTTAAAAGACTCTGGTCTGACGGCTGATGAGTTGCGAAAACAGCAGCGACAGATTCAGGATCAAATTGTCGCGCTGCAAGCTCAAATCGCCAGTATTGAGGCGCAGGAAGCGGAAAAAGCCAAAGAGGGTAAAAACGATAGCCTAAGCGCGAGTACGCCGACAGGTGATGGGGTCAACCGCCCTTCTACTCAAAACCAGATTGACGTCTATATTTAAGCTGTTTGTACCCGATAAAACCGATCCATGGCGATGGACAGATTACGCCCACCGCCATGTTTTAGCCCCGTTTAAGCGGCATAACTAAGCTCTCTAACCCTTCCACCTTAATTGTCAGCGTCAGTTCCATCAGCATCCCCAGCTTACCTTGTGGAAATTCACCTTTGCGGGCGAACCACAGCAAGTACTCTTCGGGCAGATCGATCAATACTCGCCCCTGATATTTACCAAAAGGCATCCGAGTATTGGCAATCTCAATCAGATTCTCTTTTTCCATACTGTCCTCTGATGTTAGAACTATTCACCCAGCAAACGGATCATCTCAGCTTCATCAATAACTGTTATCCCTAGCTCCTGCGCTTTCACCAATTTTGACCCCGCAGCCTCACCGGCTATCACCAGATCGGTTTTCCTGGAGACACTGCCACTCACTTTTGCCCCTAGGGCAGTCAGGCGATCTTTCGCTTCGTCCCGCGAGAGGATCGTTAGTGAGCCAGTCAGGACCACTGTTTTACCGGCAAATGGACTGTCGATCTCTTCAGCAATAATCTGCTGCGGCTCTGGCCAACTGATCACCTTCTCCAGCGCTTCGATCACTCGCTGATTGTGCTCCTCGCCGAGGAAGTTCAACACGTGTTTAGCCACCACTTCACCGACATCTGGCACACTTTTCAGTTCATCAATATCAGCTGCGCGCAGGTTTGCCATATTGCGAAAGTGAGCGGCCAGGTTAGCTGCCGTCGCCTCCCCCACCTCGCGGATACCCAAGGCATACAGGAAGCGAGCAAAGGTGGTCTGTTTTGCTCTCTCTAATGCCACAATCAGATTTTGTGCCGACTTTGGCCCCATCCGATCCAGCCCGGTGAGTTTACCTGCCGTCAGCTCGAATAAGTCCGCCGGGTTCTCGACATACTGTTTCTCCACCAACTGCTCGATAATTTTATCGCCCATGCCGTCCACATCCAGCGCCCGACGGGAGACAAAGTGCTTAAGCGCCTCTTTGCGTTGCGCCGCGCAGAATAGGCCACCAGTACAGCGGGCAACCGCCTCGCCTTCTACCCGCTCGATATCAGAACCACACACCGGGCAGTGCTCTGGGAATGTGATCTCTTTCGCATCCTGCGGGCGCTGCTCCATCACCACCCCCACCACTTGCGGGATCACATCGCCAGCACGGCGCACAATGACGGTATCGCCAATGCGCAAGCCAAGACGCTCAATTTCATCGGCATTATGCAAGGTCGCGTTGCTGACAATCACACCCGCCACCTGCACCGGTTCCAGACGGGCAACTGGCGTGATAGCCCCCGTGCGCCCCACCTGAAACTCAACTTCGCGGACCTGTGTTATCTGCTCTTGGGCTGGAAACTTAAACGCGGTTGCCCAACGAGGGGCGCGCGCCACAAAGCCCAACTGCTCTTGCAAATCGAGATCATCAACCTTGATAACCACACCATCGATATCAAAGCCTAAACCGGCGCGATCCTGTTCAACCTGACGATAAAAAGCAATAACCTGCTCACTACCGGTGCAGAGCTGCACTCGATTACTGACCGGTAAGCCCCAGGCCTTAAATTGCATCAGGCGCTGAATATGGCTGCGTGGCAGCTCGCCGCCATCCAACAAACCAACGCCATAACAGAAGAAAGCCAATCGCCGTTTCGCCGTGATGCGAGGATCAAGCTGGCGCAATGATCCCGCGGCGGCATTACGTGGGTTAGCGAAAACCTTGCCACCTTTACGGCGCGCCTCGTCATTCAGTTGCTCAAAACCGGCCTGTGGCATAAAGACTTCGCCACGAACTTCAACCCGACGTGGGATGTTATCCCCGTGTAAACGCAGCGGAATAGCACGAATGGTGCGCACATTGGCGGTAATATTTTCACCGGTGGTGCCATCACCACGGGTTGCCGCCCTGACCAGTTCGCCATCTTCATACAGTAAACTGACCGCCAGACCATCTAACTTCAGCTCGCAGCAAAAGGTCAGCGGCTCGGTGCGTTTCAGGCGATCATGCACCCGCTTATCAAACGCCAAATAGCTCTCTTCATCAAACACGTTATCGAGAGAGAGCATCGGCACTTCATGCTTAACTTGCTCAAACGCATCAAGAGGGGCTGCGCCCACCCGCTGCGTCGGTGAGTCACTGGTAATCAGTTCGGGATGTTGGCTTTCCAAATCACGCAGTTGCTGCATCAGGCGGTCATATTCAGCATCAGGGATCTCTGGGGCATCCAACACATGGTATTGATGTTCGTGATGGCGCAATGAGGTTCTTAGTTGATTAATTTGCTGAATTATCGATTCCATAGCTCACCATCAAAGATAAAAAACCCCCGGCATGCGGGGGTTCGGGTTAATTCGGTTCATTGCGAGGCAACGTGATTAGGCGGTTGCGTTTGCTTCCAGCACTTCGCGGATGCGCGCCTTATACGTTTCCAGTTTTTGCGGGGTCATCATACGGCGTTCATCATCCAACACCACACCACCGACATCATCGGCAATACGTTGGGCTGATTGCAACATGAGCTTAAAGTTCTGATGTGCATCGCCATAAGACGGCACCATCATAAACATTGAGACACCCGGCGTTGAGAAATCAGCCATGGTATCGGGGTCAAAGGAGCCGGGTTTGACCATATTCGCCAGACTAAATAGTACTGGGCCACTGCCTGCGGGGCTAAGATGACGATGGAAAATGCCCATCTCGCCAAACTGGAAACCAGACTGAAGAACACTCTGTAGCAGCAACTCGCCACCTAGCGCACCACCGTGATGCGCGGCAACATGCAGCACCAAAACGGTCTCTTTCAGTTTTTGCGGTTTCACCTCAGGAGCAGGAGCAACAGGTTCGGGCTGTGGAACCGTACGAGGTGCCGGTTCTGCCGCATGTTGTGGCTCTACGTGTCGCGGTTGTGAATAGGATTCGTCAACCGATCCAAGCAAAGGATCACGCTGTGACTCATGCGGTGGTTGCTCAGCAGATAGCCCACCCAAAAGAGGGTCGTCATATTCTGTTTGCACGGAAGCAAAAGGCTGCTGACGAGATTCTGTCTTCACCTGAGCCGGCTTAGCATCATCATGCTGAATAACCGGCATTTCTTCATCATCGTCATCAGTATGACTAAACGAAGGCTTCTCCTGTGGATGAGCGGTGCGGACGCGCACCTCTCCTACCCCTTCATCGAGACTCTCGATCGGGGTTTCAACACGTTCTTGTTTCAGACGTTTAACTGGGCGATCGCGAAAAAGTGATGAGCGTTCTTTACGGCTGGTCCATAAACCATGCAATAACAACGCTATTATGGCGATCGCGCCAACAACGATTAATATCAGACGCAAATCCTGCATCATTACTATCTCTGTTGTTCCAATACATTGCCACCGCGGCAAACATTCACCCTTTAACTCTATTTCCCAACGAACACAAGTGCAAGTCCGTGCTCAATTTTCTTCGAAGAAAGATGATTATGCTAGATGTTTCGCTCACTTTTCGCACAATATGTGACTATGCAGTGGGAAATCATACCGATATGATACCCGGGTCGATAAGCAAATAGAGAACTGAATGGCATGGCGTATACGCAAAAAGCGGTAAAAAAGGTCAGTGGTGTCCACTATTTTGCCCAGGGATGGCAGCTGATTTCTCGTCCGGGCATCCGAAGATTTGTTATTTTGCCGTTACTGGTGAATATTCTGCTGATGGGAGGCGCTTTCTGGTGGTTATTCAATCGTATAGGTGACTGGGTACCACAATTGATGAGCCATGTGCCCGACTGGTTACAGTGGCTGAGCTATTTGCTGTGGCCAATTATGGTGATTTCGGTATTGCTGGTATTCAGTTACCTGTTCAGTACCCTTGCCAATTTTATCGCGGCCCCTTTTAACGGTTTACTGGCCGAGCAACTGGAGGCTAGCCTAACCGGTAAGCCCCTGCCAGACACCGGTATCATCGGCATAATGAAAGATCTGCCGCGCATTATGGCGCGTGAATGGCGCAAATTGGCCTACTACCTGCCACGAGCCTTAGTGTTACTGCTGCTGTACTTTATTCCGGGCATCGGTCAAACACTGGCCCCGGTTCTGTGGTTCTTATTCAGCGCCTGGATGCTATCAGTTCAATATTGCGATTATCCCTTTGATAACCATAAAGTGAGTTTCCAGGAGATGCGCAGTGCGCTACGCCAGAATAAAGTCGATAACCTGCAATTTGGTGCACTGGTGAGCTTATTCACCATGATTCCCTTTCTCAATTTGGTGATTATGCCAGTTGCAGTCTGCGGTGCCACAGCAATGTGGGTTGATCGCTACCGCGAGCAGTTTATTCAACCATCACGATAATCATCTATGGGCGTGCCGGTCACGCCCTTGTTATTGGGATTAAAACTTATTTCCTAATCACATATCGATATACCAATTACTTAGATACACCAAGGGCCAACAATCATATGATTTATCAATGGATGCTGACCCTTTTATTCGTAAAAAATATTTAAAAGTGGTCTTTGTAACTTATTGATTATCAAGTAAAGAAAAATAGTTTTGCAGAAAGCTTTTTCAACAGAAAAAGAATTAATTACTGTTTATACAAGCAGCAACTTAATGGGAGGTGGCATGGCAAGAAATCATAAAAAATGGAATATGCCACCCCATAACTGGTGGCTAGCAATAAGTCATTTTATTATCGAGTTCAGTTGGCAATGACTCAGAATTATCTCCAGGCGGGTCGGACTCCCAGTGTGCTTGCCCTAGGCCTGTGAGGGCTTACATTTTGTGGTATGACTACTGGTCTGGGGATCTGCGATCTTGTTTGGTTCCGGGCTGTGGGTACTGTATGAGTCGTAGCCATTATCAATAGAGCTTCCCATATCTTGGCTTGCTCATAAGTATAATCAACACCACCTAAATAAAAGGCCTTATCCATATCTAACTGATAAGTACCTGCATTGTCGGGGACATATAATGTTGAATTAAGTATGCGACTTAAAGGTTCCTTATAATTTATATAATCATTATGATGATTTATTAAGTCCAACAGAACATCATCTTTTGATGAATATTTTTCATTTATATCATTAAAGAATTTTATACCACTCTGCCTTAGTGAGGCTATATCACCAAGCATCTTTAGGCGAGTTTCGTTATAAGTATAATAAGATTTTGCAGTATTACTCAATGCAGACATGACGAACCAAACGGCTACGCTTGCTTTAAAAGCACTATCAATTATGAAGGTAGTATTACCCGTAGGAGCGGCAGGAGTGGCAGTAGAAGAATCCTTATTATAATCATGTGTTACAGTAGCTAGTAAATTAGATGCCAAACCCGAACCAATGGATACCGCTTGTGGGAAAGTATTTAAAAGCGTATTTTCATTAATTCTAGTGTATGTTTGATAGATATCACCGCAAAAATAGAACAATACATTTGATATCGAACTTGGCAAACATTCCCGAAGATTATGCGAAAAGAAGGAAATAACACTTGTTATGGGGTCGTAAATATAATATTTATAGTTAGCACTTCCTCTTGGTTCAAACATGTGAGAAATAATCCCGCCATACATATTATCCAAAATTTTCTGTGCATCAGCATTTCCCCCAGCATATTTCTTTAATAATCTGAATGTCCGAGCTGAAGAATTTAAAGTACCCACAAAAACGTCCAACTGTCTGATATCTAATCCATTTATAAAATGAACTACATTGTTAAAAAAAATAATATTTGTATCTCGGGATATAATATTAAGTAATCTGTGGTTAGTCGTGAGTGTTAGGTTGCTATCCGCCATAATGTTGTCCTTTCATTATTCAGTGTGGATAAAATAGGAATAATCTACTTCGCTACGAGTTCCCAGCTAGCACAGACTACCGCACTAGTTATACGAATGAGAACTTTCAAAATGTAAGTCTATTTTACGTAACTCAATACACATGCAGCGACTGCTGTCATTTTCAGAATACTATTGCACAGAATGTCAGAAGAGGACCGCACTAAAGCTATTATCAATCGACTGGTTGAGGAAATGTTTAATGAAGCCGAACAGTGGCTGGTTATCGATATTTAACTTGAGGGGAATTTATGCTGCGTGTCGAAGTGACGATAGATAAGCTGAACGCCAAGAGTTTTCCTCTTGGCTATACCAATGCACTGACGGAAGAATTAACAAAACGCCTCAGTCGTAAATTTAGCGATATTCACGTGAAGGTTAGATTTGCGGGTGCCGATGAATTAACAGTGCTGGGCGGGGCTAGCGAGGATAAAAAGACGGTCGAAGAGATTTTGCAGGAGACGTGGGAAAGCGCTGATGATTGGTTTCAGCCTTAGTGAAATTAACATAACTGGTACGCAGTCTTTCGGGCTGCGTCCATAATACCACTCTATTTTCAGAACATTCGGAGCTTAAATCATTAGGAGTAATTAGATAAAACCCAATATGATTGAAACAATACTGTAACAATCAGGGAAGGCTATGGATACGGTTGAGCAAGTAAGTGGTTATTATTTTAAAGAAATGCACAATCTGTCTCAGGGTGAATTAGCTTTTTGGGTCACTGTTGATGAAGTTGAAAAGCAATTCAACGGGATAGATATCGTTGCTTTTGCTTTCATTCTTGGAGGATTGAACATCATTCCCGTCCCCGGTAAGCCACATACAGCCCCCCCGGCACTAGCCTTCTATCATTTATCCCTTCGTCGCATGATCTCATGTCGCCTTAACAATCGCTGGAGATCACCAACATGGAAGACATTAATTGGTGGAGGCTGGGCAAGATCGACAAGTTTGGGTGGGCTCATCGGTAGGTGGATACCTTGGCTAGGTGTAGCCATTACAGCTTATGATATTAGTATTATCGGGTATAGAAGTGTTCACCGTTACAACCTCATTGTTTCGTCAAGGGATCGTTTGGAATGAACACTCATGAGGCGGTACTACAATTCGTCAAAGATGAGTTGCGTTGTTGTCAGTTACAGATAGATTCATCGCTCAGTACCGGTGAACATCAAACAGTTCCCGAAGATATCTATGAGTTAATGGATAAATATTCTGAAAAGTTTAATGTCGATTGCAGCAAAATATACTGGAGGCGTTATTTTCCCCAGGTGGTTTTTCCTTTTTTGCCTAATAGTATTCTTCATGAGCGCTTAAAATCAGACCGTCATAAACCTGAGCCGCTTACAGTCCATATGCTTATCGAATCAGCCAAGGCAAGCCGCTGGCTGTATGATTGAAATAAGGTTCCAGTGGAGGCCCCCGAAAATGACGAGTGGCGTAAAATGTGTGACTAAACCTTATCAACTGAGACCTTTTTTTATTATCTCAATCTGGTAAATAATCTGACGCCACAGACAATTAACCTATTAAATATATGCTCTCGTTTGTAGTGTAACTAATAGGACTATGCCAATTTAGTTTTAGAAACCAATGAATGGAAAATTACAATGAAAAGACCAATAAGTATTAGTTTTGGTGAGACTGAGAATGTAAAACACAAAAAAACCAATGAAAAACCTTATAACCCACCAATTATGCCAGTGAACACAACGGTTCCTTCAATCATACATTATATTTGGTTAGGTTCACCATTAAATACAAATCAAATTTGCAGAGTGATTAATCATGTTGTCAAAAATTCCATTGGATTTAAATTCATTATCTGGACTGATAGTTATTCAGAATATTATCGTCTAAAAGCGGTAATTGTAGATGCAAATTCATATGCGGATTTTTTCTTAAGAGAGAGTAAACTGTACTTTGTAAATAACATAGAAGTTAGAGTTATTGGCGAGTATTTAAAAGAGGTAAACGTAAGAAACTACAGCGCATTTATACGTGAGTCTATTGGCGCCTATAGGAATTATGCCGCAGCATCAGATATATTACGCTTATTGATTCTATATCATATTGGCGGGGTTTATTTAGATCTAGATGCAGAGTTATACTCAAAGTTGAATGTATCTGCGGTTCAAAGTCAATATGGTTTCTCTGTAAGAGAGGTTGTTCCAGGGAGAGCTGCAATTCAAAATAATATAATTGCGGTAGCACCAAACCACCCTTGGATTAAATTGATGCTAGATTCTATAGAAAGAAATTATTCTGCCCCAATCAACGAAAACTATACATGGTCAAAGAAACGTTCAAACTTAGAGTATGACCCATTTTCTAAAATGTCAGTACCTAATCCATTTCTTAGCCACTGTAGATTAGAACAGACTATAATTATTACTGGGCCAGCATTATTATACAATGTTTTAAATGAGGGGGGGTTTATTCAATATATCGGGACGATGTGTCAATATTTCAAGTGTCCTGATGCATCTGCCAAATGGGCCGATATAAGCCATGTAAATCTGCGTGATAGTTCTGAGTCACCGTTTTAGGATTGATGGCTACACTGATTCTGGTGGAAGTGGAAAATGGTCAGTAAGATATTTTTTAAAACAACAATTTGAGAGGCGGTAACTGTTAAAAAACAGCGCTGACACAATGACCACCAGTGCAGCCACTCATCTGTTAATAGTGTGTGGAGTTGATTGGGTGACTGATGGGCTAAAACGGAAAAAGGCCACCTGAATAGGCAGCCTTAAACTTAGTTACTGGGTTATTTAGCGAATTTGTCCGCTTCTTCGCGAGTCGTGATGAAGCTTTCGCCAAGGCCAATCGCAATCAGTATTCCTACGATATAGCCTGCCAACTTACTGTTTAAAATCTTCTTGATCATGCAACCTCCAATTCAGAGGAGTAATCATTCTATGCCCTTTTCATCGCGAGCAGTAGGTCACGTATTCACCACATTCGCTTGAACACCAACCACTGCTGCAGCAATGTCCTAAATAGATTGGGATGTGAACTCGTTATTCAGTGATGCTCAGGCGAATGTAGAAAGCAAAAACCCTGATTGGCTAGAGTCAGGGCTTCGTGTTTTCCATAATATTTATACTAAGTCAAAATGGAGGAGCGCATCGGGTCATTCCCCAGAAGACGCCGATAATACCAATCAGCACAACCCGACGCGCTTTTCTATTGTGACTCATTTGGACCGCCATCAGGGACTTGAACCCTGCACCCTCATATCCACAGACATGACCGCTCTATCCTCCTGAGCTAATGGCGGAAATAGGTAAGCACACTGGATACCTCCGGCGATCCTTCATCGACTTAACCCAATGTGCTTTTGTATATAAAAAACACCCGCCATCGGCATCCGGAACTTAATGTCATCATCTCTTTGCGGAGACAACAGCTCAAATAAATGAACTGATGGCGGGTAAAATCGCTTTTATAATCAGCGACAAATAAGCTTAAGGATGCCGAATAATCGGCGAGACTGACACTAATGACGGCAGAGTCTCCCGAGCAAATGGTAATAGCTAAAAATGAGAGTGTGATCTCATTATTCGTCGGTGGGTAAGCTTTGTTGCTGTGATATCCACCTTGGCGGGCTTTGCACTTAACGGCTTAACCACATTCCTCTGATTCTACATAGGGGATAATCCCACATGTAAAAAAGCCCTCGAGCTATTAACTCAGGGGCCTGAATGGTTGTCGATCTTTCCCGGTAGTCACTTCACACCAAGGGCACAATTAGGGTACTAGTGTAGTGGTAGGGGTCAGTAGTGTGTATCAAAACCAACTGTGCCCTTCTGCCATTTAGTTCCCATGCTTAGGGCAAATACGAACAGAAACCAACCATCTAACATTGCGCTGGACATGCGATTTCTTTTAATTTCCCTAGTGAAAATAAGCCAAGCGCAATTATCACCACCATAGATAACACTATAATTAATCTCTTCACATAGCCCATCCCATTATCTCTTGCATCTCATTTGGCCCGCCACCGAGGTCTCTAGCCTCGTATCTACAACAGCAATGGTTATCGGGCTTGACCACTTCACCACATTCCACTGAGTACTGTTTCACAACGATTGGATTAACCAACCCAGCACCATACGGATGTAGAAATGAAAAAACCTCAACTAGTTAGGTGAGGCCTTAAATAGATAATTCCGCGCGGATGGCGGATTTCTTTAACACAGTGGCAGGCTACTTAATGTTACTTACAATCAATTGATGCTTTTACAAATGTTGACTTATATACAGAATCATCCAGTGAGGAAAACACTGCAAATCCCCTTACTGATGCATTTGGTTTCAATGAGCCGTTCAATAACGTCTCGTCCACGGTATCAAGTTCGAATTTTTTCCATCAGGGGTGGCAAATCTTGTTCAGTTTTAATGCCTTATCACCAAGATTAGCGAGAACAATATCGAATCTTTTAGTGTGAGCAGACTCGGTACCTGTTGACATAGAACCCAGAGAACCTTGTGTGCATAAATGCTAATCAAATACCACCAACATTTCACGAACCAGCGATCGCTTTCAGAACGGTTATACCGCGAGCAAGGCATCGATACAAAATCACTACTGGGTCACAAAAATCAAACAATGACGGATAAATACAATGACGACAGAGGAAAGGAGTGGATCACTATCGCGGTTTAAAGTGGAGCAATAACTGACCAGTTTAGCAGAAGAGTTTTGCAGGGGTTTTGCAGAAGAATTTTAAGGGCGGATTATTTTGTTTTTAAAAGATGATTCAGTTATTAAAATTCCTTTATTTTATAACTAATTATAAAAAAATAACTTTCTCCATGTGATTATGTTCTTATCTCCTAATCACATATCGATATACCAATTACTTACTTCCATAGCCATACTGTTAGCGTATGCTTTGAACGTTTCCTACATTTTCATAGAGTTAAAGGACGGGCTATGAGCAAGATATATGAAGACAACTCTTTAACAATCGGCCATACGCCGCTGGTTCGTTTGAACCGTATCGGTAACGGACGCATTTTGGCAAAGGTTGAGTCACGTAATCCAAGTTTTAGCGTTAAATGCCGTATCGGCGCGAATATGATTTGGGATGCTGAAAAACGCGGCATTCTGACGACAGATAAAGAGCTGGTAGAGCCTACCAGCGGCAATACCGGCATTGCGCTGGCATTTGTTGCCGCCGCACGCGGTTACAAATTAACCCTGACCATGCCTGAAACTATGAGCATCGAGCGCCGTAAGCTACTAAAAGCGCTGGGTGCCAACCTGGTGCTGACCGAAGGCGCCAAAGGAATGAAAGGGGCAATTGCTAAAGCAGAAGAGATTCAAGCGACTGATCCAGACCGCTACCTCATTTTGCAGCAATTCAGTAACCCAGCGAACCCAGAAATTCATGAAAAAACCACCGGCCCAGAAATTTGGGAAGATACTGATGGTGAAGTCGATGTCTTTATCGCTGGAGTGGGCACCGGTGGCACCTTGACCGGGGTCAGCCGCTACATCAAAAACACCAAAGGTAAGGCGATTACCACAGTTGCGGTGGAGCCTACCGACTCTCCGGTTATTACTCAGGCATTAGCAGGTCAGGAAATCAAACCCGGCCCGCATAAAATTCAGGGTATCGGTGCTGGCTTCATTCCCGGTAACCTTGATCTAACACTGGTTGATCGTGTTGCTCTGGTAACCAATGACGAAGCCATCTCTATGGCCCGCCGTTTGATGGATGAAGAGGGCATCTTAGCCGGTATTTCTTCCGGCGCTGCGGTTGCCGCGGCGGTCAAACTTTCTGAGGAAGATGGCTTTACTGACAAAACAATTGTGGTTATTCTTCCCTCCTCGGGTGAGCGCTATTTGAGCACGGCTTTGTTCGCAGATCTGTTCACTGAGCAAGAGCTGCAACAGTAGTGATGCCGTCGCACTAAATGCTAAAAAAGCACCCTTATGGGTGCTTTTTTTGTGGCGCACTTCAAAGTTTTTACTACATAAAGATTGATTTTAGCCTCTGGGTTTAGTATTTAACCGGACAATTATTTTGATACGCGAAATTAATCGCAGCTTTGATGCTTCTCAGGCTGAATCGATTTATCTATTATGCAATGCGTTATGCAAAGTGACAAAAAATGTCATCAGCTCACGCTGATTGAAGACATAATGTAAAGAGAGCATTATTCTTAGATACGACAGTGCTGATTTTAGACCTGAATTCAGGTTGCATCAGAAACTGTCTTTGTGACTTGCCGGTGGTTGAGGCATAGTCATGCGCGAGTCAAATAGTCTCGTTTTACGCGCACCAATACAGGCTAAAGTTTCGGTTTTACACTAAACTTTAGCTCCACAACATAAATCCAATAAGTTGGGGAAATACAATGTTCCAGCAAGAAGTTACTATTACTGCACCAAACGGTCTGCATACCCGCCCTGCTGCCCAGTTCGTAAAAGAAGCAAAAGGCTTCGCGTCTGAAATTACTGTGATCTCTAACGGTAAAAGCGCTAGCGCCAAGAGCCTGTTCAAACTGCAAACTCTGGGCCTGACCCAAGGTACGGTTGTTACGATCTCTGCTGAAGGCGAAGATGAGAAGAAAGCTGTTGAGCATCTGGTAAAACTGATGGCTGAGCTTGAGTAATCACGCACGCTTTTTAAGTTAACACCAGTCAAGAGTAAGGTAGGGTTATGATTTCAGGCATTTTAGTATCACCGGGTATCGCTTTTGGTAAAGCACTTTTACTGAAAGAAGATGAGATTGTTATCAACCGGAAAAAGATCTCTGCTGACCAAGTGGAGCAGGAAGTCGAGCGTTTCAAAACTGGCCGGGCCAAGGCCGCAGAACAGTTGGAAGCGATTAAGACCAAAGCTGAAGCAAGCCTCGGCGAAGAGAAAGCTGCTATCTTCGAAGGGCATATCATGCTGTTGGAAGACGAAGAGCTTGAGCAGGAAATCATAGCCCTCATCAAAGATGAGCATGCCACTGCCGACGCAGCCGCTTATTCAGTGATTGAAGGGCAGGCAAAAGCCCTGGAAGAGCTGGATGACGAATACCTGAAAGAGCGTGCCGCTGACGTACGTGATATCGGTAAACGCCTGCTGAAAAACATTCTCGGCCTGAACATTGTCGATTTAAGTGCCATTCAGGATGAAGTGATTCTGGTTGCAACTGATTTGACGCCATCAGAGACCGCACAGCTGAATCTGGATAAAGTGTTAGGGTTCATCACCGATTTAGGTGGCCGTACCTCTCACACCTCCATTATGGCTCGCTCATTGGAGTTACCGGCTATCGTCGGCACCACCGATGTGACCAAACAAGTGCAGAATGGCGACTATTTGATCCTCGATGCAGTAAACAACAAAGTCTATTTAAACCCAACTGCTGATATTATTGAGCAGTTGAGGGCGGTGAATAATCAATACATCACCGAAAGAAATGATCTGGCCAAACTGAAAGACTTGCCTGCTATCACGCTTGATGGCCATCAGGTTGAAGTGGTTGCCAACATTGGTACTGTGCGTGATATCGCCGGTGCTGAACGTAATGGCGCTGAAGGTGTTGGTCTGTATCGTACCGAGTTCCTGTTCATGGACCGCGACTCACTGCCTACTGAAGAAGAGCAGTTCCAGGCATATAAAGCCGTTGCGGAAGCTATGGGTTCTCAGGCCGTGATCGTCCGTACTATGGACATCGGCGGTGACAAAGACCTGCCGTACATGAATTTGCCGAAAGAGGAAAACCCATTCCTGGGCTGGCGCGCCATCCGTATTGCTATGGATCGCAAAGAGATTCTGCACGCACAGCTGCGAGCAATCTTGCGGGCATCAGCATTTGGTAAATTGCGTATTATGTTCCCGATGATTATTTCGGTTGAAGAAGTACGCGAGCTGAAAGCAGAACTTGAGCTGCTGAAGAGCCAATTACGTGAAGAAAACAAAACCTTCGATGAAACTATCGAGGTCGGTGTCATGGTTGAAACACCTGCGGCGGCGGTCATCGCTCGCCACTTAGCTAAAGAAGTTGACTTCTTTAGTATTGGGACAAACGATCTAACTCAGTATACTCTGGCGGTAGATCGTGGTAATGAGCTGATTTCACATCTCTATAACCCAATGTCGCCATCGGTATTGGGGCTGATCAAACAGGTTATTGATGCATCTCACGCTGAAGGTAAGTGGACCGGAATGTGCGGTGAACTTGCTGGCGACGAACGTGCTACACTGTTGCTATTGGGCATGGGGCTGGATGAGTTCAGCATGAGTGCGATTTCGATCCCACGCATCAAGAAAATTATCCGCAATACGAATTTCGAAGATGTGAAAGTGTTGGCAGAGCAGGCATTGGCTCAACCAACAGCGAAGGAGTTGATGGATTTAGTTACCACATTCATCGAAGAAAAAACGCTCTGCTAATTCCACGATACTGGAACGCTGCCCAATATAAATACTTAGGAGAAGATCATGGGTTTGTTCGATAAACTGAAATCACTGGTTTCAGATGATAAAAAAGACAGCGGTACTATTGAAATCGTTGCACCACTGTCTGGCGAAATCGTCAACATCGAAGATGTACCTGATGTTGTTTTTGCAGAGAAAATCGTTGGTGATGGTATTGCCATCAAGCCGACAGGCAACAAAATGGTTGCTCCTGTTGACGGCACCATCGGTAAAATTTTCGAAACTAACCATGCTTTTTCTATCGAATCAGACAGCGGCATTGAGCTGTTCGTCCACTTCGGTATTGATACTGTTGAACTGAAAGGCGAAGGCTTCAAACGCATCGCAGAAGAGGGTCAACGCGTCAAGAAAGGTGATGTGGTTATTGAGTTCAATCTGGCCCTGCTGGAAGAGAAAGCCAAGTCTACATTGACGCCGGTGGTTATCTCCAACATGGACGAGATCAAAGAGCTGATCAAGTTGTCTGGCAGTGTCACCGTTGGTGAGACGCCAATTATTCGTATTAAGAAGTAATTTCTCGCTACGAATAAGAAACGGCACCCAAGGGTGCCGTTTTTGTTGGCTAAAATCAATTAATCAGCGGCAACCCAACGTGGTATCCGCAGTGTAATCACCAAGCCCACCAGCTCGCCATTTCTTGCTTCGACCTGCCCGCCATGGGCTAGAATCACTTTCCGCGTAATGGCCAACCCCAAGCCATAACCTTTGCCAGACATCGCAGATTTTACGCGCACGAAAGGGTCGAAAATGCAGGATAGCTTACTCGCCTCTACCCCCGGCCCTTGATCGACCACCTGAATCTGATAACTCTTATCAACCACTGACAGCGCCACTTTTACCTGTTGAGCATGGGCAGAGAAACGCAGTGCATTGCGAACGATATTGTCAATTGCCCGCCGCATCAGCTCGGCATTACCTTTAACGGTGAACTCGACTGCCTGTGGCGCGACCTGTAGCAGAATCTCCACCCCCGGCACCTGCGCCTCGTAGCGAGCATCATTCACCACCACTTTCACTAATTCATGCAGATCGAAATATTCATCATCATCGGACAAATCATGGTTTTCAGCACGTGAAAGCGCCAATAACTCACCAATCATCTTATCCAGCCGCTGCGACTCATGCTCAATACGCTGTAATGAGTTCTCCACGTTACCCGGATTCTGACGCGCCAGCCCGATAGCCAATTGCAAGCGAGCCAGCGGTGAACGTAACTCATGGGAGACATCATGCAGCAGCTGCTCACGGGCGCTGACCAGCGCCTCAAGGCGCTCGGCCATTGAGTCAAAATCACGCGCCACTTCCGTCAACTCATCATGGCGACGGCGCATCACTGGCAACAATCGCACCGATAAATCGCCCTGTGCCACCCGCTCGAAACCCGCCCTTAACTGCCGCATTGGCCGCGTCAGGTTCCAGGCTAATAGCGCACTGAAGAACAGGCCGCCTAATAGCCCCATCCAAATCATCGGGATCGGAATATTGAGTATTTCACGGCGCTTCTCACCAGGCTCACCTCCCCCCCGCAAACCATCAATGTTATAGCTGATACGATAACCCTGCCCATCGGGGCTTTTGGCCCAGGTCGTGACCTCCGAGCGATGAAGCTCAGGTTCATTGCCGCTGGGGGCGGATTGCTCAACGGGGACGGCTCCAGCCATTGGCGCTATCATGGCGGCGGGCAAGACTGATAACTGCTTTTTAGCTGCCTCGGGCCAGTCAGCAATCATTGCATTCAACGCTGGCAAGCCGCCGGAATGCAATACCGCAGCGGCTGACGCTATTTGTAATTTGGCAATCTGGCGTGCCATCTCGCGCTCCGGCGGTTCATGGCGATTGCCGTAGAAGGAGAACACCACCCACAGCATCTGGGTCATTAAAATAAAGGTCAGCCAAAAACCCAGCAGGATCTTCCAGAACAATCGTCCACGCATATGTTATCTCATTTCATTGATGGCGATTATCTGATGCGATAGCCAATACTACGTACCGTTTCAATATTCAGGGTATTCCCCGGCAGAGCGGCCAGTTTCTGGCGGATATTGCTGATATGCACATCGACACTGCGGTCATAAGCTTCCCGTGGTCGCCCTAACCCTTTATCTGATAACTCATCTTTTGTGACCACACGATCCGGTGACCGTAGCAGCAGCTCCAGCAAATTAAACTCCGAGGCGGTCAAATCAAATGTCTTGCCCTGCCATTCACTGCTACGAGTTGACGGATTGAGTGTCAAATCCCCGTGGGTGATAACGCTGTCATCGGTGGATGATAAGTCTGGATGTTCGTCGAAACGGCGCAGTACTGCACGCAACCGAGCTACCAGTTCACGCGGATAGCATGGCTTTGGCATGTAGTCGTCTGCCCCCATCTCAAGGCCGATAACCCGGTCAATATTGTCGCCTTTGGCCGTCAACATAATGATGGGTAAACGGCTTTTTTTCCGCACTTGCCGCAGCACATCGATACCACTCATATCAGGCAACATAATGTCGAGGATCAAGGCGGTATAGTCGCCGGACAAGGCACCATCAATGCCCTCTTT